>NZ_LR699114.1:615518-923277 GCF_902459475.1 Aquicella lusitana | reverse complement strand
CTCCATGGTTTGTGAAGCCAGTGTTTGCCTAAGACGCAGCATGTCGCGAATACCACCCGATTCGAACCATAGTCGGTATTGAAGAAAAATCAATAGAATGGTCAGTGTCGCAAATAATATGTTCCAATGTAAACGTGACATCAGCCCGGCACTCTGCTTCTGGATCCCTGGGTTAATCTGTCAAAAACGCGGCGAGCGGCGTACTGGCCTTTGCTGCCGAGCTGTTCTTCAATGCGCAGCAGCTGGTTATACTTGGCAACGCGATCCGTGCGACATAATGAACCCGTCTTGATCTGTCCCGCATTGGTCGCCACCGCAAGATCCGCAATGGTTGTGTCTTCTGTTTCGCCGGAACGATGCGAAATCACCGTGTTATATTGCGCGTTTTTGGCCAGCTCGATGGCAGCAAGCGTTTCAGTGAGCGTACCAATCTGGTTAGGCTTAATCAGAATGGCGTTCGCGACATGCTGCTCAATGCCTTTCTGCAAGAGGCTCGTGTTTGTCACAAAAAGATCGTCCCCGACCAGTTGAACGCGCTGACCTAACTGCTTCGTTAATGCTTGCCAGCCCTTCCAGTCATCTTCAGCCATGCCGTCTTCAATACTGATAATGGGATACTGATCTACTAAACGAGCGAGATAATCGATAAAGCCCTCCGCTGAGAGTGTGCGCTTTTCCCCCTGCAAATGGTATTGTCCATCGCGGTATAATTCGTTGCTGGCTACATCCAGTCCCAGATAAATTTCTTTTTCAGGTTGATAACCGGCGCGCGTAATCGCCTCGAGAATGAATTCCAGCGCCGCTTCCTGGCTCGGCAAATCAGGCGCAAACCCACCTTCATCACCCACATTGGTGTTGAAGTTTTTTGTTTTCAGCAACTGTTTTAAATGATGAAAAACTTCCGTGCCTGCGCGCAGCGCATCAGAGAAAGTAGCAAAACCCGCCGGCAAAATCATAAATTCCTGGAAATCAATGTTATTATCCGCATGCGCACCACCATTGATAATGTTCATCATCGGCACGGGCAATACATAATGGGCATGACCACCCAAATATTGATAAAGGGGTTCCCGCCGGCTTTTTGCTGCTGCCTTTGCCGCCGCCAGTGAAACAGCCAGCAATGCGTTTGCGCCCAATTTTGCCTTATTAGCCGTTCCATCCAGTGCGATCATGGCATCATCCAATTCTTGTTGGCGGGTGACATCAAAGCCCTTCAGCGCCTTATTCAAATCCTGCTGTATAAATGAAACCGCCTGACGTACGCCTTTTCCCAGATAGCGTTTTGCATCCTGGT
Source organism: Aquicella lusitana (assembly GCF_902459475.1). Lineage (NCBI taxonomy): Bacteria > Pseudomonadati > Pseudomonadota > Gammaproteobacteria > Legionellales > Coxiellaceae > Aquicella > Aquicella lusitana. The sequence goes on along the minus strand of NZ_LR699114.1, from coordinate 921,983 downwards.
CGCGCCGCTCAATTGCTTCACGCGATCCCGTCGACGCACCGGACGGAACAGCTGCGCGGCCGATCTCACCGCTCGTCAACATAACTTCCGCTTCCACCGTGGGATTGCCGCGCGAATCAAGAATTTCACGCGCCTTGATTTCTCTAATCTGTGACATGCTTACTCCTTAAACGGTCAAACAGGTACTCACGAACTTGTGATCCCGAACGCAAAGCGCGCACTCAGGATCACAGCCATTTCTTAATACTCTACTAAATTTCCAGTACTTCTTTCACAAATGGAATGGTCAGCCGACGCTGCGCTGCCAATGACGCTTTATCCAAAGCATCCAGCGCCGCCACCAAGGTGCCCATGTGCCGCGGACAATGGGTTAAAATATATTTGCCTACTTCTTCCGGCAAACTAATACCGCGTCTCATGGCACTCATCGTTAACACAATACGTTTTTCTTCATCCGACAATGGATAAAGCTGATAAACTACTCCCCATGATAAGCGTGAAACCAGATCCGGCAAACGCATTGGAATGGATTTGGGTAATTCATTCCCCGTAATCACCACACTGCCGCCCGCGTCATAAATTCGATTATAAAGATGAAAAATAGCCTCTTCCCATTCAGGCAATCCCGCCACGACGTGAACATCGTCCAGGCAAATAAGAGAGAGCATTTCAAGGCCGCTTAATACTTCAGGTGAAAGCGGTAATAACTGTGCCAAGGGAAGATAAACTGAACTACGCTGTTGCTGGTGGGCATAGTGGCAACAAGCCTGCAAAAGGTGGCTCAATCCCTGGCCACGACTCCCGCATAAATAAACAACACGCTCCCCTTCACCCACAGATGTTTTTTTTAGCGCTGAAATCATTTCTGCGTTTTTACCCGCATAAAAATTATCAAATGTGGCTTCATCTTTTAAGCTGAGACCCAGCGTTAATTGCGCGGATGATTTGTGTATCATGCGAAACCCTACGAAAATCTTAGTGCAGCCACTCGTAAATTAACTTGCTATCGGTTTCGTCCTGTTCTTTAAGAATGAGACGCTGGCCTATAGAAGCATTTTGTTGAAAAGCGGAAAGGGATCCTGTGATTAAAACAGATAATTCCACCCTATCCCCCGATACCTGTGAAAGTTGCACTTGCTGCACTGGCGTTAGCTGTTTGAGGTATTGCATCAGTTGTGAAAGATCGTTGCGGCGATTCACGTTGGAAATTTCCAGCTTCACCCAGCGCTGTGACGCATTCGCGCTCTTCACGACATAGCGTTTGGCAAGGGTTTGGCTAATCTGATTAAACAGCTCGGCAATCATGTCATGGCTGGTTTTACCGGTAATCGTCCAGTTCCACTGATCTTCTCCCAACACCAGCTGCCACTGGCTTTTTGCTCCTGTCTCTGACTGTTCGAGATTGCCAATGAGCAATGCATCCGGCGAATAGCGTTTACCCGCTTCTTTAAGTGTAGACACGTCCATTGCGCTCACATCCGCAGGCGTCACCCGGTTCACGTCTGACATGTCCATCATCGGAAAAATCAGAGGTAGACCATATTTTTTACCTTGCTGTTTCATGTCTTCCAATACATCGCCGGGTGTTTCATAATCGATAATCATCGCTGAGTGCTGCGGATCCGTCACCGCCAACCATACCAATGTTAATGGCCTGCTCTCTTTCCAATGGGCAAGACCTGCTCTCTTTAACAGTTGGTTGATGTCTTTGGTATTGAAGTGGACCTGTAACAGGTACTGTGAAGAAGTTGAAGACGGCAAAGCATAACTATATTCCTGCACATAGTAATCCGCTCTCTGCAGGCTGGACTTGATGATGGCATTTTTTTCAATATCAGCATTGCCGCTCACTTTGATCAGGACTTGAACGAGCCCTTCCTTCATCGCCTGTGCCCGCTCATCCTGGGATTGTGAAGCCACCGGTATTTCAGCCTGATAGAGGCTTGCGACTTTTACTGCCCAGGCTGATGCAGCCGGAAGAAAAGTTAAAAAGATAAAAACCAATAATGACTTTTTCATGATAATCCAGTGTCCGCAAACAAACCCTTGGTATTATAACGTAAATTGTCTTCTGAACAGACTGCTTTTTATAAAATTCGGCCGCAAGCAACCGAACTTGGCCCCCCCCTTCCACCTTAAAAACGCTCGTCCTCCTCCCATCGATGTGATAAATTCTGCGTTTCTTAAAAAATGACCTGTCGGGAACCATTATGCAGCGACACCAGCTGCCTAACCAGTACGCCTCCTGGTGGCTAGATATCTGCTTTCTTCTCGTCATCTTGGGCGGCCTTTTTTTCATTCTGCTCGGCAGCCGGCCACTTTTTGTGCCGGATGAAGGCCGTTATGCTGAAATTGCCCGTGAAATGGCGATGTCTGGCGATTATGTCACGCCTTATTTAAACAGTATTAAATATTTTGAAAAACCCGTCCTCTTCTACTGGCTGGGCGCAGCCGCCATCAAAATCGGCGGCCTTAATCTCTGGTCTGTGCGCAGTATTAATGCCCTGCTAGCCTTGTTAGGCTGCCTGTTCACGTATTTCACTGGCCGCAAACTCTACGACAGAACAACCGGTCTGCTGGCAGCGCTCATTTTGGGTACCAGCGCATTGTATTTTGTCATGACCCGCATGGTCAGCCTGGATTTACCGGTTACCGTTTTTTTGGCAGCAACCCTCTATGCATTTTTACTCGGCGTCCAGGAACCCGCTGGCATAAAACGCCGCATTTATCTTTGGGGCGCGGCCGCAGCCGCAGCGCTCGCTGTGCTCACAAAAGGCTTAATCGGCATTGTCTTTCCCGTCATGATCATAGGCGCGTGGATCGTGCTCATGGGTGAATGGCGGCTTCTCAAGCGTCTTTATTTACCTTCCTGCTTACTAATTTTTCTGCTCATCACTGTACCATGGCATGTGGTAGTGGGTTTGCGCAATCCTGAATTTTTTTATTTCTATTTTATTGAACAACATTTCTTGCGCTATACCATGAAAGAAATCGGGCACTACCAGCCGGTCTGGTTTTTCATTCCCAACCTGATACTTGGATTTTTCCCGTGGATTGTCTTTTTGCCCCAAGCAATTGCTAAAAGCCTTCCTTCCAACTGGCATACGCGCCGCAGCCATCAGACGGAACTTTTTTTACTCTTGTGGGCTGCTTTGATATTTGCCTTTTTCTCTTTTTCCAAATCCAAACTGATTCCTTACATCCTGCCTGTCTTGCCGCCGCTTGCGCTACTGACCGCGCGCTATTTAGCGCAGGGCTTGGCGCAAAAATATCAAACAGGTATACGCATCGGTTATCTTGGTTTGGTTGTACTGGCGATTATTATCGCTGGCGTGTTTTATCTGTTCACTACACGGGCTGTTTTGCCTGATTCAACACAAGCTGTCATTTATTTTTGCACTGCTGCAGCGGTATTAGTAACAGGAACTCTTTTCAGCTGCTTCTATGCTTTCCGCGACATTCGCAAGGCAATCATCGCTACCTTTGTCACGACCTGGCTATTCTTTCTTATGGTGATGGCAGGCATGCCTGCCATTGATACGCGCTCAATACAACCACTGGCAAATCGCTTAATACCCATTTTAAAACCGCAGGATGAAGTCATCACTTATAACCAATACTATCAGGACCTGCCTTTTTACCTCCAAAGACGCGTAAACATTCTGAATTGGCGTAATGAACTGAGCTATGGCATGCAGCATCAGAATACACATGCATGGATGATTAACGATGAAATTTTCTGGCAACGATGGCACAGTCACCAGCGTGTTTTTGTCGTCATTAGCCTGGATGAATATGAACAGCTGCGAAAACGACACCCCCGAAAACCCATCTACCTGCTTGATAAAACGGTCACGAATGCGCTCATCAGTAACCAGCCTTGAGCCAATTTAACATTTAATATACAATGGCGGATGCTGTATTACTACCGTTTAATAAATAATAAAAATTAATACTGCTAGCTGCTCAGATTAAAATTCCCGCTCAACAGCTGAGGAAAGTTTTATGATGCTATCTCCAATAGACCGTCGCATTCATGCCATTGACTCATTTCTGCATAATCTTGCGCAAAAAGATCTCATGACGCTTCAGTTGCTTGTTGAAGACACTCCCTCACTGCTGAACGAACCCTGTAAAGCCGTGTTATCGCTGTCAGATTCAATATATGGACCAGTCGTTGAATCACCTCCTTTGACAGTCGCTGAATACGCGCTTTTATCTTGTAAAGAAAGTAGCATCATTCAATATATTCTTTCTCGGATGCAAACTGCCGACTTAATCGCTTTTCTTGCAAAAAAAATTAAAACCACACCAAAAGGAAAAAGAAGCACTGATGAGCCGACCGTCTTTCATCTTCTTGCCAGCAATTTTAACCAAGCCTGTACCCGTATCTTGCTGAGCCATTTAGCAGATGCAAACCTGGATGAAATGCTGCAATGGCAGGATAATGACAGTTGGACAGTCTTATATTCAACCTGTTATCACAAAGGAAATTGGGAACTTTATCTAGAACAAACGACCCGTCCTAAAGACTTGCTTTCCAGTAAAAGCAGAAACGGCTGGACGCTATTTAATCTGCTTCTCTTTCAGATGAAAAAAGATGATGAGAAAATAAGAAAGCAAATAGAAAACGTCCTGCATTTACTGGAAGATCAGGCAGCGACTGTCATACTGAATGTCATCACAGCTTCTGGGTGGTCAAAGGAAGCTAAAAAAACAGCGCTACATCAAGCCGTAGAAATTGGTGACTTACCTCTCGTTAGACTTCTTCTGGATAAACTCAAAGAAGCGAATATATTACCGGCGTGGTTACGTCAAGCCTTTTTCTTTCACTTAGATAATATGGGTTTTTCACCTTATCAGATCGCTGTCAAAAATAATAACGATGCAATTTGCTCACTGCTCCTTAATCAAGTCAGTTTTGTAAGCATAGAGGAATCACACCTCATCCTGTTTGTTTCAAAACTTCGGGATGATATTGCTGCAAATCCCGGTCGTTATCAGAAGCTGCATGACCTTGCGCCGGCTCTGAATAAAGCCATTCAAAAAAATCCTGAACCTTTTAAATCATTCATTGATCATGACATGGGAATGAAATGCATACGCGCCCTGCCCATGAATGGCCCGCTCATTTCAACCATTCTAGCGCTTAATCTCTCTGGCAAATATAAAAATGATAAAACATGGTGCCATCGCAATGTCATCACCCATGCATTATTTGAAATTGAATCTGATGCGTCAACACTGCGAAAAGATAACGAAGATGCACTCATGCTTGTTTCGAAATTAAAAAATACCATTAACAATCCACTTAAACGCGCGCAAATTGCCAAAGCGCTGCTCGATCTATACAGCTCAAGTCGGGATGTCGCCAAAGGATTTGGCGCACTGATAAACCTTAGCAAATACGCTGATGTGTACCCGGAAATTAGCTTTGCGCTGGCACAGTGTTATCTCCAGGGCAAAGGTGTAGCAGCGGATCATGACAAGGCCTGCGATTATTATGTCCAGTGTTATCTTCAACTCTACAAACAAGTTGGCGTTCAGACAAAAGATGCTGCGCTTGCTCATTTCCTGCTTGACTTCAAAGAAAAATTGCTAAGCTGCCTATACGATCATCAAATGAGCAAGGAACAAGACGAGATAAAACGAATTTGCATGGCGGTCAAGTATAGTGAGATTTTTTTACTTGAAAAGCGCTACGAAATTTGTAGGACAACTTTAGAATACGCAAAACAAAACACAAAGAATCCAGCCTTGCTTAACCTCATTTCAAGCCGTTATTTCCAGCTTTCAAAGATTGATACCCATTCTGCCCAAGACCTGGAAAATGCCTCCCTGCTGGAGTTTGGTCCTGCGCTTATTGAAAAAGCAGCGCAATCGCTGAACAACCGCCATCCTTCAGATTTTGAAAGCGCAGCCAACTTTTATTATAGAGCCCTAAAAACGACAAACACACCGGAAACTAAAAAAGCCATTGATGGACTGATCCATTGCCTGAAGATGTCTCCAGCGGCTTCTCAAGAAGCTGCGATTGAGGCAGCTTTTTTTGTCAGCCAAAAAGAAAATGCATTCTATGAAGATTTCCTGCTCTTTCTGTCAAAAGAATATGATTTTTTCTTTGCAAAGAAGGCGCTCTCAGGAAAGCTGCCGCTCAAGGAATCAGAATTCATTGATGAAGTGATTCGCTTAGTGTTACGTGACGGATCCCCTTCATTACCAGCGCAAAAGCAAATGCAGGAACAAAGTAAAAAAGCAGCGGAAAAAAAGCTGCGAGAGATTGCTGAATCTGCCAAACACCTATCCACGCGAGCTGGTTGTTGGACTGTTCTTGCGTTATTGAGTTCAACGCCTGAAAGCAGCCGTGAAATTCAGCATGCACTCGCCCTTGACACAACAAAGACGGCTATTGTAGGAATTTTAACGAATATAAAAAATGCCAAATGGCCTATCGCCCAAAAAGCGGCTTCGTTTCTTAATTGGATAAACCATCATCAACCTGAAATGGCTGTGCAGAAATCCAGCCTGGTCGAACCCTTGTACCCCCCGCTGGAAAAACCAGAAAGCCCAGCCCAGCCTCCCCAACTTCCGTATGCTGATTTTCTGTTTTTCCCACCTCCCTCAGCTCCCCCTAAAGAAGAAGACAATTCTAATTCAGTTATACTCAGCCCATACTACCCCTCGCCTGAAATTGCTCCTCCCATCCAGTCCTTTTCTCCGCCCGATCAGGACTGGAACGAACAGAATTTACTGCCCAAAGCGTCATTACCCTATATTCTGAATGAACTGGATGGCCAGCGAAGAAAAATGATGGAGCTCGATAAGCGGCTTCAGGAAACAGCTCAGGTACTGACCCAAACCAATGAACTGTTAACGCAAACCCGTGAAACGCTACGCCAAAAAGAAACCGAAAATGTTCAGCTGCGAGCTGAGCTGGCCAATAAAACCAGAGACAATAAGCTGCTTGAAAACCAGATTCATGATCTCAGAGAAGATTTGCGACCAGTCGCTGCATTGCGGCGTTGCCATGTGCTTTTTAACCATTTGAAAGAGCCGGAAAGTTCTCCCGTCGAAACAGCCGATTCATTAACGTCTGAGACCCGGTACGAGTTCGGGAAACAGATTTAGGGTGGCTAACCCTAATAAAATCACCCTCAAATTGTACATATTGTGACCCATAAAGTCATTCTTGCTACCTAACAACTTAACTTGGCAGCCGCCCACTTGACATGCTAAGCCATTGAGTTATATTGCAAGAATAGGCTATTAATCATGGAGGCAGCAACGCTGAACGGATATGCTGATTAAATCACAACTCATCGGCGAACTCAGCAAGCACTTTCCTCACCTTCCCGAAAAAGACATTGCTCTCGCTGTCAATCACATCATCGAACACATGAGCGAAATCCTGAGCAACGGGGGAAGAATTGAAATACGCGGATTTGGCAGTTTCAATCTCCATTTTCGTCCTCCGCGCCGCGCGCATAATCCTAAAACTGGCGAAAAACTGATTACGAATCCTAAATACGCAGTCCATTTCAAGCCGGGAAAAGAGCTGCGTGAAAAAGTTAATAGCAACCGTCACATCCCCATCGAAGTAGTTTCTCACGAAGAAATGGAAGACGAGACGGAATAGCTTGGCGTTAGCCAACTACATTAAGTAATTGGCAAAGTCACGCCTGTCTGACCTTGGTATTTACCGCCGCGATCCTTATATGAAGTTTCACACTCTTCATCTGATTCAAGAAAGAGAAGTTGCGCAACGCCTTCGTTTGCATAAATTTTGGCAGGCAGCGGCGTAGTGTTGGAAAATTCCAGCGTGATATGCCCTTCCCATTCAGGTTCAAGCGGCGTGACATTCACAATGATGCCGCAACGCGCATAAGTGGACTTGCCCAGACAAATCACCAGCACATTGCGGGGTATGCGGAAATACTCAATACTGCGCGCCAGCGCAAAGGAATTGGGAGGAATAATGCAAACATCTGAGGAAATATCTACAAAACTCTCCGCAGCAAAATTTTTGGGGTCCACAATGGCAGAATTGATATTGGTAAAAATTTTAAATTCTCGGGAGCAGCGAATGTCATAACCATAACTGGAAGTACCGTGTGATACAATCTTTCCACTCTCGCTATGCCGCACTTGGCGCGGTTCAAAAGGGGCAATCATACCCCGCTCTTCTGCCATGCGCCGAATCCATTTGTCTGACTTGATACTCATGGTTACTCCTCTGTTTTCACTTGTCCAGGCGATGTATGCTGAACGACGACTTTGGGAAACCGGGCCGAATAATCCCGGGCCTGCAGCGCGAGAATCGCTGCGACTTTTCTCGCTATTTCGCAAAATGTTCCGGTATGCTGGCCTTCGGGTTCCTGCGTCACGGGTGGGTTTCCGCTGTCTGTCATTTCGCGCAGGCGAATATCCAGTGGAATGCTGCCTAGCAAGGCCAATTGATACTGTTCCGCCAGCTTGGCGCCGCCACCCTGACCAAAAACAGGTTCATCATGTCCACAATGCGGGCAATGATAGTGGCTCATATTTTCAATGACACCGATAATGGGAACATTTAGCTTATTAAACATTTCACATGCGCGCCGCACATCCAGCAGCGCAAGATCCTGTGGTGTGGTCACAATGACCGCGCCGCTCACGGGCATCTTCTGACAGAGTGTCAGCTGAATATCGCCCGTCCCTGGCGGCAAATCCACGATCAGATAATCCAGTGCGTCCCAGGCTGTATCATGCAGCAACTGCTGCATAGCCTTGCCAATCATGGGTCCGCGCCAGACCATGGGTGCATCCTCGTCTATTAAATAGCCAATAGACATGGATTGGAGTCCGTAACGTATAATCGGCAAAAGTGATTTTTCTTTTAACACCGGCCGTTCACCGCTAGACCCCAGCATGGCTGGCTGGCTGGGACCATAAATATCGGCATCCAGTATTCCCACGCGCGCGCCTTCATGAGCAAGCGCCAGAGCCAGATTAACCGCGATGGTTGATTTACCTACCCCGCCCTTGCCTGACCCGACAGCAATAATGTTTTTGACATTGGCAAGCCCCGAAACGCCCTGTCTGCCGTTATGCGCATCAATCTGGGAGGAAAGACGGACAGCGAGTGTCTTGCCCTCAACAAGGGGTGCGAGCAGGGTTTCTATCTCGGCTATCATCCGAGCCTTTCTTCCCTCAAAGGGATAGCCCAGACTGATCTCTATTTCAACACCGCCCCCATTGACCGTGATACGTTTGATCGCTTTAGCTGATACCAGGTCTTTACCCAGATAAGGATCCTGATAACGGGCGAGCCTCGCTTCAATCTCTTTTTGCAACACAATACTCTCCACGGGATTTTGAATTTGCTATACTTTATCACTTTTTGAGAAATACTGAACCATCGGGAGCATGATGGCACGCTGACCGCCTCTTTCGGGAAAACAATAGTCATCCTTGCTGTAAAAACAGGCATGCTCCCTAAACATCCTGCCCCAATATGGGGAAAAATGAGTAGATAAAGGAACAAAAACCCTATGGCTGCAAAACGTCAAATGCTAGTAACAAGCGCGCTTATTTATGCCAATGGCACGCCCCATCTTGGCCATCTGGTAGGCTATATTCAGGCGGATATCTGGGTTCGCCTGCAGAAAATGCTGGGCGCAGACTGCGTTTATATATGCGGCAGTGACAGCCATGGGACGCCTATCATGATTCAGGCAGAAAAAATGGGCATCACTCCCACAGCGCTTATTGAGGAAATGCACCGCGAGCAATTACGTGATTTCACGGATTTTTATGTTGAATTCGATAACTATTATTCAACCCACTCGCCAGAAAACAGGGAGCTTGTTGAATTGATTTTCAAGCGCCATCTGGATGCGGGTAATATTACCAAAAGAACGATCAAGCAGTTATTTGATCCGGAAAAAAATATGTTTTTACCTGACCGCTATATCAAAGGCGAATGCCCCAATTGCGGCAGCAAGGATCAGTACGGCGACAACTGCGAAGTTTGCGGCGCCACTTATTTGCCTACCGATTTGAAGAATCCTTATTCAACACTGACAGGTGCTAAGCCCATAGAAAAAGAATCTGAGCATTACTTTTTTAAACTACAAAACCACGAAAACTTCCTGAAAGACTGGACACGCCGTGGTCACTTACAGGAGCAGGTTTCAAATAAACTGGATGAGTGGTTCAAAGATGGATTGAAAGAATGGGACATTTCCCGTGATGCGCCCTATTTTGGTTTTACCATCCCCGGCGAGAAAGATAAATATTTTTATGTCTGGCTGGATGCGCCCATTGGTTATATGGCCAGCTTTAAAAATCTTTGTGAGCGCAGAAAAGACCTTGATTTTGATACTTACTGGAAAAGCGAAAGCCCCGTTGAGCTTTATCATTTCATCGGCAAGGACATTATTTATTTTCACGCGCTGTTCTGGCCTGCCATACTACATGGAGCAAATTTCCGCACGCCCACCGCCATTTTTGTGAATGGGTTTCTAACGGTAAACGGACAGAAAATGTCAAAATCGCGTGGCACGTTCCTTAAGGCGAGAACTTACCTCGACCACTTAAACCCTGAATATCTGCGTTATTATTTTGCTGCGAAGCTGAGTGATCGCATTGAAGATCTCGATATTAATTTCGAGGATTTCATGCAGCGTGTCAATTCAGACCTGGTAGGCAAATTCATTAACATCGCGAGCCGGTGCGCGAGTTTTATCAATAAAATTTTCGCCGGTACACTGGCAAACCAGCTTGCTGAACCGGAACTCTATCAGCAATTCGCGCAAGCAGGCAGCGAGATTGCAGAAAGATATCACCAGCTTGAATACAGCCAGGCCATTCGGCAAATCATGGCGCTTGCTGATCGTGCCAATCAATATATCGATGAACAAAAGCCCTGGGTGCTAGCCAAGGATCCTGCACGGAAGACTGAGGTGCAAGCGGTTTGCTCGATGGGTATTAATCTGTTCCGAGTCTTGATGATTTATTTAAAACCTGTTCTGCCACATACGGCGAAACAAGTAGAAAGCTTTTTGAATATTCCTCCGCTACAATGGCATGATAAGGATACTCCCTTACTAGGTCATGCCATTTGTGATTTTAAACCCTTAATTCAACGTATAGATCCCAAACAAATAGAGGCGATGAAAATGTCTTCACAACAGGATATGGAAAAAAAGATCACCGCACTGGAAACACCTATGTCCGCCAAAGAGAAAGAAGAAAAAATGGAACTCATCAGCATAGAGGATTTTAGCAAGGTGGATTTGCGTATCGCAAAGATTCTAGAAGCAGAATCCGTCGAAGGCGCTGATAAACTGCTACGGCTTAAAGTGTCCCTAGGGCCTGATGAAACACGGCAAATATTTGCAGGTATTAAATCAGCTTATCAACCAGAAGAATTGATCGGTCGCCATGTTGTCGTCGTCGCCAACTTGCAGCCACGCAAAATGCGGTTTGGCATATCGGAAGGCATGGTGCTCGCAGCGGGTCCGGGCGGCAAGGATTTATGGGTCGTGAGTCCTGATCCTGGTGCTGAATCAGGTATGAAGGTCAAATGAATAAAGTCACACCTGAACAGATTGATGCTCTGCTGCCGCAAACGCAATGTGGCCTTTGCGGATATGGCGGTTGTATGCCTTATGCCGAAGCGATGGTGTTTGAAGCAGCGCCCATCAATCTGTGTCCACCCGGCGGGGTCCATACACTCAGAGAACTAGGCAGATTAATGAATCAGGATCCTGAGCCCTATGTTTCGGAAATGGAACATAAAGCAAAACCGCCTATGCTCGCTGTCATTCGCGAAGCGGAGTGTATAGGTTGCACCAAATGCATTCAGGCATGCCCTGTTGATGCCATTCTAGGCAGTGCCAAGCAAATGCACACTATCATTTCAGCAGAATGCACTGGCTGCGAATTGTGCGTCCCGCCCTGCCCAGTGGACTGCATCGATATACTGATTCAGCCGGATGCAGCGCAAATAGAACTAGAAAAAAAGAGCCGAGCGCGGCAACGATTTCGTGAAAGGCAAGAACGGCTTGCTATGGAAAACGCAGAGAAGAAAACCCTGCTGCATAAAAACAGTCTGGCAAAAAAGAAAACCTATATTCATGATGCCATCGCCCGCGTCAAAGCCAGGAAGGCTCAGCGTCACGCGCCAGATAAGCAAGGTTTAAGGTGATAGCAAAAAGCCTATACTCCAATTGAAAAGCAGAAAGAGAAGTTCATGAAGGCTGGAGTGCACCATGAAATACTGCAGATTTAATTAATTGTAAAAGTTCCGACTTGATCTGACAGTTACCCGTTTTTCAGTTACGGTTTTACTGTCAGTTCAAGTTGAGATTATCAACTTTTTCCTTCCAGATTCTTTTACCATCAATCAATGTCGCCATCGGAGTTCGGCCACAACACATTTTACCCTGATGTGTGCGTTCATTGTTGTAATAACCGAGCCAATCATCCAGATCTTTTTGCAACTCGTCAATAGTTGTGTAAACTTTCTTTCGGAAAGCAACCTGATAAAACTCATTCAGAATCGTCCTATGAAAGCGTTCACAGATGCCATTGGTCTGGGGTGATTGAGCTTTCGTTTTGGTGTGCTCAATATCATTGAGCGCCAAATACAACTCGTAATCGTGTTGCTCTACCTTGCCGCAAAACTCAGTGCCACGATCCGTTAATACGCGCAGCAAGCCCAAGCCTTGTTCTTCAAAGAATGGCAACACACGATCATTTAACAGGTCAGCAGATGTAATCGGTGTTTTTGTGGTATATAGCTTGCAATGAGCCACTTTGGAGTAGGTATCAACAAATGTTTGCTGATAAATGCGCCCAACACCCTTGAGATTGCCAACATAAAAGGTATCTTGTGAACCAAGATAGCCAGGATGTGCTGTTTCAATTTCACCGCAGGCCATATCATCGTCTTTTTTGCGTTCTAGCGCGGCCAGTTGTGCTTCAGTTAGAATTAAGTTCTCCTCGGCAGATTTCTTTTCCAGTGCGGTTAGACGCTGTTTAAATGATGCCAAATCATGCCTTAGCCAGATGCAACGAACACCGCTAGGAGAAACAAAAACACCTCTTTTCCTAAGCTCATTACTGACTCTTAATTGACCATGCGCGGGGTACTCAATGGCATAGTCCAATACAGCATTCTCTGTAGCTTCATCGGTGCGGTTCTTGATGTTTGGCTGCCGTCTGCTCTTGTCGAACAAGGTCTCAATGCCTCCTTGCTCAACTGCTGATTTATAACGATAAAACGTATCTCTGGAGAAGCCCATTACCTTGCAGGCTCTTGATACATTCCCTAGCTCTTCTGCCAAATTTAACAGACCGACCTTGTTTTTAATGATTTTTTGCGTACACTCGTACATAAGGTTACCTCTTTAATGTTTTGATTTTTACTCGACATAACTATCAAAACGGGTAACCTTACTTTTTTCAAGTAGCAAGTGTCAGATTAGATCGGAACTAATGCAATTTAGGTTACAAGGCCGGTAATTCTTATTACCGGCCATAAAAGCGTTCATCAAACTGTGTCAGTCCGAAATCATCTCAGCTCTAAATTTAAGCGACCGTCAAAATAAATCTGGAGCTGGGATGCTATCAACGCCCAATTATGCATAGGCTGATTCCATTTGGTGGACGACCACCCATACGTCCACGTGCTCTTGCTGCCTTAAGCCTAGCTTCGGTTCTTTCACGAATAAGATCACGTTCAAATTCTGCTAATGTACTGAAAATATGGAAGATCAACTTGCCACTGCTAGTAGTTGTGTCAATTGATTCTTGTAAGCTTTTAAAATAAATTTTTTTTCTTGAAACATGGTAATAGTTTGAATCAAATGTTGTATAGATCTGAGTCTATCTAATTTCCACACTATAAGCATGTCGCCTTCACGAAGATAATTAAGTGCTTTATCTAATCCAGGAGGTTGTAACTTCGCTCCACTCGCTACATCAGTATAAATTTCTTCGCAGCCAGCACTTTTCAATGCATATTCTTGCATTCTTAAGTACTGATCAGTAGCGCTAACTCGGACATAACCGATTTTCATAACTATCCTACTTTTTAATTTCCAATCTTTTAAAACCATCAGAGATATTCATATCTTCTGTTATGTTTTCTTGAACTTCTGAAAATTTCGGTATCTTTTTATGTTGATTTATAAAAGATAATGCACTTAAGAATTTAAGAGAAGGAACAGTTCCAGAAATTTTATTTTTATCTGTTTGTTGACTAACAGTTTTGATGTACGGTGCAAAGTGCGAGGCAGAATCAGGATCGATTCCATGTTTAAAAATTAATGAATTTTTTAAGCACCAATCACCATCCATATTATCAACTCTTATATGGCACTCTTTTTCAAGAATTGAATCCTTTTCAGCTTTAAATAAAGGCGCATGAAAATAAACATAGCTCAAGGTTTTTTGTATTTCATCTGGAATTGTCAATCTATAGTCTAAAAAATCAGCCATTTCTCCGCGACTTTCTGTTGATTCCAAATAGCAAAATTCTTGTCTCATAAAATAAATGAAAGCATCATTATTTTCTGAAATAAAAATGAGTTGACTACCGACTTGTAATTTAACAATAGGATCAATGTTTAACTTTATTAGAGAATAAGGTTTAGCATCTGTTTTGCCAATTAATAATTTTTCTTTGGCTAATTTACCGCAAATAAATACCTCTCCATCTTTGGTTAGAAAAAATGAAGAGTCCCAAAGTCCATCAATTTGTTTAACAGATGAAAGATTTAATTTTGTAGCTTCATATCTGCTTTTATCATCCTCCACACCAAGTTGTCCTTCATGATTATTGCCGCAGCCATATACTTCACCAGCGTGTGTCAAGAAAAAAACATGATCGCCGCAAGGAATGATTTCTTTTATAGCGGGCAAATTTGGAATTTTTTTTGGTAAGGTAAGTTTGTTAGGCTGATCTTTTCCCAAACCTAGAGAAGCACTATTATTGAATCCCCCACATGAATAAACGTTTCCTTCCGTATCAAGAAAATAGGAGACACAAGCGTTAGTTTTCATCGAAATGATGACACAATCTTTTAAAGACTCGATCAAACAAGGTGATGTTTTATCTTTATTTGCATTAGTTCCGATCTAATCTGACACTTGCTACTTGAAAAAAGTAAGGTTACCCGTTTTGATAGTTATGTCGAGTAAAAATCAAAACATTAAAGAGGTAACCTTATGTACGAGTGTACGCAAAAAATCATTAAAAACAAGGTCGGTCTGTTAAATTTGGCAGAAGAGCTAGGGAATGTATCAAGAGCCTGCAAGGTAATGGGCTTCTCCAGAGATACGTTTTATCGTTATAAATCAGCAGTTGAGCAAGGAGGCATTGAGACCTTGTTCGACAAGAGCAGACGGCAGCCAAACATCAAGAACCGCACCGATGAAGCTACAGAGAATGCTGTATTGGACTATGCCATTGAGTACCCCGCGCATGGTCAATTAAGAGTCAGTAATGAGCTTAGGAAAAGAGGTGTTTTTGTTTCTCCTAGCGGTGTTCGTTGCATCTGGCTAAGGCATGATTTGGCATCATTTAAACAGCGTCTAACCGCACTGGAAAAGAAATCTGCCGAGGAGAACTTAATTCTAACTGAAGCACAACTGGCCGCGCTAGAACGCAAAAAAGACGATGATATGGCCTGCGGTGAAATTGAAACAGCACATCCTGGCTATCTTGGTTCACAAGATACCTTTTATGTTGGCAATCTCAAGGGTGTTGGGCGCATTTATCAGCAAACATTTGTTGATACCTACTCCAAAGTGGCTCATTGCAAGCTATATACCACAAAAACACCGATTACATCTGCTGACCTGTTAAATGATCGTGTGTTGCCATTCTTTGAAGAACAAGGCTTGGGCTTGCTGCGCGTATTAACGGATCGTGGCACTGAGTTTTGCGGCAAGGTAGAGCAACACGATTACGAGTTGTATTTGGCGCTCAATGATATTGAGCACACCAAAACGAAAGCTCAATCACCCCAGACCAATGGCATCTGTGAACGCTTTCATAGGACGATTCTGAATGAGTTTTATCAGGTTGCTTTCCGAAAGAAAGTTTACACAACTATTGACGAGTTGCAAAAAGATCTGGATGATTGGCTCGGTTATTACAACAATGAACGCACACATCAGGGTAAAATGTGTTGTGGCCGAACTCCGATGGCGACATTGATTGATGGTAAAAGAATCTGGAAGGAAAAAGTTGATAATCTCAACTTGAACTGACAGTAAAACCGTAACTGAAAAACGGGTAACTGTCAGATCAAGTCGGAACTTTTACACTTTATTATCGCCTAAACCCAGTTGCCCGCTTGTATTATTACCAAATGCATAAACATGCCCTTCGTTATTTAAACACAAAGTATGATGCGTACCTGTTTCAATATCAATTATATTTTCTAATCCTGGCACGCGAATCGGCATGAGGTGACCACGATGTCTATATCGTGTTTCAGTATCACCTAATCCAAGTTGACCATTATTATTTAAACCACGCGTGTAAACATCACCTTGATGAGTTAAAAAGACAGAGTGTCGATCAAACCCAGGACAAATTTTTTTACTCACTTGTGTTTTTAGAAACTGATTCAATTCTTCAATCTTAGAACTTGAAAACATAGCCTTTCCTTTAGGTAAGTAGATATATCTTTAAGAATTGAGCAAGGATTGTACATTAATCCGTTAACCTAATAAAGATACTTCACATTGAATTTGTTATAGTATCTTTAACACCAAATTAGACAGATAATGCATCGCCTGTGCAACTGTCGCTGCTGTTAGGAAAACGGGGGTTTGTTAGACAACCTAACGGGTAACAATTTATCGGTTATCTGACCAGTACCTGTCTTGCGGTTTTCTTTGTCTTGCATTGCGGCGATTAGGCTGCCCATCATCCTTGCAATCGGCAATATGGGCATCCATTTCGCCATCAAGGGCTGCTTCCAATAATGAATTACCTCTATATGAAATTGATTAGCTCTTTATATGATGTTTCAAATAAAATAAGTTAGATTCAAAGATTTTATATTAATTCGTTAAACCCAATTCTCTATCCTTAACTTTGGCACTCTATCGAATTCCCTTAAATTATTTGTAACCAGTATGACATCTAATGCGCGTGCATGCGATGCAATCCAAAGATCATTATTGCCAATTGGTTTACCAAATTTTTCTAAATTTCTTCTGATATCACCATAATGTTCAGCTACTTCATTATTTAATTCTAAAGCAGGGATTAACGTGGTTAGTTCAACTAGTTTAGAATGTGCAGCATCGGGTGATTGACTTTTATTAGCGCCATATAAAAGTTCACCATAGGTAATAACAGACATTGCTACTTGTCCGACTTCTAGCTCTTCAAATTTCTTCATAACTGTTGCAGGCTTTTGCTTAGCTATATAAATACAAATATTAGTGTCCAATAAATATCTTAAGCGCATTAAAAAAATTCTCTTTCCTGTGGTAAAGTATCTTCTCGCTCATCTGAAAAGAAATCCTTGGGCATGCCAGATAATAATTCGAATGCATGTCTTAAATTTTCAGGTTTTTCCCGTAAAATAACGTCATTACCACGTCTGAAAATTTCGACTTCCTTAGTATGAAATTGAAATTCTTTTGGTAAGCGTAAGGCTTGAGAATTGCCCGATTTAAATATTTTTGCAAATTTCATAGCGATGTACCTTAAACCAAGTATATACATAAAGTATATACATCGCCTATCTTTAAGTCAACTATGACTTATTATTCCACAATAGTTCATACTGGAATATTAGTTATATTTCAATAAGTTAATCTCATTAAGCCTACAAATAAGAACCTCGGAAGTTTAGCACCACTTAGTAGTAAATAGTGTCGACACTGTCACCACTATTCCACCCCGTGCCTGCCTGTGTTCTTTTATCACATCGAAAAGATAATGTGCGTATACCATTTTTGATCACTGGGACACATTCGATGCCTGTAGTTTAGTAGCACATAATCCTAATTTATGCCGAATATCAGTGCCATTAAAATAATTAAAACCTTAGTCGTCTTGGCGATGGCGTTTCTTTCAAAAGTAAATGTAAGTGTTGCCCTGGACGTTCTCGTAATGCGGCTATTGTTTGAGAAATAGCTTCAGAAAAACTTACCTTTGCATTTTTAATAGCACAATCGCTGTCAGGAGATGGTTCTTCATAATAACGAGCACCTGGCATTTCTGGTCTATTTTCGTTAGATTTAAGCATTTCTGGTTTTATTTTTTTTTGATGATTTTCAACTTGATCTGGTGTTAAACCACCAACTTCAAAATGACAACTCTTAAGCCTTAAACTGATAGTGCCTACACTTCCTTCGAGAGGATACCTTACTCGATAAAATTTGTTTCCAACGATATCATTTTTTAAATGAGCTGGCATATCCTTAGCTTCATCTATATGTGTATATTCATCATATGAAAATCCAAATGCATGTGAAAACGCTATCGCATGAGGAGGGAAAATGATGGATTCTTTTTCTAGTTTTAAAGGCGTTGATTCTGGAGTCGGACTTTTCAAATCAAGTTCATTTAATGTCATCCTCATTAGGTGGCCGAATATTATTTCACGCTCCAAAGGATGCATTGCATTAGCTATCACAAGCAAGTCTTTCATGCTCTTAACTTCAATTTCAGGCGCTTCTCGATTAAAAACCTCAATTAATTTATGAGGTCCTGGAAATTTAGACATGTTCTCTATCACTTCAGGTGGTTGAACACAAAGCGTATGAATAAAGCCTTGAAAAAAACAATTTGCCCCAGCGCCTGTTGTGTAAGCAGTTCTCTCAAGAGATTCTATAAGCTGACGTTCATCTAATTGACGGTCATTCATTGGCTTAGCATTAGCGTGTCGTTTATTAAATTATAGCAAACTATACCGCCCTGCAAAAACAGTTGGAACAAGCATCATAGCAGTAATTTACGTTTAAAATCATAGAGATATAATAATCTATTTGCTGTAGGTATAACATAACATTAGAACGCTCTTTTTTAAGACGGTGGGTAGAAGATTGCGTGAAGTTAGAGAAGAGAAAATGCACGAACTTTCACTTTCTGTCTTCAGCGCTTTGTAGTGCAATGTTTACTTGATGACCGACTAATCCGCCAGATATGTCAGATGACCTTAGAGTCGAAAAATGATTTTATTAATAAATTTAATAAATTGTTAATAATTTTTTGCTTAAATAATGTGCATTTATTTTAAACAAGAACCACTCAGGGGAGAGGTCATGAAATTAACTCCAATCCATTTTTTAAGTGCCAAAGAAGTTCGTGATTTTATGGAACGAATCATAAAAGATCAAATTATTAAGGTCACTGAAGTTAATGGTATTGTCAAGATCGATCAATCCCAAATTGTAAAATTGGAATCACACTTGCTTGTCTCTAATGCAGGCCATACCTATCTACTGGAAGATGTTATGGAGGCTTCTGATATCTATGAAGAAATCTATTTCCCTCAAACTAATCGGGAATTAGTGCATATAAGGGATTTGCAATTAAACAGAAATCTTTGTTCCTTGCTTATTCATAATAAACCTTTGGCTGAGGCTTTGTGCCGCACTAATTTATCAAAAAAATTATTAAATACTCAAATTCCGCAATGCGCCATAGGTCGATCTGTTCCTACTAGACCAGTTCTAACACCAGCGGGAAACAATTTTGAGGCATATGCTATTATAAGATGGCTAATGATGAATAGCCATGATCCGATAAATCAATTACCTCTTTCAATTTCTGATCTAATCCCAAATAAAGCGCTCTTGCAGTTAATCCTTGTTAATTTAAAACAGATGATAGAAGCTGAATCTATCCTAAAAAGAAGAAAACGGTTTGAAGATGCTGAGATATTTAGAAATACAATTAAAGAATATAAAAGTAAGTTTGAATCCATTCAAGATATTAGAAATGCCATAATAAAGGAGCTGAATCAGCCTAACTTTATGTATGCGATAAACCCTCAGCAATCTATGACAAATCTTAAGAATTTAAAGAACATATTTAAATGGGTTGATCATCACAGCAACTTTATTGATAATGGTATCAAGGTTGCCATCCATTTACTATTTTTTATGTCTATTTTAACTGTCCTAGTTCCACTTACTGTAACAGGTAGTTACCAAGGTTTTAATAGAAGAGTCGCTGTAGATCGTTTACAACCATTACTAACATTACTGGCTCCTGTTTTAGCAGTGGAAAATGACGTTGAATTGATGATGAGTTTCACCCTGTGTCTTGCAAGTTATTTTATGTTTCAAAATGCTTTATCTCCACTGATAAACCATGAATACGCAAAATTCCCTCTAATGAATATTAAATATGCCATCAAAAATAAAAAAATCATGGACATGTGCATTGCTGAGGAACAGGAGATAGCTAAGATAATTAATAAAATTACTAAATGGGAAGACTTCTTTTCTAAAAAGAATGAGCAAGTTGTTACAACAAGCTATGGTGCTCTTACGCTCTTCAATAATAATAGAATAAGAGAACATTTTATTGCTGATGAAGAAAATAAAGTGGATACCGAAGTTAAGAAATCGCTAGCATGGAATAGCTGCATTAGTTCCGATCTAATCTGACACTTGCTACTTGAAAAAAGTAAGGTTACCCGTTTTGATAGTTATGTCGAGTAAAAATCAAAACATTAAAGAGGTAACCTTATGTACGAGTGTACGCAAAAAATCATTAAAAACAAGGTCGGTCTGTTAAATTTGGCAGAAGAGCTAGGGAATGTATCAAGAGCCTGCAAGGTAATGGGCTTCTCCAGAGATACGTTTTATCGTTATAAATCAGCAGTTGAGCAAGGAGGCATTGAGACCTTGTTCGACAAGAGCAGACGGCAGCCAAACATCAAGAACCGCACCGATGAAGCTACAGAGAATGCTGTATTGGACTATGCCATTGAGTACCCCGCGCATGGTCAATTAAGAGTCAGTAATGAGCTTAGGAAAAGAGGTGTTTTTGTTTCTCCTAGCGGTGTTCGTTGCATCTGGCTAAGGCATGATTTGGCATCATTTAAACAGCGTCTAACCGCACTGGAAAAGAAATCTGCCGAGGAGAACTTAATTCTAACTGAAGCACAACTGGCCGCGCTAGAACGCAAAAAAGACGATGATATGGCCTGCGGTGAAATTGAAACAGCACATCCTGGCTATCTTGGTTCACAAGATACCTTTTATGTTGGCAATCTCAAGGGTGTTGGGCGCATTTATCAGCAAACATTTGTTGATACCTACTCCAAAGTGGCTCATTGCAAGCTATATACCACAAAAACACCGATTACATCTGCTGACCTGTTAAATGATCGTGTGTTGCCATTCTTTGAAGAACAAGGCTTGGGCTTGCTGCGCGTATTAACGGATCGTGGCACTGAGTTTTGCGGCAAGGTAGAGCAACACGATTACGAGTTGTATTTGGCGCTCAATGATATTGAGCACACCAAAACGAAAGCTCAATCACCCCAGACCAATGGCATCTGTGAACGCTTTCATAGGACGATTCTGAATGAGTTTTATCAGGTTGCTTTCCGAAAGAAAGTTTACACAACTATTGACGAGTTGCAAAAAGATCTGGATGATTGGCTCGGTTATTACAACAATGAACGCACACATCAGGGTAAAATGTGTTGTGGCCGAACTCCGATGGCGACATTGATTGATGGTAAAAGAATCTGGAAGGAAAAAGTTGATAATCTCAACTTGAACTGACAGTAAAACCGTAACTGAAAAACGGGTAACTGTCAGATCAAGTCGGAACTTTTACAAATTAATAGTGATTTTGATCGCTAACTTCCTCTACTTGCTAATGCATCTTTATACCTCTTCCAGTTGCGAACACGACAGGCTATCTTAGCCACATAGAGTACTCCCTTTTATTTTTCGCCAGAAAATTTTGAGGAGTTCACCTTCTTTTCGTGTTCATAATTATCCTTTATTTATTCAACATAGCCTACATCTTAGGCGAAGATCCTGGTTCTAACGTTTCGTCTTTAGCTAACTGACTCTTAGTGAAGTCAATCAATTGAGGCCTTGATAGTTGAGTTGCTGTTGCTGTTAAATTGATCATGCTGTCTGTTGTACATTTTTTCGGATCAACTCCTAACCAAAACACACGGCCATCTTTCGTTAAGAAGAATGCAGTAGTTATGCTGTTTTCAAATTTAGCAACATTGTTCAGCATCTCAATTTGATAAAAACCATTACTTTCAAGTGAAGCCATGCCTTTATCCTTAGCTAAATAAGGGTGCCCTAGCATTTTGAATGGATCTTCTTTAGCCCTGGAATATACCTCTCCTTGTTGGGTTATAAAATATGTGGAAGAGTAGCCCACCTTATTTGAAAAATAGGCATGTTTGATTGGATAAGAGAAGTCAATAGTGCTCCATTCTGTTAAAGATGAAGACGATAACAAAAACATTTTCAGAGTGTAGTCATTTGATGGGCATAAACCACAAAAATAAATCCAACTTTGCCCTTGTTTGTTAGTAATAATAGGATTATAGAGATCCGTATACCATGGAGTGAAAAGTTCATTGATTTCAGTCGATTCTATTGGGAGTGATATGGAATGTTCCTGATAACCAATTAGAGAACAAATGCCAAGCTCGAGTGTGTTTTCTTTGTGGTTTATTTGATATTTGAGTAACTTTAACCCCTTAATTTCAAGGCGGTCATTGGTTTCCATTTTTTTATTAAGTTGAATAAACTCAGCATTAATATCAATATCATTTGATAGGATTTCTGTATTCGATCTCAGCATGCAATATTTGTAAACTTGATCGATTGACATATAAACCTTTCCTGTTTTTGTTACGACGCACATCATGTGCTCGCTCGCGTGAAAATCCTTATAGCGTGTTTCTTCTATCCCTTTCAATTTAATAGGCTTAATTTCATTAAATACTTTCGTGTCATCAGCAGGAATAATAAAATCGGGTAGAGACCCTACAGCATATAACACACCATTGTTACCAAGAAATAGAGCTCCCATCGAGGAATGTTTCTTATCCTGGATAATTATTTTTTTTATTTCCATAGATGATCTAAATGGTGATTCTAATTCCCATAAACCAAAACATTCCTCTGTATTAACGTTCAGTAAATCCCTTGGTCCATAGTAGTAGATATGACCATTTTTGGTAACAAATACGGAAAGATAATACCCTGAAACCATTTTATTGATAGATGAAACCATTACAGTTTGTTGGTGGCTATTAAAAAATTTACAAACTTGACCAAAAGGTCTTGGATCCGTGTTTTTAGCATAAAATGCATAAATTTCCTTATATACGTCATTCTGCAGCTGAGGACCTGAATAAAGGATAGATTCTTTTTTAGAGTCAACAAGGGCATTATTGGCATTGGTTGCTACTTCTTCCTGCCAATTAAGATGTTTTTCACTTTTCTCGCCGATGAGCTGCTTCAAACGCTCTTTAATTAGATTAAAACAGAATAAAATAGGTAGTACTTTATGTTCATGAGTGGCTTGAGATAAATTAGAAAGAAAATCAACTATCTCGTTGTTATTTGCCTGTATAATACCAAGTTGTTTTTCGATATAAGCTGCATCACTTTCAGAAATTAAGTTTAATTGTGAAAGTAACAAAGTTAATTGCTTGATGTTACGAACCCGCGTGCTTACTTCATTTTGCGTTTTTTCAATATACTCAATGTTATTAAAGTGATCATAGAATTCTTTTTCGAATTGGGTATATTTTAAATACATCATATGTATCAATTGATAAATGGCTGATAAAACACTTGGTTGAAGATGGCTTCTCAATGATTGATCCCAATCTAAACAACGCCTTTTAAGATTGATTAAATTTAATTCTATATCATCCACTTCTTGTTTTGATGAGCCTGAGCTGCTGGGAAAAAAGTATCAAGATAATTCCCAACTTTTTCGAATAGTTCTTGGTTTTCTTTAGAGCGTTCTTTAACAGCATGAAGAAAAGTAATAATTTCTTCGTAGCTATAGACTGTATCCAAATGTAACTCAGCTGGTAGGGAGTAATTTTCAAGTTTTCTAAGTTGCAAATCAATCGCTTTGATTTGTTTTAAAATATTTATTTTCTGGAGTTGACTCATAGGTATTTTATTTTGCATACGAACCTCTTACATATAATTAAGAGCAAATTGCTTATTTTTTACACGATCTAAACTTCTATATCTAAGCTTTTCATACTTTCTTTGCTCTTATTTGTGACATAGTTCAAAATTTTAAATTGATTACCATTGGTTGGCTTGTATAATAAATTAATTAAATTAAATAAATATTAAATAACGTCAATGCGAACAATAGATAGCATTGATAATATATAATTGATAAAAAATAACGTGATAAGCAGGGACTTGTACATGCCTTAAGACCCGCTTAAATTTCAAAAAAAGATTTTAGAATAACTATTATAGATAGGAGACTGCCTGGAAGGCACAAAAGTGTGCCGTCTGAAAATATCAGATCTTTTCGTTAGCCCTCGGAAAACTTTCCTTTAACAGAGTCGACATCTCATCCGCATTTAATGGACGCTGCCCAAAATAAAAACCTTGCACAATTGAGCAATGGTATTGAATCAGCAGGTTAAGCTGCTCTTCCGTTTCTACACCTTCAGGAATGACGTTCAATCCTAAACTATCGCCCAAGGCAATAATGGATTTGACAATCACGGCATCGTCTGGATTTTTGGATAAATTTTTTATAAAAGATTTATCAATTTTCAATGTGCTGATAGGCAAATCCTTTAGTCGAGTTAGCGATGAATAGCCTGCACCAAAATCATCAATTGAAATCGTGACACCCAGACTCCGCAATTGTTCCAAAATCGGGTCCAGATTAATGGCGCTAGTCATGACTGCCGTTTCCGTTAATTCCAGCTCTAAATTTTGCGGTGGCATGCCAGTCTCTTTTAAGATATTTTGAAGCGATGATAGAAACTGTTCATTAGCAAGATGTTTTGGGGAGAGATTGACCGCAAATTTCAAATTCTTAGGAATTAATCCTGCTGTAAGCCACTTAACATATTGCGCACAAGCGTGTTTCAACACCCATTCGCCAATAGGCACAATAAACCCACTTTTTTCCGCAAGCGGGATAAACTCATCTGGCATAATCAATCCCAGCTTGGGATGCTGCCACCTTAACAGAACTTCCACTCCAACCACTTCCCTGTTTGGTAGCTTGTATTGAGGCTGATAAACCAGATAAAATTCATTTTTTTCTATTGCGGCCGGCATGCCGGTTTCCAATTCAGCCCGCTGCCTGAACGCATAATCAATCTCGTCTGAAAAAAATTGATAATTATTTCGGCCCACCTCTTTCACAGTATACAAAGCAATGTCAGCGTTTTTAAGCAAGGTTGCTTCGTCTTTTCCAGAAAAAGGCGCAACCGCAATACCAATACTGATGGTCGCGTTAAAATAATAATTTTCCAGCTTGAATGGCTTATTAAAACGATCAATTAAATGCTGAGCAAAGGCAGCCACTTCTTTAATATCCTTGATACCTGAGAGCAGAATAATAAATTCATCACCGCCAAAGCGCGCAACAATGTCTTCCTTACGAACATTTTCTTTTAACTGTTTGGCGACCGTCACTAATAATTGATCGCCAATATGATGACCAAATGTATCATTAACAGTTTTAAAATTATCCAAATCCAGCAATAATATCGCAAAAGATGTATTATCTCGGTATGATTTTACAATTTCTCGCTTTAATGCCGCTTCAAAGGCCGGCCTGTTATACAAATTAGTTAGCATGTCATGGTTTGACAGGTATACAAGCTCCCTCTCTGCTTCAATGCGTGCCGTGATATTTGTGCCGTAGATATTAACGTTTTCAGTCGCCCCGGGCGTAATGCTGAATAAATATTGTGTTTTAAGGCAGGATTCTTCTATAAGATATTCTTTTTGGTTTTTTATAGCTGAATCAATCAGAGAAATAAAACTGGTGGGCAGCTCCTGACCGATCTCTGCTTTCCAACAAGCAAATAATGATTCAGCCGCTTTATTGGAATAAATAACTTCATTCTGTTTATTTATTGAAAAAATAGGCGCCGAGTTGTTCTCGGGAATGGATGCCAAAAATTCAATTCGTTGTTGTGCGTTTTGTCTTTCTGTTACGTCGCGCAACACTGCTACAATAGTGATTTCTTCATGCATCTCCCGAAAAGGTCTTGAGTAAACCTCAAGTAAAATAGTTTCATTATTTTTTTCGAATTCATAGAGATGCGATCTTGATTTACTTTCATTTTCTAAATGTTTTATCAAAACATCATCCAGTGAAATTGGCCTGCCTTGTTTCTTTAGCTGCATGACTTCATTAATATGTTTTCCCAGTATTTCGATGGGCAATCGGCCAATGAGTGAACCAAATTTTTCGTTACACCATTCAATGATACTCCTGTTATCAACCCAAATAATGGCATCATCAATGGCTCCCAATGATAACTCCATCTTACTTAATGTATTGCGTAGCTGCGTAAGAATCAGGGACGCCTTATCTCTTTTCATTGGGAACTTCCTCGCTTACGTCAGCAGACTGTTTCTTGCCTGGCTTGTTGGGTGTATCTTCAAGTGGACGTATCGTTGCCGCAAAGACCCATGAGCCATTGATTTTTTCAGACTGAATGCAATGTTCGGCCAAAAAGATGACGCCATTTTTATCAATGGCTTGCAAGGTGAGCGGCCGATTCAGAATGACGGTTTTTTCCGTGGCTAGAAATCGCGAAAAACCCAGGTTATGCGCATCATGCAAATAGGGAGGAATGATCGTTGTTAAGGGCTCGCCAATTATTTCGTCAGGCGACCATTTAAAAATTTCCTGGAATTTGCGGTTAACATAAATAATAAGACCATTTTGATCTGCCATCACAACGGGAACTTTTTCTTCCTGTTTGAGCTCTTCAATCATACTCATGGCCTTATCCTTTAGTTTCATGATCCATTCGAAGTTATTTTAGCGGAATACCTTACTTGCCAGTAGTTTTATATTAATTATATTCAGCCTATAGCCTCGACGCCTTGATAAAGAAGTTTATTTATTTTTTATTATTTTATCATACAGTTAGAGATTAATTCGCTTCTATTTTTTCTGCATTAAGCCTGATTTAATTTGGATAGTATATTATTTGTGCAAATTTTATTCGTGGATAATATTATGTTAAGAAATTCTTTGTCCGAGACGTTCGAATCTTTATTTTCTGACACCAGCTTATTGAATATTGAAATGCAACTGGATGATGAAATGGAAACACAGGATAGCCCGCCAAATTCATCTGTTACCGTTGAAAAAGTTCATTCTGTGAGTACGGCCGTTAAAACGGCTGAAGATAATACCAACTTAAATATTGCTTTTGCCTTATTACCCCTAGAACTGAATTTCATGATCCTGAATCATCTGAAACCGAATGACCTGGAAGTACTTGCGCAATCTTCCAAAACTACACTTTATCTAACTAAGGCATTCTGGGATTTTCGTTTAAGCAATGCGTCTTTTAGGCAAAATATATTTAACGACTTCAGACGGTTGCTAAAAGAAATAAATGAACATAATCACCAAGGCCTTGAGAAAGTTAAATCATTTTTCTTTACTTCATCCGCTCAAAAAGATTTTGCTTTTTATTCAGATCTGGCTAGACAAATTATTATCAGCCAATATAACTTTCCGGAAATTATCACTATCATTGCAAATAAGATAAAAAAACAAATATCCTCCATTGATCAGCGATTTATAAATTGCTTATTGTTACAGTTGGGATTCAAGAAATTATGCCATCCTGATAGTGCTAAAATAATCATTGCATCGATAATGGATTCAAATTGCTTGTCTAAAGATATCATTATCCTAAATTCACTTACGCATCTTCATCATACACATCAACCTGACTGCAATGTTTTATTCGAAATTTTTCGACAATTAGGCATGACAGACCAGCACTTTGACTATCTCGCAATGAAATACTTCATGAATGCGCCTGACAAATTTTTTCTAATAGGCAAAGCGGACCCGGCCGTAAGGACACGTGTGGCTTACAATATACTGCAGGTAATGGTCCAGAATGAAAACAATATTCGTGAAGGGAAGTACCTGGAGAACCTTGAAACCGAGATGGCTAGTTTTTATGAGAGCACCCAGGATGAATATAG
This sequence comes from Aquicella lusitana, assembly GCF_902459475.1. Lineage (NCBI taxonomy): Bacteria > Pseudomonadati > Pseudomonadota > Gammaproteobacteria > Legionellales > Coxiellaceae > Aquicella > Aquicella lusitana. The sequence goes on along the minus strand of NZ_LR699114.1, from coordinate 893,780 downwards.
AAGATATGAATCTAATTATCTGCGATATAGTCCTTAGCCTTTAAAAAAGCGATCCTGTTTTTCTATTCCCAAAAAACAATGGGAAGAGCATTCGCAAACAGTTAAAAAGAGGATCCTATGCTCAATCCCTAGCGGGTACGCTAATGGATTTCCATGAGGGGTTGTCCCAGGAACCTGTCACAGCATAGTAGTAACTAGTCGCCTTGGAAACACCCGAACTGATGACCGTGTTGACTGCCATGGCAGCAAGCCCTACGACTGGATTGCCAGTGATCAAAGTCGCTGCTACCGGAATACTCGACGTTACATGAGGCGTTACACTCAAAGTGAAATCATAATCCTTATTTTTTAAACCGATGCGGCCATGTATACCCACCGCAGCAATAGGTCCTTCAAAGCGTAAATTGTTTGTAAACGCATTGCCATTGTCAAATCTAAAATCACCACGCACATAATCGAAGCTGTAACCTTTCTGGAATACATCACTAAAATCAAACATCAAGCGTCGAGGAATCGTCTGCAGACTAAATATGCTCAACATGCGGCCCAGATCCATTTTCGCGCCACTTGTCTGGCTTACTTCCACAATGCGTCCCTTCCCCATATCCAGCGACGCATTGCCCGAGAGGCTAGCCACTGAAGGTGCAAACGGCGCATCGTGCCAGCTTAAGCTGAAATCCAAGCGGCCATTACTTGAAACAAAATTATGCACATCAAAGCCAAGGCTATTTAATAAATTACTCACATTGGATGACTTAATGACACCTTGCAGACTAGTCGTGTTTGATTGTGTCCAAGCACCCGAGGCCTGCAAGTCCATCCGAGAAGAAGTAATGCGTAATGTTCTAATGCTCATGCCACTTCCGCTCGGTGCCGTTTTAAAAGCGACTTGGCCAAAGGGAATCGCATTATAACTAACATTATTTGCCGTAAAGGAAATGGATGGCAGGGATTTTACATCGATTGCAGGTCTTGTTTGCGTACCTGTTGCTGCCTGTAAATTTAGCTTCTGAAATTGTGCACTAATGGAACCCTGTGGTGTCAAATTCACGGGAGCGACAATTTCTCCTGCCACTTCAGGACTGGAAATATCAATTATCCAATTATTCTGCGAAGGTGTTACCTGCAATTGAACCTGTGTTAACCTTTGCCCTAACAGATCCAGTGTCTTCGCGCGTATATCAATCTTCCGCAGTACTAAATTGGCAATATTTACGCCGCCGTTCTGTCCCATATAACCTTTGATTTTATCCCAGTCAAGCTGATCAAAATTGCCCGTGATATAAAGCCCTGGACCCGGCGGCCAATCGGGCGTGCCCGTACCCAACTGCAGATTGGCTGCAGTTAAATCGAACGTTTCCTGCTGGCGATTTAAAATCAGGGCAGCGCCCAATAAATCGCCATAGCTTAGCTGAATACGTAAAGGCTGGTTTTCACGCACTTCTATATCGGCCGCTAAATTTCTTTCTTGCTGGGCCTTTTTTCCATATTGATCGGGAAGATCGAGTGTAATGCCTACTAAATTTGTACGTAAATGAATTTCAATGGGCTCATTAGCAGCAAAATCAATATCTGTTTTTACAGAGGCATTGCCCTCAGCTACTTTGGAAAAAGGAATTTTTAACCAGGATTCCAGATCTGAAACGTAGAGATCGCCCGACAAGCTTGCACGCACCACAGAATCATTTGCTGATTTTTGTATGGTTTTCAAATCAATTCTGATGGGTTTGTTAAATAGCAAGCCTTCAATGTTTTCAGCCTCGGTGGTGTTTTCCGTAAAGCTGAATTGCCCGTTAAGTTTATCCAGCTTCAAACGCCAAGGCACCAGCTCAAGTTGGGCATTTTTCATGACTACCTTTCCCTGTACCTGCGCTTTTGCTGGATCCACCAAAGGAATCGCCAAACCTAATTTCAATGTAACCGGTCCGCTCGCAGACATACCGGTGAACATCCTGCCAATCGTTTCTTTTAAAGGACTGGCATTAATAAATTTTAAACCTTGTGCAAAATCAGTCGTAATTTCACTGCTTTGAATTTTTAGTTGGGGATCAGCCAGATTTTGAATTTCGCCTGTTACATTTTTCACAGGAATATCGAAAATCTTTGCCTGAGCGATATCAACCTGCATACCACTGCCAGAAAAAGTAAGTTTACCGTTGGCGCGGTTAAGCTGCGGCCAACCAGCCGCATAAAAAAGATCAATATTTTTTACATCGCCAGAAATCAAAAATGTGCCTTCACCATTTGGAAATGGAAAAGCATTTAAAGGACCTTTCAGGACAGCGTTACCCGATTGCACTTCACCCGATAAAAAGGCTGACTGTAGCCACTTTACTAAGGCAGGATTAAACGTCCGCAAAGGTAAATAGCGCGAAATATTTCTCACTTTTTGCACAGTAAAATTCGCACTCAGGTCAGCTAACCAGGTGCCATTATTAGCAGGTAACGAAATACTCCCGTTTACATTTGCAGCAGCGTCGCTATTTAGTATTTGTAAGCCTTGAACACGCAGCATCCATCCCGCTGAACGATCTGCTTCTGCGTTCGCGGTTTCGTCTGGCTTTTGACTTTGTTGCACATCCGGGGTTGGCTGCGGCTTCTGATCGATGATTGGCTGCCAGGTTATATTCCCTGTCAATTGATCCACATTAATAGGATTAGCAAAAAGCGTATCGTATTTAATAATGACGCGATGACTGCTTAAGGACAGATCGCCTTGCGTGCCGTCCCATTTGATATTACCAGAAAGATTATGCACGCCCGGCGTCTGTTGCAATGGCAAAAAACTCAGTTGGCTAAAATTGGCATTGAGCGAGATATGCTGCAAGTCTGCCAGTGAACCTGAAAAGGTAATGGCTGCATTCAGCAAAGAACCCTTCAATTGCAAATCGGACAACAGCTTGCGCGTTTCATCCGATAGCAATGGCGGGGAAGAATAAAGAAACGCCTGAATATCATAGAGATCGACATAACCCAAGTTGGCGATAGTGGGTAATAGTGTTCCGCTGGCATCAGGTGTCATAGCTACATAAAAGCTTGTCACCGGCCAAAAATGGCCAGGCAGATCAATCAAAATATCATTACCTGCAAAAATATGATCTTGGCCGTCGCGCTTCCATCCTACATTTCCGCTTATGCGTTTGATCAAATGTTTTGATTTATCGGTAAGTGAATATAGTATTAAGTCATACAACTGGAAAGTTGTCTGAATTTTTTGTAAGGTGCCTTGGTTCCAAGTCGCCCAAATTTTTGCGCTTCCTATACCCTGCTGAACTTGCCAATTTTGCCATGTATAACCACTCAGCCATTGTGAAAGCGATAGGCCTGAAATATACAGATAGATTCTCGCCCTTATTTTTGAAAGGTCCGTACTATTACCGAACCACTTCAACACGACACTCATTTCCGTTGGAATTTCCTGATGCAGGATCGCTTTGCCCAACACAATATGCTGTGCATTTTTGTTTTCAAGACTGAGATTATATAAAGTCACGAACCGTTTTTGACCGGTAAAGCCGGTATAACGCACGTCTATGTCACGCAGTATCAACCGCGGCTGTGTGGATAGCCAGGCAATAACATCAGCAAACCGAGCCTCGCGCTGAAAAGGTTGATTATTAAACCCGCCCAGCGCGGGAAATCCTTGTATCGCATATTCACCTGTTGCGGTTTCCACTACATTCACTTCAGAGCCTGCCACCATGATGGTGGCTGGTACAAACTTGCGCTGCCATAAACTTCTGGGAATGGAAATAAAGACATTGACGTTACGTATTTGCAGAATGGGTTCTCGTGTTTCCTTATTAAGAACAGTCACCTTATTAAGGCTTACAACAGGCTGATAGCCCTGCCAGGCAAATGCAACTTTTTCAATAGTCACCGGATTTTGTAATAATTCGCTGGCCCATTTTTCAAATTCCGGACGCCGTTCATTTAGGGAAGGGTTATACAAACGAGCCAAACTCACCAGAATTGCGGCTAAGATGATGCAGACTGCAAGCACATACGCTATTTTCTTGGCACTCGAAATTAAAAACGCCTTCACAGCGTACCTCTCATTATATTAACTCTTACTCCACGGTCTGCTGCTGAATCTTTAGGCAACTTTAAACCACCGGCGGAAATCGCGCATCAGCACATAAAGCCAAGGCCAAAGTAGCATGCTTGTAATCAGCGAAAGCCAGTAGAGGTGGCTTTTTGGCAATGCCCCAATGAATCCCTGAATACAATATAGAATAAACTGGTACAGTAAGACAAAAATTAAAATAAAAAACCCTTGCTGCAGCAATGGATACATGCGCAATCGAATGTACATGCGCGATACAAAATATATCACAATGGTGAATGCGAGCGCATGCTCGCCTAATAAGGTTCCATTTAACAAGTCCACAACAATACCCGTAAACCAGGCTACGCCTACGCTCACCCGATACGGAACTGTCATTGCCCAATAAATCAACACCATCAATACCCAAGCTGGACGTAACCAGACTGTCCAGTCCGGCATAGGCAGCATCGCTAAAATAAGCGCAATAACCAATGTAATAAAAATAGCAAATACACTATGCATTTCGCTGATACCAAACTAATAAAACCTGGCGACTACTTTTCAGTTGGGCGCTGGGTTGCAAGTAGACAGTGGCAAATTGATGGGTCGGGTCTTTGACCACCGTCACTACCTTCCCTACTGGATAACCCACAGGATAATGATCCCCTAGCCCTGAAGTAATGAAAACATCCCCTTCCTTGATGTCCGCTGTTTTGGGTATGTACATGAGGCGTATTTTATCAGAATAACTGTCGCCACCGGCAATAGCACGGATACCATTTCGTGCATTTTGAACGGCAATTCCACTGCGGGGATCGTTAATTAATAAAACCCGGCTTGTAATAGGCCCAACCCGCATCACCTGGCCCATCACACCATTAGCATCCAGCACAGGCTGGCCGACATAGACGCCGTCACGGGAACCTTTGTCTAGTATCACCTGATTTACAAAAGGGTCCGCATCAACCGCCAACAACTCGGCAATCAAAAGTTTACCCTTTACTTGCCGAGATGAGCGCAATAACGATTTGAGATAAAAATTTTCTGTTTCAATTGTGATAAGCCGTTGCAACTGCGAGCGAAGCAGAAGCTGGTCTTTTTTTAGCTGAAGATTTTCATTTACCAGACGTTCCTGGGTACTCAGAATGACTTTTAATTGATCAATAATCTTCGTTGGCCAACTCACCAAATAATGAAAAGGCGCAAGCGGCAATGACAGTGCTTCACGAATAGGAACAAAACTCGCTGACCGCTTGTCAGCTACCATCAAGGCGACAGCAAGCACAATCAGGACAAGCGCACGTAATCCTGATTGGGATTTATGGGTAAATATAGAACGGATAAGTCTACCCCCGTCATTCCTTTAACAGAAAATCAATGCCTGATGTCTCTATCATCTCCAATGCCCTACCGCCGCCGCGAGCAACACAGGTAAGGGGCTCATCAGCGATGATGACAGGCAATCCTGTTTCTTCCATGAACAGTCGATCAATATTACGCAAGCATGCGCCGCCCCCGGTTAACACCATACCACGCTCAGCAATATCTGCTGCAAGTTCAGGCGGCGCCTGTTCCAGAGCAGCACGGACAGCGCCTAAAATGCCGGACAGCGGTTCTTGTAACGCTTCCAGTATTTCATTGCTGGTAATAGTGAAACTGCGCGGTATGCCTTCAGCCAGATTACGGCCACGCACTTCCATCTGGAGCATCTGATTGGCAGGATAAGCAAGACCAATTTCATGTTTGATGCGTTCAGCAGTAGATTCACCAATTAAAATGCCATAGTTACGGCGCACATAACTCACGATGGATTCATCAAAACGATCGCCGCCGATGCGAACTGATGCAGCATAAACAATGCCGTTAAGCGAAATGATAGCAACTTCAGTGGTACCGCCGCCAATATCCACCACCATGGAACCGCGCGCTTCCTCAACCGGCATACCCGCACCCATCGCAGCAGCCATGGGTTCTTCCAGCAGGAATACTTCACGAGCACCTGCGCTGATTGCAGATTCCCTGATGGCACGACGTTCTACTTGGGTAGAACCACAAGGCACGCAGACCAGCACGCGCGGACTGGGACGCAAAAAGCGATTCTCATGCACTTTATGAATAAAGTGCTGTAACATCTTCTCTGTAACATAAAAATCAGCAATCACACCATCCTTCATGGGACGAATAGCACTGATGTTACCAGGGGTGCGACCTAGCATTAGCTTAGCCTCACTGCCCACTGCTACCACATGCTTTTGCCCAACCGAATCGGATCCCTGTCGAATAGCGACCACGGAGGGCTCATTTAAGATAATCCCCTTGCCGCGAACATAGATAAGCGTGTTGGCTGTCCCCAAGTCAATGGACAGATCATTCGAGAACATCCCGCGCAGCTTCTTTAACATGGCACACGTCCTTCTGAAATCGTTTCAAATATTATTCTTTCTGCATTCTAATCAATTTAAATCCAATACGGCAATGAGAAAATGGATGTTATAGATAAATGTTCGTTTCTATTCTTTATCAGCATGCATTATAATGCCCGGCTTCTTTCATTTAAAATTCCTCGCAGCAGGCTGTGGGGCTTTTAACTCGGGGTTTCATACCCCAGGGACAAGACAATATAACTAGATTTAAGCATGGAAAAGATCAAATTTGATCAACTGGAGTCATCCTATGTCGCTTACACCCGAAGAGATTAAAAAAATAGCGCATCTCGCGCGATTGAATTTATCTGAACAGGATATCGCACTTTACACCCCTCAGTTATCCAACATTCTCGATTTTATCGAGCAGCTGAACAAAACCGATACTACCCACGTTGAACCACTCGCCCATCCGCTTGATGTCTCCCAACGCCTGCGGACTGATGAAATTAACGAGCCCAATCTGCGCGATAAATACCAGCGCATTGCGCCACTGGTTGAGGCAGGACTTTATCTGGTACCTAAAGTGATTGAAGAGGCGTAATTATCATGCATCGCAAAACTATTGCAGAATTATCCAGGGAATTGAGCACCAAAAAAATCTCAAGCCTGGAGCTCACCCAACTGTTTCTCGAACGAATCAAACAGTACGATCAAAAGCTGAACAGCTTTATTACCGTTACAGAAGATGCTGCGTTGCAAACCGCCAAAATGGCTGATGAAAAACGCAAGCAGGGGCAAGCAGGTCCGCTCACGGGCATTCCTTTTGCGCACAAAGATATCTTTTGCACCGATGGCGTTAAAACTAGCTGCGGCTCCAAAATGCTGGATAATTTTCTCGCGCCTTATGACGCAACCGTTGTGAGGAATCTAAAAGCAGCTGGCACGGTCATGCTGGGCAAAACCAACATGGATGAATTCGCCATGGGCTCATCCAACGAAAACAGTTATTACGGTCCTGTCAGGAACCCCTGGAACCTGGAATATGTACCCGGCGGCTCATCGGGTGGTTCCGCTGCCGCTGTTGCCGCATGCCTTGTACCCGGCGCAACCGGAACAGATACCGGCGGATCGATACGCCAGCCTGCCGCATTGTGCAATATTACCGGTCTTAAACCTACCTATGGACGTATATCGCGTTACGGGATGATTGCATTTGCTTCCAGCCTTGACCAAGGCGGCCCATTCGCAAAAACAGTAGAAGACGTGGCCATGTTGCTTACCGCCATGGCAGGGTTTGATGAGCGTGATTCAACCAGCATTAATGAACCCGTACCTGATTACACTACTACCTTGAACAATCCCATTAAAGGCATCCGCATCGGATTACCCAAGGAATATTTCAGCAACGGCCTCAGCAATGAAGTAGCAAAGGTCATTGAAGCCGCTATCAAAGAATATGAAAAGCTGGGCGCAATTGTGCAAGAAATCAGCCTGCCAAATACATCACTCTCTGTTCCCGCTTATTATGTCATTGCACCCGCAGAATGCTCCTCCAACCTCGCGCGCTACGACGGTGTACGTTACGGTTACCGGTGTAAAAACCCGGCTGATTTACAGGATCTTTACAAACGGACACGCAGTGAAGGCTTTGGGAGCGAAGTCAAACGCCGTATCATGATCGGCACTTATGCCTTGTCTGCCGGTTACTATGATGCCTATTATCTAAAAGCTCAAAAAGCAAGGCGTCTAATTCGCAATGACTTTGTGGAAGCGTTTAAAAATGTCGATGTAATTCTATCCCCCACCTCGCCTACCCCTGCTTTTAAACTAGGTGAAAAAGTCAGCGATCCCGTCAGCATGTATCTTTCGGACATTTATACCATTGCTGTTAACTTGGCCGGCCTGCCGGGCATTTCTGTGCCTGCTGGTTTCGTTAACGGGTTGCCTATTGGCATGCAATTAATCGGCAATCTGTTTGGCGAGGCGAAGCTGCTCAACATTGCGCATGCGTATCAAACTGTTACAGATTGGCACCAACAAATTCCGGAGGGGTTTTAAGATGGAATGGGAAACCGTTATTGGACTTGAGATTCACGCACAGCTTGCGACACGCAGCAAAATTTTTTCAGGCGCATCGACCCAGTTTGGCGCTGAACCCAATACACAAGCCTGCGCGATTGATCTTGGCATGCCAGGTGTGCTGCCTGTGCTCAACCAGGAAGCCGTGATCATGGCCATCAAATTTGCACTGGGTGCCAATGCAGAAGTGGCGCGTAAATCGGTATTTGCGCGTAAAAATTATTTTTATCCCGATTTACCTAAAGGCTATCAAATCAGCCAATACGAACTGCCTGTTGTACAGCAAGGCTATCTCGATATACAGCTCGAAGAAGGCACCAAACGTATTCGCATTACTCGCGCGCATCTTGAAGAAGATGCAGGCAAATCATTGCACGAGGATTTTCACGGACTCACTGGCATTGATTTAAACCGTGCCGGCACTCCCTTACTGGAAATTGTTTCTGAACCGGACATGCGATCAGCAAAAGAAGCGGTTGCCTATCTTAAAGCGGTACACACACTGGTGCGTTATTTAGGTATTTGCGACGGCAACATGCAGGAAGGTTCTTTCCGCTGTGATGCCAACGTTTCTGTTCGTCCCAAAGGCCAGGAAAAATTCGGCACACGTACCGAATTAAAGAATATTAATTCATTCCGTTTTGTTGAACGCGCCATTAATTATGAAATCGAAAGACAGATTAACGTCATTGAAAATGGCGGCACCATTGTCCAGGAGACGCGGTTATACGACCCGAATAAAAATGAAACCCGCTCCATGCGCAGCAAGGAAGAAGCCAATGACTATCGTTATTTCCCTGACCCGGATTTGCTGCCGCTTGTCATCAGTGACGAACTCATTGAAAAAGTCCGGCTTGAACTCCCCGAACTTCCTCAGCAGAAACGCGAACGTTTCATGAGCCAGTATGGTCTTAGCGCTTATGACGCCAGCATCTTGGTCAGCAGCAAGGATATGGCCGACTACTATGAAAATGTAGTGAAGGAATCGGGTGATCAACCCAAGCTTGCTGCCAACTGGGTCATTAGCGAGTTATTGGGTGCCTTAAACAAAGCGAGCCTGGACATCCAGGAAAGCCCTATTACTTCCGCGCAATTGGGTAAATTAATTTCCCGCATTGCCGATAACACGATCTCCGGCAAAATCGCCAAAACCATTTTTGAAGCCCTGTGGAATAGCGAAGGGGAAGTCGACGCGATTATTGAAAAGCGCGGCTTAAAACAAGTCACTGACACTGCAGCGATTGAAAAACTCATTGATGAAATTATCCAAGCTAATCCTGAACAGGTGGCAGCTTACCGTGGGGGCAAGGAAAAATTATTCGGCTTTTTCGTTGGCCAAGCCATGAAGCTTTCGGGAGGCAAACTGAACCCGCAGCAGTTAAATGACCTGTTGAAAAAGAAGTTACAGGGGTAATTCTCTACCACCTTCTTATTTCCACCGTTGTCCCGCGGCTTGTCCGCGGGATCTGGGTTCATGGTAAAAACAAAGCATTCAATCCTCGGACAAGCGGCATTTGTTGCGTGCTTTACTATGAATAACCCACTTAGCGGTTTCAAAAAAAACAAAATTCTCCTATAATTCACACCTCTTCGCCAAAATCGCATAAAATAGTAAAGCATGGCATCCTCAGAACTGCGTCTAAATGGCTTCACTTTCTCGGAATTATTTCACCCGGACGGGTTGGTCCGCCTGGATCAGGCTTTTTTGACACATTTAAACCATCATTCTCCGGATTTGCACGACAAACTGCTAGCTTACCGCAATCGCACCAGCACGCTTTCTGCTATCGAAATCAGTGAATTATTAATTAGTTGCGCCACAGTGCTAGAGAATTTTCTCGCTTCCCTGTTTGATATTGAAGAAGCGGTTGCAATTAGTCAGGCCAAAACCACTTCACATAACCCTATTTCGGCTTTTAAAAAATACTTTGTGCTACGTCGCGCCAAAAAAGAACTTTCACGAGTACAGGCGCTTCCTGCGTTTGCTGAACTCGATGCTTGGCTAAGCACTGAACTCGCGCGGGCACCGCTGCAATCCGATGATAAAGAGTTGGCCATCGCTCTGCTGGGTACACATTACCTGGCAGACTCGGAAACCTGGCAGCCAGAAATTGAAAAGCTTGTGCAGTGGTGCGCTAGAGCACTCACCACACCGGAAGGGCAGCAGCGCACTTCTACCTGGACCAGCTTCCGGCTGCCGGTGCGCATTGATCACCAACAACTGGTGCATACCGTCATGCTTGAGGATGACCCACTCAACCGTGTTGCCGCACCCAAAGACCAGTGGCGACACCGAGATGGATTCAAACTGACAGACCCTCGCATGGATGCGCGCAGCGTTCAGGATGAAATCAATTACTGTATTTATTGCCATGACCATGAAGGTGATTTTTGTTCCAAAGGATTCCCTGTTAAAAAAGGTGATCCTGCCCAAGGATTCAAAAAAAACCCGCTGAATGTCACGCTCACCGGCTGCCCGCTAGAAGAAAAAATCTCCGAAATGCATCAGCTTAAAAAAGAGGGATTAACACTTGCTGCGCTCGCCATGGTCATGGTGGATAATCCGATGTGCCCTGCAACCGGCCATCGTATTTGCAATGATTGCATGAAAGCTTGCATCTATCAGAAACAGGATCCCGTTAATATTCCGCAAATTGAAACGCGCGTCCTGACGGATGTGCTCGACTTGCCCTGGGGTGTGGAAATTTATGATTTATTGACGCGCTGGAATCCTTTGCGGCAACACCAATGGCTCATGAAACCCTATAACGGACTCAAAATCATGATCGCCGGCATGGGGCCTGCCGGCTTTACACTTGCTCATCATTTATTACTGGAAGGTTTTGCCGTCGTTGGCTTTGATGGCCTCAAAATTGAGCCGCTACCTGAAGCATTAATAAATCAACCTATTTACCGCTTTGACGATCTTAAGGAGTCACTGGATGAGCGCCTCATGGCGGGATTCGGCGGTGTGGCGGAATACGGCATCACCGTACGCTGGGACAAAAACTTTTTAAAGCTGATTTACCTGAGCCTAATGCGCAGACCGCATTTCCAGGTTTTTGGCGGTGTACGATTTGGCGGCACCGTGACAGTGGAAGATGCATGGGAAATGGGCTTTGATCATTTTGTCGTTGCCGTTGGGGCTGGTTTGCCAAAAGCGCTTTCAGTGCCTGGCAGTCTCGCACCGGGCATGCGCCAAGCCAACGACTTCCTGATGGCATTACAGCTTGGCAATGCCGCCAAGTCGAGCAGCCTGACTAACTTGCAAATTCGCCTCCCCGCCGTCGTAATCGGCGGCGGCCTAACCGGTGTAGACACGGCGACAGAATTACAAGCTTACTACCTCACCCAGGTTGAGAAAATTCTTAGACGTCATGAAATACTGGTAAACAAATACGGTGAAGACTATGTCAATCGCCCACTTGACGCTGCATCACGAGCGATCCTTGCTGAATACCTGCGTCATGGTCTAGCCGTTCGCCAGGAACGTGAGCGTGCAGCGGCGAAAGGTGAGCAGCCCAATTTTATCAAGTTGTTACATGCATGGGGAGGCGTCACCATCGCTTATCGCCGCTCCATGCAGGAATCCCCTGCTTATATCAATAATCATGAAGAACTCGTCAAAGCCCTGCAAGAAGGCGTTTATTATGCGGAAGGGTTGGAACCAGCCAGTGTCGACCTAGATGAGTTTGGTCATGCGGTTGCGCTCATCTGCCAGAAACGCCTGCGCAAGGAAGCAAATGAGTGGATCACCACAGAAGAAACTGTTCGTTTGCCTGCCCGCTCCATTTTGGTTGCGACCGGCACGCAACCTAACACGGCTTATGAATTCGAGCACCGCGGCACTTTTAACCGGCTCAATCTGCAATACCAGCATTATGAAGATGAAGATGGCAAGCTGACTGTCGCGCATGGTGTAGAACATTGTAAAGATCCGCAATTCGGTCCTTTTACTTCCTATCAAAAAGAAAACCGCCGCGTAAGCCTGATTGGCGATACGCATCCGGTTTTCCATGGCAACGTTGTTAAAGCCATTGCGTCCGGCACGCGGACTTACACAAAAATACTGACGCTATTGCACAACCAATTGGGTCAACTAGGCGATGAAAATGAATATCAGCAATTCGCCGAGCGTATAAATTATTTGTTCCGGGCGCGAGTAACCGAAATTACCCGCAAAACAGACAATGTCATTGAACTCAGCATTCAGGCTCCTCTCGCTGCCAAGCATTTCAAGCCCGGGCAGTTTTACCGTTTACAAAACTTTGAAACTTACGCGCCACATGTGGACCATACTTTATTTCAGATGGAACCGCTCGCCCTGGTCGCAGCAGAACATCATGAAGCACAGGGCATTTTAAATTTCATTGTCACGGAAAACAGTGCAACCGCAAAGTTATGCGCTATTTTGAAAAAAGGGGAACCGGTTTCCTTGATGGGACCCACTGGCGTGCGCGCAAAAATTCCTGCGCAGGGTGAAACCATTCTGATTATTGGCAACCAATCCAGCTTCGCCTTTCTGCGCAGCTATGGCCCGTCCCTGCAAGCTGCCGGCAACCGTGTCATTTATGCAGGATTATTTAATAATAAAGAAGAGGTTTATTGTCAAAAACAATTAGAGCGTGCCGCCGATGTTATCATATGGCAGGTAAGAAAAGGTGAATGTATCAACACGCATCGCATGCGCGACTATTCAGTAACCGGCGAAGACATGATCCATACACTGATCGCTTATACAGAAGGCCAATTGACCGGCCAGCCGCCCGCGATTCTGCTGACAGATGTAGACCGTGTTTTTGTTGTCGGAGATACGTATCTGTTACGCCAGTTTCAAGCGGCACGTAAAACGCGTCTTAAGGATTATCTTGTTAAAAATCCCCCCGTATTTGCTTCTGTCTATGGCAACATGCAATGCATGTTGAAAGGAGTTTGCGCCCAATGTCTGCAATGGCAGATTGATCCGGAAACAGGCCTGCGGACTAAAGCTGTCTTCGCCTGTTCATGGCAGGACCAGCCTCTTGAAATCATTGATATTGATCACATTGATGCGCGCCAGATGCAGAACCGCTTACTGGATCATTTAAGTCGATTATGGGTGGAACATTTGTTTGATCAGTATCGGGTAGCAAAAATCTAGCTTTCGAATACGCCTATACCATCCCAATTTTGATAATTTTTTAGTCGATTGAGCTCATAGCAAAACTGTTTTCAAGATAACTAACGTTTTCTTGCGAGCGTCAACCCATCGCCAATGGGAATCATGCTCAACGTTACACGTGCATCGCTTGCTAATTTTTCATTGCACGCGCGGATGGCAAGCGTGTTCTTATCATCAACTGCAGGATCAGCCACCTTGCCGTCCCATAGCACATTATCAATTGCAACAAGACCGCCCGTGCGAAGCAATGTCAGGGATTTTTCATAATAATGCAGATAATTTGTCTTATCCGCATCAATAAAAATGAAATCAAAAGTACCCGCCTGATCTTCATCCAGCAGTTTTTGCAGTGTTTCCAATGCGGGAGCAATACGCAGATCAATTTTTTGGGCAACACCTGCTTCTTCCCAAAATAATTTGGCCAAGGATGGTGCCTGTGTGTCAATGTCACAGGTAATGACCCTGCCTTCCGGCGGCAGTGCAAGCGCCACGACCAGCGCGCTGTAACCGGTAAATGTACCTATATCAATTGTTTTTTTGGCTCCCAGTAACTCGACCAGCAATGCCATGAATTGGCCCTGTTCCGGCGAAATCTGCATTCGGGCACCGTTTAACTTGTGCGTCTCTTCACGCAACTTCTTAAGGACCGCCGGCTCCCGCAGAGAGACCCGGCATAAATAACGATATAACGTCGGGGTTAAATTAATTGTTACATCAGACATGGCGAGCTCCTTTTTCGCTTGCATAGCACCTGTCCACAGCAAAGACTTCAATGTTATAATACTGCCAGCAGGTGTGTATTATTTCATTTTAGTAAGGATGAATAAACCATGGCGACCCTTATCATATTAATTATTCTGGCGCTGATTATTGGCTATGTGATTTTGACTTATAACCGTCTCATTGCCCAGATTGAAACAATACAGAATAACCAAAAACAAATTGATGTTCAGCTGGACAGACGGTTCAAAGTGTTTGAGTCCCTGATCAATGTTGTCAAAAAATATATGGATTACGAAAAAACTACTTTGAAAGATGTAGTCGCTTTGCGAAACCAGGCACAGCAGGCCAAAGCCAGGGGCGATGAGAAAGAGCGATTCGCCGCAGAAAACCAGATTTCTGAAATAGCGACGCACCTCAATGTCGTGTTTGAGCAATATCCGGATTTAAAAGCCAACCAGAATTGCCTGCAGCTTCAAGAAGAAATTGTTAGCACCGAAAACAAACTTGCTTACGCAAAGCAATCCTATAATGACAGTATCGAAATTTATAACGCCAATAAAAAATCCTTTCCTGCTTCGGTTGTCGTTGCGTCTTTTCGCAGCAAGCTGGATAAGGATTTTCCCTACTGGCAACTCACTGCACAAAAAGTCGCTGAACAAGAATCCTATACTGTGCAACTCTAATTTAGCCCATGCCAAACCAGCTTGATCATTACGCAGTGTCCACCGCCGATTGGCGAAAGGCACTGCGTCAAAATAACCGTCGCACCTATATCATTATTAGTCTTTTCTTCTTGATATATTGTGGAATTGGGCTGTTAGTTGATATGTATCTGTATGCTTCCGCCTATCCCCACGCTACCATTCCAGCACTTTTTACGGCATTGGTGACTTTCAGGCTTTTTCCTATTGCAACATTAATCATGCTGGGTATCGCAGCGATTTCATTATTGGTCAGCTATACTTTATATGACCGACTCATGTTACTGGGCACGGATTACCACGAAATTACGCCAGAGACCGCTCAAAATACACGGGAGCGCCAGCTTTATAATGTAGTAGAAGAGATGAAAATTGCATCCGGGCTACGTTATATGCCGAAGGTTTTCATCATTGATGCAGATTACATGAATGCGTTCGCAAGCGGCTATAGCGAAAAATCAGCCATGGTAGCAATCACGCGCGGCCTCATGGAAAAATTAAATCGCGATGAATTGCAGGCAGTGATGGCGCATGAATTAAGTCATGTCAGGCATCTTGATATCAAGCTGACTTTAACCGCATCCCTTCTTGCCAACCTGACAATTATGGTATTGGATATACTGTTTTATAACGCAATTTTTAGCGGCCGCCGTAACGGAAGCCGTTCTAAAAATTCGTTGGCAACCATCATCATCCTTTTACGCTATACCCTGCCGCTCATTAGCGTATTGCTTCTGCTGTATCTTAGTCGTACCCGTGAGCTGATGGCAGACGCGGGTTGTGTAGAACTGATGCGAACTAACCAACCGCTTGCCTCCGCGCTTATCAAGATCCAGGAAGACCACATCCAAAACCGTGATCAGTACCGGGCAGCCTATCAGCGCACCCCTCATGAAAATGTAAGGCGAGAAGCGTATATTTTCGATCCTTTTGAAGCGGGCATCAAATCCGTCACCTCGGCCAGTGACCTCTTTTCAACGCATCCCAGCCTTGAAACCCGGCTTGAGGCATTAGGGTTTAAGCGGAAAATATAGTAAAATTGCTCTCCCTATTTCATGATCCATACATAATCTATGCCTAAGACCGGTGTTTTAATTACCAATACAGGTACACCTGACGCCCCCACCCCCCGCGCGGTACGGCGCTACTTGAGAGAATTTTTATCCGACAGACGTATTGTACAATTGCCACGACTGATCTGGCTGCCTATTCTCTACGGACTGGTCCTGACATTACGGCCACGCCGGTCAGCCCGGCTTTATCAGCGAATATGGCAGGAAAACGGTTCTCCCATGCGTGCCACCATGCAATATGTCGCATCCAGCCTGCAAACCAAACTACGTTCGCTGCCTGGCGAGATCGAAGTGGAAATTGGCATGAATTACGGACATCCTTCCATTGGCCAGGGTTTGAAAAAATTACGGCAAAAAAATGTAGATAAAATTATTGTGCTGCCGCTTTTCCCACAATATTCCAATACCACGACCGCCTCCACCTTTGACCGTGTTATTGCCGGATTAAAAAAGTGGTCTGCCTTGCCCGATTTACAAATGATTTATCATTATGCTGATAATCATGAATACATATGTGCACTCGCTTCCAGCGTGCAAACTGCCTGGAAAAAACAGGGCCGCCCACAGCACTTGCTTATTTCTTTTCATGGTATTCCCGAACGTTTTGTCAAAGCAGGAGATCCTTATCAGCGACAGTGTGAATTAACAGCGCATCTGCTCGCCGAAGCGGTAGGGTTAGCCAAAGACGAGTGGACGTTGTGCTATCAGTCCCAATTTGGTTATGACAAATGGCTCAAGCCTTCTACCCAGACTTTGTTTGGTGAACTCCCCGAACGTGGCATCAAACATGTGGATGTAATTTGTCCTGGCTTTGCTATCGACTGTCTGGAGACACTGGAAGAAATCGCCATACGCGGCAAGGAAACGTTCTTTGAGGCAGGCGGTGAATCGCTACGTTATATTCCAGCATTAAATGAAAACCAGATAGATATGCTCATCACCCTCATTTTTTCCCGGCTTTAAGCGTTAAACATCAGCGTAGAACATTTGCCAGCGAGGACATTTACAAAACCCTGTCATCTCCGCGTAGACAGAGATGACTCAATTAAACAAACACCCTCGCGAAACTGGCATAATCTCAGGAACAATTATTTCCTGATTTATCCCCGCAAACCAAAGGGCAGGCTGATCGCGATATTGCTCTCAGACTGTGAAATTACTGAACCGCCTCGTCCATTTGTAAGAGTGTAGGCCACGGAAAAACGCGGGTCTTGAGCGAGACTGTTGTAGTAACAGGTAACGCGTCCGCTCGTGCTATCGTATTCAGTGGATTCGCTACGATAAGTATCTAATTTTGCCGGCATAAGCGTCGGCAGCGAAGAAGATTTAAAATAAATTGTATTAAATCGATCTTGAATTACTTCATAGCCATTCCCTGCCACATAATCACCAAAATTAGCTAACTCATTCCTCGTTGGACAGTTAATTTCTACCCGTAAACCCACCGGATCTGCCAGACTTACAGAAGGAATGAATGTTAGCGAAGAAAGCGATAGCAGGGAGACAAAAGTAAATACCTTTTTCATGAGTACATCCTCGTTAGTTATAAATTTTAATTGCGCTTTTGAAACGACAGATTGTATTCACCAACGGAATTGAAATCAATGACAAGCCGTTCTTATTAATGCTTTTGTCTCAATTAATTACATGCTAGTATCAAAAAATAGGTATTAGGGAAAATACCAAGCAACATGACAGGACGAAAATTCTATTTCATCATAGTGCTACTCTCGCTGCTTCCAGCGCTTTCCTTGGCAGCACCTTATTATGGCGCCAATTTTTCTTACACGCTTATCACCAAGGAACCTCCTTCGCTGCATGGCTATCAACTCATGCTGAATTATGATCCGCAACGTTTTAAATGGCGGCAATTCAACGTTTATTTTGATGGTGGTTTTTCTCACTTTTGGGTAACGAATACACCCTACTACACCACACTGAATATTTATTCCATCGCACCTGTAGTTCGCTATACTTTTAAAAAGCGCGGGCCCGTTTTGCCCTATCTTGAACTCAGCATTGGTCTGTCTTATCTCAATCACACGCGGCTGGACGACCGCAATCTGGGCATTCACTTCGCTTTTCAGGACAGGGCAGGAATCGGTGCTTTCTTCGGGGCTTCTGAACGCCTGTCCATCGGGGTCCATGCCGTGCACTACTCTAATGCTCGCCTGTCTGCGCATAATTCAGGCATTACCGTTCCACTGTTGCTGGATGTGGGATATCGATTCAACTAATCCCTCCGCGAGCTTTTTTTGCAGAATCATGGCATGATGAAGTGAGCAAATAGTTACTTTTAGATGGAACTAACGTTAATATATCGCCATTTGAGTTTACGGCTTGACCATGTATAAACGGATCCCCATCAAGAACCATCAGCAGGAAATTCAGCTGACTGCAAAGCGCACCATGCTTGCTCTCGCCATTATCTGTTTTTTAATCTCCCTGCTGGTGCTACGGCTCGCCTATTTGCAGATCACCAAGCACAATGTTTATAGCACCCTGTCGACCAAAAACTGGCTGGATCTTGTTCCCATCGAACCGACGCGTGGGCTGATTTATGACCGTAATGGGGTTCTCCTAACTGAAAATATTCCCGTGTTCAGCTTGGATATCATTCCTGTACAAGTCACCGAGCTAAATAAAACCATCGCGGCACTCAAGAAAATAATTGTTCTGTCGGACAATGACATCAGTCAATTCCGCAGGCAGCTGAGACAGCACCGGCGCTTTGATGAAATACCGCTAAAACTGCGTTTAACAGAGGAAGAAGTGGCACGTTTTGCAGAAAATCAGTTTCGCTTTCCCGGTGTCCTCATTAAGGCCCGCCTGATGCGCTATTATCCCTACGGTAAAAGCTTCAGCCATGTACTTGGCTATGTAGGACGCATAAACGCCCAGGAACTCAGCGAAATTGACCAAACAAATTACAGCGCCAGCCATTATATTGGCAAACTGGGCATTGAAAAGTATTACGAAGAAGAACTGCACGGCAAGGTGGGTTATGAAGAAGTAGAAAATGACGCGAATGGCAAACCCATCCGGGTGATAAAAGAAATCAAGGGAACACCGGGTAAAAATATTTATCTCACGCTCGACAGCGGGCTGCAGTTTGCTGCTGAAAAAGCACTTTCCGGACATAACGGTGCCGTCGTTGCCATTCAGCCTGCTACGGGGCAAATTCTTGCCATGGTAAGTGAGCCCGGTTATGACCCTAACCTCTTTGTACTTGGCATTAGCCAGAAAGATTATCAGGCTTTACAGGGATCCGAAGACCGCCCGCTTTACAACCGGGCCCTGCGCGGTCTTTATCCGTTTGCTTCTACCATTAAACCTTTTTATGCCTTGCAGGGGCTGGATACCGGCGTTGTGACGCCAACGGATACTATTTGGGATCCGGGCTGGTTCCAATTGCCCAATAGCTCACACCGCTTCCATGACCACCGCCGCGGCGGTCATGGTACAGTCAATCTGAGTAAGGCGATTATCACTTCTTGTGATATTTATTTTTATGAGTTGGCCAACAAAATGGGCATTCGTCGCATGGGCGCCATATTAAACCAGTTTGGTTTTGGCACACTCACGGGCATTGACCTGGATGACGAACTGCCGGGTATTGTCGCCTCCCCTGAATGGAAGCGAAGAATGAAAGGTGAACGCTGGTATGACGGTGACACTATTATTTCAGCCATTGGCCAGGGCTTTATGCAGGCTACGCCATTACAACTTGCTGCCGCCACAGCCACCCTCGCCAATCGGGGACAGCGCTTCATGCCCTTCCTCTTACTGGGCGAGCAGCTTCCCGGCAAAGCCTATGTGTCGCAGCAACCCATCTCGCTCGATCCCGTGACATTACAAGATGACGTTTATTGGGACATCGTGATTAAAGCCATGCAGGATGTGGTGGCTTCTCCCGGGGGCACAGCCTATCGCGCCTTTGGGCCACATAATTATACTTATACCATCGCAGCCAAAACAGGGACAGCGCAGGTTTCGCGACGCCGAAATCCGGACGAGCAAGATAAACAGGAAAATTTACCTGAAAAGCTCCGCGACCATAATCTTTTTATTGCATTTGCACCAGCAGATAAACCGAAAATTGCACTCGCGATTATTACCGAACACAGTCACGTTGCAGCCGAAACCGCGCGGGCTATTTTCGATTATTACCTAGGAACTCAACAAAATGTTACTCGACATTCTCCGAATAAAATTGAAAAAACCCCAGCATGACACGCGTTATCGTACATTCTGGCAATATATCCATATCGATATCACGCTGCTCACTTTCCTGCTGCTGCTCGCCGCTGCGGGACTTTTCATCCTCTTTAGCGCCAGCAGTCAAAATCCGCGCGCCATTGAATTGCAAATCGCACGATTAATGCTAGCTTTCTTTATCATGTTTGTGGTCGCGCAAATTTCGCCTGCCACCTTACAGCGATTAGCGCCATGGCTTTATCTGCTGGGTCTTACTCTGCTCATTACGGTGCTGGTTATTGGCCGCATAGGCAAAGGCGCGCAGCGCTGGCTGGACTTGGGGATTGTACACTTTCAACCGGCTGAATTAATGAAGCTTGCCATTCCGCTTTTACTGGCGTGGTATTATCACCGTATCCACCTTCCCCTAACGACCCGATCGGTTCTCGTTGCCATTCCTATCATTTTCATTCCCGCTTTTCTCACTGCCAAACAACCCGACCTGGGCACTGCTATCTTGCTTGCCATTGCGGGCAGCAGTGTCTTATTTCTTGCCGGTTTAAGCTGGCGAATCATTACTTCAGCACTCACCCTACTCATCGTTTGTGTTCCCTTTGCCTGGTATGTACTACATGATTATCAACGCCAGCGTGTGCTGACGTTTCTGAATCCAGAACGGGATCCCTTAGGCGCAGGCTACCACATTATTCAATCTAAGATCGCCATTGGCTCAGGCGGATGGTTTGGAAAAGGCTGGTTAAATGGTACTCAGTCGAACTTGCACTTTTTGCCCGAACATTCGACTGATTTTATTTTTGCCGTTTGCGGAGAAGAGTTCGGCTTTGTAGGTAATATGATTCTAATTGTACTTTATATGCTGGTTGTATTGCGCGGATTATATATTACAATCAATGCGCAGGATACCTTTACGCGTCTCTTGGCCGGCAGTATTACGTTTACTTTTTTTGTTTCTTTTTTCATAAACATGGGAATGGTGACCGGCATCCTGCCCGTGGTAGGCATTCCCTTGCCGCTGGTTAGTTATGGCGGATCATCCATGGTGACGATGATGATAAGTTTCGGTATGCTGATGTCTATACAAACGCATAGAAAATTAGTGACTACTTAAGGATAAAATATGCTGCGATTTTTAGGCTCACACGCCTTCTGTACCCGGATAGTCACGTCTATCTCATCCATTCTGCTTGGGTTCGCGCTCGTCTTTTTAAGCCCAGCTGTTTATGCCGATATGCATTTTGTAGAACGCAAGGATGTCCAAGAATTCATTAAAACCATGGTGAAAAAAAATCGTTTCAACAAGGAGCAGTTGGTTGAACTTTTCAGCAAAGTCAAATTGCGCCCTATCGTTGTCACTCACGTGAAAAAACCGCTGGAAAAAAAGCCCTGGTATACTTATCAAATGCTCTTCGTGAATGAATGGCGCATTCAACATGGTGTACAATTCTGGAATAAATATGAAACTGTACTACGCAAAGCAGAAGCGGTGTATAAAGTACCAGCTAGTATTATCGTTGCCACCATTGGCATTGAAACAAAATATGGTCAACGCACGGGTGATTATCGCGTGATCGATTCGCTGACCAATCTAGCGTTTAGTGATTCCTCCCGCGCACCTTTCTTTCGCAGAGAGCTAGAGCAATTTTTATTGCTCGCTCGCGAGCAAAAACTGGATCCACTGAAGGTCATGGGGTCTTATGCTGGCGCCATTGGCCAACCGCAATTTATGCCAAGCAGCTATCGCCATTATGCGGTTAACTTTTCCGGCAGTGGCAAAACCGATCTTATGAATGATGAAGTCGATGTCATTGGCAGCATTGCCAATTACTATAGCAAACATGGCTGGAAGCTCAATGAACCCGTCGCCATCCAGGCAGCTACCATTGGCGATCGATATAATTATCTATCGCGCAATAATAAAATCAAAGAACCGCTACTTGCAGCAGATCTCGCTAAATATGGCATTATACCGAAAACCAAAATCGTACCGGAAAATCAGAAGCTGAAAATTATTGAGTTGCAAAACCGTTACAGTAAAGAATATTGGCTGGGATTGCACAATTTTGGCGTGATTAAACGCTATAATTCGAGCGACTTGTACGCAATGGCTGTTTATCAATTAAGTATTTATATTTCTGACTTGAGGGAACGACTGAATAATGGATAAATTGACCAGGATGTCAACAATGAGCAGGCACCCCCGTGGTGCCTTATTGGTTCTTTTTTTGATGCTGTTGCTGAGCAGCTGCAGTCACGTAGGCAAGAAAGACGGGCCGCCTAATTTTTATGTGGATGAAACCAAGATCCCTAACGCCGTACCTAAACCCGAACCCCGAGCCAAATACGGCAATATGACTTCCTACCGCGTTTTTGGTAAACGCTACTATACACTGAAATCCAGCAAAAACTATGAAGCGGTCGGCACTGCTTCCTGGTATGGAACGCTGTTCCACGACCGGCGCACGTCAAGCGGTGAACCGTACGACATGTTAGGCATGACGGCCGCGCATAAAACCTTGCCGCTTCCTACTTATGTTGAAGTCACCAATTTAAAAAACAAGCGCAAAATCATTGTCAAAGTCAATGATCGCGGCCCTTTTGAAGGCAACCGCTTGATTGATCTTTCTTATGTTGCAGCCAAGAAACTGGGTATGCTCGGGCATGGCACAGCACTGGTTAAAGTAAAAGCCATTAATCCTCGCACATACGAGCGGGATCAATTCTTTGTCGCTTCCCGTCAGGCGAAACACAAAAAGCAGTTTGCTGAGAATAATAAACGCGATTTTCTTCTCACAGAAGACCCGCTTTTGCCCGAAAATAAATCCGCCCAATCAGTGTACTTACAAGTAGGCGCATTTAGAAATAAATCGCGCGCAGAAAAACTGAAGCAGCGCCTGATTGCCCTGCTGGAAGCACCTGTCAAAATTTCCAGCCCCTCCGCCAGCGGCAAATTTTATCGTGTCAAAGTTGGCCCCATTAAAGATGTTGCCATGGAAGATAAAATTACGCATCGTTTAAAGGGTATGGGTATTAAGCCTAACAAGACGAATGACGGATAACTTGCTGGATGATATCACCCGCTTTTGTTGCGGATTTGGTGTCTGAGTAGTGGCATCACTTAATTTGTCATCCTGCAGAGATAACACAGGTAAATGCTCTCAACCAGTGATGCTAAAGCTAACATCAGGAATCGCCTATGCTCCAAGTATTACTTTCCATTCTGGGGATCTTGTTAACCATTTTTTTTGTCATTGGAACCCACGAAGCGGCGCATTTTATTACAGCCCGTTTATTAAAGGTCAAAGTACTACGCTTCTCGATCGGTTTTGGTAAATCACTGGCGCGCTGGTATGACAAAAAAGGCACAGAATATGTGCTCGCACTTATCCCGCTTGGCGGATACGTCAAGATGCTGGATGAGCGTGAAGGCGACGTTGCCCCAGAAGAAGTCCATCTTGCCTTTAATCGCCAGCCATTTTACAAAAAATTTCTGATTGTGCTAGCAGGTCCCGCCGCCAATATTTTCTGCGCTTTCATTTTATATTGGCTCATTTTCATGATCGGTTTTGTCAATATCCGTCCAATCATTGGCGAAGTAGCGCCGGGCTCGATCGCGGCAAACGGCGGGCTTAAAATGAAACAGGAAATTATTCGCGTTGATGACAGAAAAACATCCAACTGGACAAGCGTTTTATTTCGTATTCTTGCGCATGCTGGCAATCAGGATCAACTAAAAGTCGAAACGCGTGATCCAGCCAGTAATAAAACACAAACACACCTGCTGGATTTAACCGCCTGGGACATGGATGAATTATCGCCTGACCCGCTGAACAGTCTTGGCATCAAGCCCTACGAACCTGTCGTTCCCCTGGTCATCGGTGTGATTGCCGAAGCTTCTCCTGCTGCGGCATCGCCTTTAAAAACGGGCGATCTCATTATTGCCCTCGATAAAAAGAAAGTGAATGACTGGTCTCAGGTCTTGAATGCCACCCTCAATCATCCTGGTGAAACAATTCGCTTTACAGTGGAAAGGCAAGGCAAACAAATAACCTTTCCGGTAAACATCGGTTATAAGCGAAACCTGCTCTTTCAAAAATACGGTTATCTTGGCATTGGACCTGACTTTACCTGGCCTGAAAACATGATGCATAAAATTCAATACGGACCCATTCAAGCCTTGGGCGCCGCAGGTCAACAGATTATCGATTTTACGTATTTCAACTTGCTGTTATTTGGAAAAATGGTCACAGGGAAATTATCACTACAAAGTCTTGGCGGGCCCATTACGATTTTTGAAACCGCCGGCACTGCCTTAAATTATGGCTTGCTTTCATTTCTCGGATTTCTGGCTTTTTTAAGCATCACGATTGGTATCATTAATATCCTCCCCATCCCCGGACTGGATGGCGGTCATTTAGTTATCCAGACTGTGGAGTTTCTCATTCAACGCACAGTACCGGAACGCATTATTATTTTTTTGTATTACATGGGGTTTACGCTGATCCTGTTCGTGCTCATTCAAGCACTGGTAAATGATCTATTAAGATTGATGTGAAGATGTTCTGAAACCAGGTTTTATAGTAAGATAACCTGATATTTTCGAGCGTTCCAAATAACTGAGCGCTCTCAAAGCAGGGACATAACGAAGCAGGATTGCTGAATGCATTCGCGTTGGATGGCGTTACGATATTCAATCGTTGTTGTTTTATCCAGCTATGCTCTGACAGGCTGCATGGTCGGCCCTAATTTCCATTCCCCTCATGCGCCTCCCGTCCATTCTTACAATGAATTCCCGTTACCGGCTAAAACCGCCAGCGTGCGTACGCCAGGTAATAGCGGAAAAGCACAACATTATGTCACCAACAAGGATATCCAGGCTGAATGGTGGACGCTATTTCGCTCGCCCGCACTGGATGCACTCATCCATACCGGTTTAACTAACAGTCCTAACCTGGCAGCAGCCCAAGCGGCTTTACGTCAGGCGCAGGAACTCCTCAATGCACAAATAGGCACATCACTTTACCCTGCTTTTAATGCGCAGCTCGCCGGGCAACGCCAGCGAGCTACCGGTCTCTCCAGCAGCACGGGGCCTACTGGCGGATCAAGTGGTGGTTCGAACGTTTTTAATTTATTTAATGCAGCTGTAAATGTTTCCTATACGCTGGATATCTTTGGTGGGGCACGCCGGGAAATAGAAAGCCTGCAGGCACAGGTTGATTATCAGCAATTCCAATTAATTGCTGCCTATCTGACACTGACCTCCAATATCGCTACCACTGCCATTACCATTGCTTCACTGGAAGGACAAATCAAAGCGACGCGTCAATTAATTAAAGAACAGGAAAACCAGCTCACCATCATTAACAATCAATTCCGTTTAGGCGCAATTGCCGAATCCAATGTACTGACGCAGCAAACGCTGCTTGATCAAACACGCGCAACATTGCCGCCACTTGAAAAAAGTTTATCGCAGTCAAAACACGCGCTTTCCGTGCTAATCGGTGAATTTCCTAATCAGGAACTGCCCAAGTTTGATCTGGATAAATTGGTACTGCCTGTGGAGTTACCCATCAGTCTGCCTTCTGCTCTTGTACGGCAGCGCCCTGATGTGCGGGCTTCCGAAGCACTATTACACGCCGCAAGTGCCCAGATTGGCGTTGCAACGGCAAACTTATTTCCACAGTTTACCTTGACTGGCAGCTATGGCTGGACAGCAACCGTACCTTCCGCCCTGTTTAAATCTGCGAGCAAGGAATGGAGTATCGCAAGTCAATTAACGCAACCGCTTTTTCAGGGCGGCGCCCTGCTCGCTCAACGCCGAGCCGCGATTGCCGCCTATGATCAGGCAGCGGCGCAATATCGCCAGACCGTACTACAAGCATTTCAAAATGTTGCTGACTCGCTGCGGGCACTCGAAACCGACGCGCGCACCTTGCGTGCACAACGGCAGGCTGAAATGGCCGCTTACAAGAGTTTGAAATTATCGCAAGATCAGTATCGATTGGGTGGTGTCAGTTACCTCAATCTACTCACTGCCCAGCAGCAATATCAGCAAACCGTTATAGCGCGCATCCAAGCGCAGGCAGCACGTTATAGTGATACAGTCGCCCTGTTCCAATCACTAGGCGGCGGCTGGTGGAACCGTCCGATAGCGGCATGTCATGACACTGTCAATCCCACGCAGGCTTCATTGATATGCCCCTAAGCGGAGATACATGAGGATAATTTATGAAGGTTAGATTAGACAGCAGAATGAAAAAACCGATGTTAATCATGCTAATAGTCCTCGGCGTTCTATTCGGCGGCATTTTTCTTTATAAAGGCGTCATGTCGCTGCTGATGAAGCGTTTTTTTGCCAGCATGGAAAATCCAGTCATCACCGTTTCAACGGCAAAAGTAGCCTATTCTAACTGGGAACCTAAGTTAAAAGCGGTAGGTAGCATGCGCGCAACACTGGGCGTCAATGTCACAGCCCAGTTGGGCGGCATGATACAAACCATCTATTTTACGCCCGGCGCAACAGTGACCGAAGGAACCCTGCTGGTGCAGCAGAATGCGGATCCCAATATCGCACAACTTCATGCGTTGGAAGCGAATGCCGAACTCGCCCGTATCACCTACGAACGTGATAAAAAACAGTACAAGGTAAAAGCCGTCAGCAAACAGCAGCTGGACACCGATCTGCAAAACCTCAAAAGCTTGCGCGCGCAAGTGGCTCAACAGGCTGCTATTGTCGAACAGTTAACAATCAAAGCGCCCTTTGGCGGCCGTCTCGGTATTTCCAAAGTTAACCCAGGACAGTATCTCAATCCGGGCGATACGGTCGTCACCTTGCAACGCCTTGATCCCATTTATGCTGATTTTTATCTGCCACAACAGGCGCTCGCCCGCCTTAAAGTCGGGCAGAAAGTAAATATCACGGTCGATGCCTTTCCCAAAAAGACGTTTACCGGAAAAATTACAACCATTAATCCTCTTGTCCAGACCGATACACGCAACGTCGAAGTCGAAGCCACCATTGCCAATCCCAAAATGGAATTGGCGCCCGGCATGTTTAGCAATGTTGAAATCATTACTGACAAATCCAAACCGTATCTGACCGTTCCGCAAACCGCGATCAGCTTTAATCCCTATGGCGATATCGTCTATGTGGTAAAAGAAAAAAAGGATAAAGACGGAAAAACCGTTCTGACGGCAAACCAAGTGTTTGTCACAACTGGCGAATCCCGCGGCGACCAGATCATGGTTTTAAAGGGCATCAAGGAAGGCGATATTATTGTAACCAGCGGACAGCTTAAACTTAAAAACGGCAGCTATATTGCTATCAACAACAGTGTGCAGCCTGCGAATAATCCGTCGCCCAAAGTATCCAATGAACACGATGGATAACCTGTTCATGGCCCAGCTGATTGGGTTACGCACAGCAGAACTTGGAATAGCCGCATCTTGCGGATTAACTCCGCGCATGCAATGGCAGTAAGAGAGAGTAAGCATGAAATTTACTGACTTGTTCATCAAACGCCCTGTACTTGCCACAGTTATTAGCCTGTTTATTCTGGCAATGGGCTTGCGTTCTATCGCCTTGCTCCCTGTCATGCAATATCCGTTTACAGAAAATGCCGTTGTGACTGTCACAACAACTTATACCGGTGCAGACCCTGATGTAGTAGCCGGCTTTATTACCACGCCGCTAGAAAATTCCATCGCACAAGCAAGCGGCATTGACTACATGACATCCAGCAGCACGCCGGGCACAAGCACCATTAACGTCAATTTGCTATTAAATTATGATCCGTTAAAAGCACTTTCGGACATTAGCACCAAAGTCAACGCCGTTCTGAACCAGCTGCCGGCCAGCTCTCAGCTGCCGGTCATCACCGTTGCGGTGGGTGAAACGATTGATTCCATGTACATTGGATTCTATAGCGATGAACTCACCAATAACAAAATCACAGATTATTTGATCCGCGTAGTCCAGCCCAAACTGCAGGCAGTCAACGGCGTACAACTGGCTGAAATCCTGGGAAACCGTCAATTCGCGCTGCGCGCCTGGCTCGATCCCATAAAACTGGCCGCCTATGGCATCTCCGCCGCGGATGTCTCCAATGCGCTTGCCCAAAATGATTTTATTTCTGCCGTTGGCCGTACAGATGGTCAGATGTTTATCCAAAACCTCACAGCGAACACAGGATTAACGAACGTC
This sequence comes from Aquicella lusitana, assembly GCF_902459475.1. Taxonomy (NCBI): domain Bacteria; kingdom Pseudomonadati; phylum Pseudomonadota; class Gammaproteobacteria; order Legionellales; family Coxiellaceae; genus Aquicella; species Aquicella lusitana. The sequence goes on along the minus strand of NZ_LR699114.1, from coordinate 865,211 downwards.
GAACAATTCAAAAAGATGGTACTGAAATTCCAGAATGGCGCCATCATCCGTCTTCAAGACGTCGCCCAAGTCGATTTGGGTGCACAGAATTATAATACCGCCGTTGGTTTTGATGGACGCGACGCGGTATACGTAGGCATCAAGGTTGCGCCCGCCGCCAATTTGCTAACAGTCATTGATAACATCAAACAGATATTTCCCCGCATTCAAGAGCAGTTACCGCAAGGGTTAAATGCGAGCATTGTTTATGATGCCAGTGAATACGTAAATAGCTCCATCAAGGAAGTCATCAAATCCTTAATGGAAGCCTTTTTAATCGTAACCGTTGTCATCTTTCTGTTTTTAGGTTCCATACGCTCCGTCACTATTCCCCTCATCGCCATTCCTCTTTCCATTATCGGCGCTTTTTTTATCATGCTGATTCTGGGTTATTCCATCAACTTGTTAAGTCTGCTCGCGCTGGTACTGGCGATCGGCCTTGTGGTCGATGACGCGATTATTGTTGTTGAAAATGTGCAACGTCACATGGAGGAAGGCAAACCGCCGCTTCAGGCGGCGATTATTGGCGCAAGAGAACTTGCCAATCCTATTATTGCCATCACTGTCGTATTAATTGCTGTCTACGCGCCCATTGGATTTATGGGCGGATTAACCGGCGCCTTGTTTACTGAATTCGCTTTCACCCTGGCAGGCGCAGTCACCGTGTCAGCAGTGATTGCGTTAACACTCTCGCCGATGATGTGTTCGAAATTTTTAAAAATGTCGCACGAGGGCAAGAAAGGATTTATTTTGCTGATCGATCAGACCTTTGAAAAAGTGGAACATGGCTACGAAAGCATACTACGTCATTCATTGAGCTTTCTGCCAGTGACGATTCTGTTTGCCGCTATTATTCTCGCGAGCAATTATTTTCTCTTCATCAGCTCCGATTCGGAATTGGCACCGCAGGAAGACCAGGGCATTATCATCGCACAGGCCACAGCCGCCGCAAACGCCTCCCTAAAACAAACCCAGCTTTATTCCAACCAGATCTATAACATTTTTAAACAATATCCTGAAACCGCGCATATCTTTCAAATTGATGGTGCAAATGGTTTAAATACCAGCATCGTGGGAATGGTATTAAAACCGTGGGACGAACGCACACGCACATCCAACCAGCTGCAACCCATCATTCAGCAGCAGCTTGATAAAATCGCCGGCGCAAAAACGGCTGCATTTCAGCTTCCCTCTCTTCCGGGCGGCGGCAGCGGTTTGCCTATCCAGTTTGTCATCACAACGACCGATGATTTTTACAAATTGAATGAAGTATTACAGAACGTACTTGATAAAGCTTATGCAACCGGCATCTTCGCCTATATTGATCCTGATCTTAAAATTGACCAAGTGCAAACTAATATTATTCTCGACCGCGACAAGGCGTCCGAGCTCGGTTTAAATATGCAAGATATAGGTGATGTACTGGGCGCGGCGCTAAGTGAGGGTTATATTAATTATTTTAATTATGCGGGACGCTCATACCAAGTCATTCCACAGATGGTCCGCAAAGACCGACTCAATCCCAATAACCTGCTCAACTATTACGTTACCGCAGCGAATGGTTCATCCGTTCCTCTGTCAACAATTGCCAGCCTGAAAAAAGTTATCGTGCCGGAAGCCATCAACCACTTTCAGCAGCTTAATTCAACTACCATTTCTGCTGTTGCTTTTCCAGGCGTCACCATGGGAGATGCATTGGGCGCCTTCCAGAAAATTGCAGAGGAGGTATTACCAGAAGGATACAGCACAGATTACGCATCACAATCGCGTCAATTCATCCAGGAAGGCTCTGCGTTAATTGTCACTTTCTTTTTTGCGCTGATTATCATTTTCCTGTCACTTGCCGCGCTTTTTGAAAGTTTTCGTGATCCGCTCATCGTGCTCATCAGTGTCCCTATGTCCATTTGCGGCGCGATGATTTTTGTGAGCCTCGGCATTGGCGGTGCAACGCTGAATATTTATTCCGAAGTAGGTCTGGTTACATTGATTGGCCTTATCAGTAAGCACGGTATCCTCATTGTACAGTTTGCCAATGACCTGCAAAAAGAAGGAAAAAGCAAGCGTGAAGCTGTGGAGATTGCCGCCCGGGTTCGCTTGCGCCCTATTTTGATGACAACGGCTGCCATGGTATTGGGCGTCATCCCGCTCATTACTGCAAGCGGCGCAGGCGCACTGAGCCGTTATAACATTGGTCTTGTCATCGCAACCGGCATCTCCATCGGCACGCTCTTTACCCTTTTTGTCGTGCCCGCAATGTATTTGTTGATCGCACAAGAACATCATGCCGAAGACGCGCTTGGCCTTCCTGAGAATCCCTCCAGCACCTGATGTGGATCCGATTGCATCGCCATAACCAAATAGCGTACTATCTTCTCCACACTCAGGGGCGCCATATACCTATAACCATCCACCTGGCTGAGAGATCCCTAGCGGGAACGACCCTTTGTACCTGATCCAGACAATACTGGCGGAGGAAGCAGTGAAAATTCCACATATTCACATTAAAAATGCGGCGCTTGCCTATGGCGGGCATCTTGTTTTTTCGCATCTTGATATCGACTTGCCTGCGGGTGAATGGATAGCCCTCCTGGGGCCAAGTGGTGTAGGTAAAAGCTCTTTTCTTCGCATGATAGCAGGCTTGGCCTCGCCCGAGGAAATATCACAGGGTACTTTTTACGCAGACAATCACCAACCGCTGAGCCAGCAAGTCGCCTACATGGGACAAACGGATATGTTGTTACCCTGGCTGACCGTATTGGAAAATGCGATGGTCAGTGCCCGCCTGCGCACAGGCAAAACCCGCTGGACCGAGGCCGCACAGCAAGCTGCTTCCCTGCTCAACAAAGTAGGGTTAGCCGAGGCGTCTCATTTATATCCGCATCAATTATCTGGCGGCATGCGGCAGCGGGTCGCACTGGTCAGGACCCTAATGCAGGATAAACCACTGGTCTTGATGGATGAGCCCTTTTCGGCAGTCGATGCGATCACTCGCTACAAGCTGCAAACGCTTGCTGCCCAATTACTCCAGGATAAAACCGTTCTATTCATTACACATGATCCGCTGGAAGCGCTGCGCCTCGCTGACACTATCTATATTATGCAAGGCGAGCCCGCGAGTTTAAAACGCGTTGCCCGCCTAACCTCATTGCGACCGCGTGAATTGTCCGAGCCCGAAATTATCGATCTGCAGGCAATGCTTTTCCGGGAGCTGGCACAGGCGGCGGGAGAAGCACTATGAGGCCATTGTTACGCATGCTCCTGATCACTGCGGGTTTGCTGCTGTTATGGCAAGGTATTGTCCAAATTTGGCAATTACCCGATTATCTGTTGCCTCCTCCCTGGCAGGTTTTCGCTACGCTTTATCAACAGCGTGACCTGATCGCTGTTCAAGCCATACCCACCCTTTATGAAACCATAGCAGGCTTCCTCTTGGGCATTTTTTTTGGTGCCATGGCAGCGATCGTGGTCGCTTTTGTTCGTCCGCTTACTCGCTGGTTTCTGCCTATTCTTATTATCAGCCAGGCGATTCCCACCTTTGTTATCGCTCCCCTGCTAGTCATCTGGCTGGGATATGGAACAGCATCAAAAATAGCGACAACCACCCTAATGATTTTTTTCCCCATTACCAGTGCTTTTTATGATGGCCTGCGCAAAACGAACCCCGACTGGCTCGCGCTCGCCCGGGTCATGCATGTTAAAGAATGGCGCATATTTTTACACATCCGCATTCCTGCAGCCTTGCCCGCACTGGCCTCTGGTATCCGTATCGCTGCTGTCGTCGCACCTATAGGCGCTGTTGTCGGTGAATGGGTCGGATCCAGCCACGGGCTCGGGTACCTGATGTTAAACGCCAATGCCCGGCTGCAAATTGACATGATGTTTGCCGCATTAATTGTTATTATTTTATTGGCCTTGACCCTGTATTTCAGCGTAGACAGGCTTCTGCGCAGACTGGTGTGGTGGAACTGAATTGCAAAATAAGGCTTCAAGGTAAAGCAGGATGACAGACTGAATCGGAGTACACCGTATGAAAAAAATAATCTTATTTTTATTTTTAACAGTTTTTGCTGCAGCCTGCTTTGCCGAGGCGCCGAAAAAACTGACTGTCGTTCTTGACTGGTTTCCAAACCCGGATCATGCGCCTTTAATTATTGCCGAACAGCAGGGCTTTTTTAAGGAAGAAGGGTTGGAAGTGGAACTCATTGGCCCTGCTGATCCTACCGATCCACCTAAATGGGTCGCAGCGAAAAAAGCAGATATTGGTATCACTTATCAGCCAGAATTCATGGAGCAGGTAGACCAGGGCTTACCGCTGGTGCGCATCGGTACATTAATAGACAAACCACTTAACTGCCTGGTGGTGCTCGATGAAAGCGGTATCAAGACACTCGCAGATCTTAAAGGCAAACTGATTGGGTCAAGCAATAGCGGATTGTCAGGCATTATGCTTAAAGTCATGCTCGCAAAACAGGGATTAACGGAAAAAGATATTGAATTAGTGAACGTGCGCTATAACCTGACGCAGGCACTTCTGTCCCGTAAAGTGGATGCGGTCACAGGCATGATGCGTAATTTCGAAGTTCCACAGCTGGAATTGAATGGACATAAAGTTTCCGCTTTTTTTCCTGAGGAAAACGGTATTCCCAATTACAGTGAGCTGATTTTCATCGCCAATACGAACCGCATGTATGATAAGCGTTTCCCTCGCTTTCTTGCTGCTATCAAAAAAGCAGTCGCTTACCTGGATGCGCATCCACGTGAAGCATGGGAACAATTTATCCAGAAGTACCCTGAAGCAAATAATAAAGTGAATCGTGAAGCGTGGTTTGCTACAATCCCCTACTTCGCTGAAGATCCTGCCGAATTCGATAGAGATGAATGGCGGCGTTTTGCCAAATTCATGCAGGAAAACCAGCTGATTAAAAAATCACGGCCTGTGTCACGTTATGCGGTGATGGTTTAATCTCACATTAATAACGTTGCCGGCAAATGCCGGCGCTCACACTCGATTATTTTAGTATAAAACCTTGGCCGCAAGCGGCAAGGTTTATGCCATCATGCTGGTTTGTAACGACTGGCATGATCTATTTTGTTTACTCGTGAGAAAGGATGATTTTCATGTTCACATACATTCTTATTGGCTTAAATGCTGGCCTACTTGCACTCATGCTAATAATACTGATCAAACTGATCATGACGGATAGCCGTATTAAACAGGCAGGAATGAGAGTGGATGAGCAAGTAACGCAGCTTTCAAAGCAGAATCAGGCACAGGACCAGCAGCTGAGAGAAAATCTGCTAGTCAATTTTGCCGGGTTACAGCAAGCCATTCTGGAAAAACTAAGCCACTCCCGTGTGGAGCAGACACAACAGTCGGCTGATTTGAGGGAACAATTACAGCAGGCTTTTGCCCAGCACCGTGCACGCTTTGATGAGCGGCAAATGGAAGCGCTCAAAATCCTGCATGATACTCTGCAAAAAGGCGTGCAGGACACCCGTCAGCAAGTCAGTGAATCGCTGTCCGAGCACTCGAGCCAACTCAGTAAACGTGTTGAACAGTTAACACTGACCACAGAAACTAAATTGAAAGAAATCAATCAGCAAGTTGAAAAACGGCTAGCCGAGGGTTTTGAAAAAACCAATGAAACCTTTGGCGATGTTATCAAGCGACTGGCGTTGATTGATGCCGCACAAAAGAAAATTACCGAGTTGTCAAGCAGCGTGGTCAGCCTTCAGGAAATACTGAATGATAAACGCTCGCGCGGCGCGTTTGGTGAAGTGCAATTGTCAGCGCTGATTTATAACATGATTCCTGAGCAGCATTTCAGTTTCCAACACCAGTTAAGCAATAACCGACGGCCCGATTGCATGCTATTTTTGCCTGAGCCGACGGGCAATATTGCCATTGATGCCAAATTTCCCCTGGAAAATTTTCGCCTGCTGATAGACTCATCGCTAACGGACATGGAAAAGCAACAGGCAATTCGCCAGTTTAAACTTGATATACGCAAACATATTCAGGATATCGCAGAAAAATACATTATTCCGGGTGAAACAGCCGATGGTGCAGTCATGTTTATTCCCGCAGAAGCAGTCTTTGCTGAAATCCACGCACACCACTCGGATCTCGTGGAATTTGCCCAGAAATCCAAGATATGGATGGTGTCGCCCACTACTATGATGGCCATTCTCACCACCGCGCGCGCAGTACTTAAGGACGCCGCCACACGTCAGCAGGTACATGAAATTCAAAAGCACTTGCGCATGCTTGCTGAAGATTTTGAGCGCTTCCAAATGCGCATGGACAATCTTGCTAAACGCATTGCGCAAGCCCACACGGACGTTGAACAAGTGCATATTTCATCAAGAAAAATTACGCAGCGATTTGTGCAAATTGAACGTGCCGAGTTAAACGGAATAAAAACAGAATCCGTATTAATTGCTGAAAATCCCGATACCTCTGATAAAACCGGCGCTGCATAAACCATTGTTGCCTGTTTAGCGAAGGCGCCCGGGAATAAGCCGCGAGACAAGATAGCGGGCCTGAGCTAATTTAATCATCGCTTTTTACAGGATAAAAACGCGATCGCAAGCGGCAGGGTTTATGCGATCAATTCATCCCGTGTGTGATGCTTAACTTGCTCGATTCCAGCGCGTGTTCCTCGTCTTTTTCAAATGCTGCCGCTTTACAGGCTTCCAACACCTCAATTCTAGATAGAATTTCCTCGACATCCCCAAACAGACTAGACCATTCTGATTCCAGCATATTAATTTTTATAAACTCATCTTTCGCTAAGAATTTTGCAGTCTGACGAAGATGAGCAAGATCCATTCCAGATAGATACTTATAAATATAGTCTCTTAATTCAGGCGGAATATGACCCAATATATTATTTGTATTGGGATCTAACAAAGTATTAAGAGCTGAATCAGAATAAAGAAACTTATCGACATGACGGAGATTAACCAGGTCTTTTGCTGATAACTTTCCAAAAATCAGCGATCTTATTTCTTGAGGAAGCAAACTAAAAACATTGAATGATTTTCTGCTATCTTCTTCCGTCTCATCCCCAGCATTGAGCCTTGATTTATAATTGATAGCAAGCCCCAGGGATTTAAGCGGGCTAATCAATGATTTTTTAGCTTCTTCAATCAAAAACGGACCCCATTTTGTATCCTGAAACTTCCATAACATTTCCCAGCTCTTTTTATTTTCTAATTCCTGAAAACAACCGCGCTCATCCAAATGATATTCAATCTGCTTTAATATTGCATCACTGACATCCTGTTTAGCGCAATCTATTTCATCAAGAAAACCCATCAGCTGATTGCTTAAATGGCCATTTTCAAACAAGTCGTTTGCTTGACCTTCTCGCCTGACATAATATTTTCTGGCTTCAGTTACGAGGTCAGCACCGGTTCTAATTCTTACTGTCTTTGATATTTTGGAATCAAAAACATGGCTCATATGGCCGTTAATGGCACGGACAAACCACCGCCAGAGAAATTTCTTTTCCAGCATTTTCAGATTATCGACAAAACCGCGTAGTAATTCGCGCGTTACCAGATAACGTAGTCGCTCGTTGACGTTCAGATTCAGGAATTTCACTTCGCCCATCAGCATCGCAGCATCAATTTCCAATCGCTGGCTATGACATTTTTTTATTTCGCGCCGAAGAGAGCGCATGTTTGCTTTCATTTTGTCAGGTGACGGATCCGACAACCATTTAACCATCGTATCAATTTCCTGGATAAGAAATGAGTTTCCAGGTCGCTTTTTCAGATCATCAAGGCATTGAATATGATATTCAGCAATAGGCATTTTCTCTGGCCACAAATGGAGTAAAAATCTGGCAAATTCCATTTCCTCCAAAGCAGTCAATACATGGCGCATCATCTCGAGGCGAACCTGAATTTCATCTAACTTATTTTTAAAATAGGTTGCGAGCTGGTGATCAAGCGCAGAAATCTCATTTGAAGAAGCAGCTAAAATACCTCCCAACTCACCGCCCTGGTGTTTTTTGCGCATGCCATCAAAGAATCCTGTGGGGTCATTTTCATTATTCAACTGCAACAAACGCTGATATTCGGCAATGAAATAGCTGAGCTGATGCAGATTCGATATATTAGACACAGCGTATTTTAACAGTGTTTTGGCGACTGGCTTTTTAACATTGTCAAATAGCGCTGCATTATGAAACATGCGAAATTTATAATGCGGATTAAAGGCTTTTGCATAGTCAATGGATAATTTATCACGAATTTTTTCCTGAACTTCCTGAACTGCTGTCAAAAGCTTTTCTTCCGGGGAAGCCGCCTTGGAATCTACATCATTTCTAGTTGAGTTCATGCCGCGCACTCCATCGACGCTTTATTTTTGATAACTCTTTGGATTATAAGGATGCTACATTAAGATTTTATTATTAATATTCTCTTAAGATTCATTTAATGTTTTCTTAAGATTACACAAGCGATTTTTATTTTTTCTGAAGTGAACAAATTTATTTATCGTGATTGCATATGTTTTTTGAATTTTAATCTGCTTAGAACAAATCAATAGAAATTATTTTTTTAGAGCATCGGGCCTGCTGACATTTTAACAGGCATCTTGCATCAAGTGTCATTTTGAGCGCAATGCATTATTTTCGGTAATTTCCGCTCGCTGTCGTCCCAACAGTGAGGCAATAATTCTGAGGTATCGCTTCGAACTTAGCGACCAATTACCAAACGCCCAAAAACAGACACCGAATACCCTTCCTTAAGGAAGGCTTAACTCCTCTCAAACTAACTATTGGTTCTTGTACAATTTTTATATATAATGTACCTGATTTTAATCTACGTCCGTACTGGGAGGAAACATGAAGCAGTTTATCCTGATGATTGGGGCAATTCTGGTCGCGACCGGCAGTATTGCTGGCATATCCTCAACACTGGGCAAAAACTCGCCCCAGCTAAACGCGTTGAGTTCAGCAGTAAAAGCATCTCAAACAATGCACGCGCAACAACATAAAAACGACATCACTATCGTTTATGGCGGTGCTGACATTTCTAACCGACCGACACTTATACAGCATATCGCTACCGCATAAGATTCATGATCATCAAAAAAACCCTCTCTTGAGGGTTTTTTTATTTCAGGGCTTCGGAAACAGGTCTAAATGATTTTCGATGAATGCGGCAGATACCTTGCAGCTGTATAGCTTCGATGTGCCTGGCTGTCGCGTAGCCTTTGTGACCAGCAAATCCATATCCTGGATACTTGCTATCCAGCCTCACCATCAGACGGTCCCGCACGACTTTAGCCACAATAGAAGCCGCACTGATCTCAGCCTGAGACAAATCACCTTGAATAATCGCCCGCGCTTCGCAAGGAAAAGCAGGGCTCATATTACCATCTACCAGCACTAAATGAGGCGCTATTTTTAAGCGGGCTACCGCACGCTGCATTGCCAGAAAGGTTGCCTGCAAGATATTGATCGTATCGATTTCCCGCACGCTGGCTCGCCCAACCGCACAGGCCAATGCCCGTTCGCGTATAAGATGAAACAGTCTTTCACGTTCTTTTTCGGATAATTGTTTAGAATCTGTCAATCCGTTTATAGGCTGACGAGGATTCAGAATCACGGCCGCAGCGATCACCGGGCCCGCCAGTGGACCGCGTCCTGCCTCGTCCACGCCAGCTATCAAATGCTCCTTTGGCACATCCTGCATTTTTTATTCTTCCTTCCATTTTTAAACTTTGCCATGCCAGACGGCATGGCATTTCTTGCTACCTACGGAACGCTGGGCTTCTATCCTTCTGATGCACTTACCCGGGATAGATAGGCTTCATCCTCTTCTCTGCTCGCCGTAATCTCAACCGGCCTTTCTAAAACGTGGCGTATTACAAAACGCGGGCGCTTTCTGACTTCCTGATAAATACGTCCGATATATTCCCCCACGATCCCCAGCCCAAATAAAACGATGCCGCACAAGAAGAACATAATAGCAAACAGGGTAAACACACCTTCCACTTCAGGCCCTACAATCAGGCGGCGTAGTACCAGGAAAACCACAAAGGCAAAACTGCACAAGGAAATCAGCAAGCCGATCATGGTAAAAACCTGGAGAGGAAAAACGGAAAACCCTGTTACCAGGTCAAAATTATAGCGAAGAAGTTTATAAAAATTGTAGCTAGAAGTCCCCGCGCTGCGTTCAGCATGGGCGACACCCACTTCTGTTGGATTAGAGGCATAGGTGAGCGCAAGCGCCGGAATAAATGTCGTGCTCTCACCTGTTGCCGCCATCAGATCCACGATGGAACGGCTGTATGCGCGCAACATACAACCCTCATCTTTCATCTTTAGCTTAGGCATCATCCAGGCCCTAACACGGTTGTGCCATTTGGATACCTGCAAGCGCCACCAGGAATCCTGGCGATCCTGGCGATAAGTGTTAACAACATCGTGGCCCCGTTCCATCGCTGCAACCAGTTTGCCGATTTCTTCCGGCGGGTTTTGCAAATCGGCGTCCATAGTGATAACAATCTGGCCGCGCACCCGCTCGAAACCCGCCATAATCGCCATATGTTGCCCAAAGTTACCATTGAATTCGATCACGCGAATCTGGTCAGGTCTTCGTGCGTGCATGGCACGCAGCATTTCGCTTGAGCGATCTGTGCTACCATCATTGGTCAGGATGATTTCGTAGCTTTTACCCAGCGCATCCAGCGACTGCGTCAGACGGGTATACAGCTCTTCCAACACTTCCTGCTCATTATGAACCGGGATAACTATGCTAATATACGGATTTTGCGACATAACGGATCTTTATCCTCATTTTAATTTATTCCTCGCGGCTTGCCGCAGGAACTTTAGCTATCGGGTTCTTAAGGAGAGAAGCACTAGCTCTCCCCTTAAGCTGACCACGGGTTTTATACCGTGGTCAATTAAACTTAATTTGGCGATGAATTATAGTATGATTGGCTGAGTGAATACAGACCTCTATGAACAGTAAAACCATACGTAAAATTTTTTTGCGGTTCCGCAAAGCGAACCCTAAGCCCACAACTGAGCTCGTTTATCATAACCGCTTTGAACTGCTGATTGCGGTTATCTTATCAGCCCAGGCAACGGATAAATCCGTTAATAAAGCGACCGAGACGTTGTTTGCCGTAGCCAATACGCCGGAAAAAATGTTGGGGCTAGGCGAGCGTGGTTTAAAAAAATACATTAAAACCATTGGCTTATATACCACAAAAGGCAAAAATATTCTTAATACCTGCAGGCTGCTGATTGAAAAATTCAATAGCAAGGTGCCGCGTACCCGGGAAGAGCTGGAATCCTTGCCTGGTGTGGGCCGAAAAACAGCCAATGTCATCTTGAATACCTGTTTTGGTGAACCCGTAATTGCAGTCGATACCCATATTTTTCGCGTTGCCAACCGCATAGGGCTTGCCAAGGGCAAAACACCGCTCGAAGTTGAAAAACAACTGATGAAAAATATCCCTGATGAATTCAAACATGACGCCCATCATTGGCTAATTCTGCATGGCCGCTATGTTTGCGTGGCGCGCAAGCCGCATTGCCCGGCATGTCTCATCAATGACCTTTGTGAATACCCTGACAAGACGGTAGTCGAGTAATGTTTACCAATCACCGCGAAGCCTATCGTCAGGCATTTTTTGAAGCCTGGGAAAAACACTTAAAAAAGCAGACATTAGAATTAGAGCCTGTGGAAGCACAGTTAATTGAAATCATGCTCTACCATCCCGAGTATCATGCCTTATTGGAAAAGCCAGCCGCTTTCCAGCAACAGGAATTCACGCTGGAAGAAAATCCCTTTTTTCACATGAGCCTGCATCTTGCCGTTCGTGAACAAATCAGAACAAATCGTCCCACTGGAATTGCTCAAATCCATCAAGAGTTAATGGCTGCTTATCAGGATATACATCAGGTAGAACATTTAATGATGACTTGTTTAGCACAAATGTTATGGAAGGCACAGCAGACTGGCGAAATGCCAAACGATGAAAATTACCTGGAAAAATTGAGAGAAATTAAATAACTTTCAAAAAACGCCCCTAATGGGGCGTTTTTACACAGCCCAAAATGGCTAGAAATAATAATCAAATTGCGCAGTAATAGCGTTATCCGATTTTCCTGTACCTGTACAAGCTGCGGCAGTACACGCACCTGGCGTGGACGCTGCACCGATTGGGCCATTTGCCGTGCTGCTAGCAGCGTAATTTCGGTCATGGCGCAACTCAAGACTTTGTAAGGTATTTCTCCATATTGACGTGTTAAACACTACTGAGTAACGCGCCAGAGGCAAGCCTAAGGCCAGTGCTTCATGGGATTGCTGATAGCCAATGCCAATAGAACTCGGCTTATTGTCGAGAATATAGAAGGAATACGCGAATTCCGTATCAAAAGCCCATGGCTTGGCTCCGCTACCCTTAAAGCTCATGTCATTGGGATTGAAACTCGTTGATGCACCTACATATTCGGCGATGATATCGTAGTGCTGAAGGAAGCTGAAGATACCACGCAGGTTATAACCCGGTACGCGATGTACAATCTGCTCAAAGTTAGCAAAACCAGTGCCATTCTGCATACCGCCTGAATCAGCAATATTGCCAATCACGCCTGCACCTATATCGCCACTCATGTTAGCTTGCTTGAATTTAAGGCCAACGTTAACACCGCCGTTATTAACTTTATCTACCGATGCAGCGTGGCTATCACCTCTAAAAATATAGGCAGAACCATAAAATGCATTTTCGCCCTGTTGCTGCAGGCCCATTAAAATAGAACGGGCTTTGGTACGAGTTAGGACCTTGGTCAATAAGTCGCTCACCATTACTGAAGAATAGCGGCCGAATGGAACATAAAACTGACCAAATGACCCATAGAGCGGCGATTCCGCAAGATCACCGATGGTGATGAACGCTTTATTCACATACACCCGTGAATTGGCAACTGTATATTGATTGGTTGAAGAAAACACACTGCCTGAAGGCGGAGAATTATCATAACTAAATTCGATAAAACCTAATGTCCAATCACTCGGCCCTAAAAAGAAAGCATCAAGGCTAACATTGGTGACATCAATGTTGGTTGTGCTGGGTGCGCCGCCTGTATTGGTATAGTTTGCCTGGCCTTCAACAACACCGCTCAACAGGAGATGAGAATGATAAGGTTCTTTAAAAAGCTGGCCGCCCATCGCCACTAATTGCCGATGAATAGATTTACGAATGCCCAACAACTGCGTGTCCGTGTTGACGCTGGGACTGTTAATGACCAGATCAGAACCCGCAAACTGAATCGGCACACCAACATATGGACCTGTTGAAACAAAAGCTTGGCCAGGCACATCAAGATCAAATGGCAGATATTCTTTCTGTTCAGCAATTAGCCTGAAAATGTCTTTTCCCGTGAGTCTCGCTGCAGTTGGCAACGTTTGTTCATCAGGCGCCGTCTGTAAATGCTTGGTAGCAGTACTAGCAGTATTGGTTGAGGTCGTATTGGTCGCAGTCGAAGCAGATCGGGTGCGTTGATTGCTGGCCAATACTTTAGCTGCCTTGGGCCGCGTATAAGTTGAGTTCGTCGCTGTCGTTGAATTGGTATGGTTTTTAAGATACTTCACTTCCTTCTGCAAACGGGACACTTCCGCCAGAAGCAATCGGGTTTGAGAGGAGAGCTTTTCGATTTGTGCATTGTCAATATTGCCAGTTCCGGATGTGGCAGCAAGCGCAGGCACAGCAGTAAACCCCGCCAGGCATAGTGCAACCGCAAACGGTCTCAAATGGGCTTTCATTAGGATTTCTCCTTGTTGTTTTAGTTTTATCACTTCATGGTGTGTTTCAGATCTCAAAACCAAAGACCTGGAGGAAAATTTAGTCAAACAAACTGAAACGAGGAAATTATCAAAAAGGCTATAACAACTCAAGAAGAAAAAAATTTAAAGATCCCTTCTGTTGCTATTCCGCTTTCATCTCCAGTAAACTTGTCTATCTTGCGCGGTTAATAAATCGAATTTTCCCATGAAAAATTGGTTAAATCTTCTGCTGATTGACTTGGCGGCCCTGTTATTTGGAGCCATGCTTTCCTTTGCTTTTGCACCCTATGCGGTTTTTCCCTTCGCTGTGGTTGCTCCTGCAGGCCTGCTGGCCTTGTGGTTAAATGCTTCTCCCAAGCGCGCTTTCTGGCTCGGGTTTGTTTTTGGGCTGGGCCTATTTGGCACAGGTGTTTACTGGGTTTTTCATAGCATTCACGTATTTGGCGGGGTCCCCTCTTTTCCTGCCGGCCTAATCACCAGCGGGCTCATTGGTGTACTTGCCCTCTTTCCCGCCCTGGTGGGTTATTTTTGCAACCGCTACTTCCCTTTTACGAATGCCAAAAAGCTGATCTTTGCCTTCCCAGCTATTTGGGTATTCAGTGAATGGCTGCGTAGCTTTATTTTTTCAGGCTTCCCCTGGTTACTAATTGGTTACAGCCAAACCAGCTCGCCGCTTAAAGGCTATGCCCCGGTTTTGGGTGTATATGGCGTGTCACTCATCGTTCTCATGACCAGTGGATTAATCGTTAATGGTATTCTCCAGCTAAGGCAAAAGGCTTATGCCTCCGTTTATTTGAGCTTATTTGCTATTACCTGTCTGTGGGCTGCTGGAGGACTGCTGAGTTTTATTCCCTGGACAAAGCCGACTGGAAACCCGATTCCCGTTAGTTTGGTACAGGGCGATATCCCGCAAGCCGTTAAGTGGTCGCCTGATCATCTTCGCCTTTCATTTGACCGTTATGAAAAACTCACCGAACCCTTATGGGGAAAAAACAAGCTGATTATCTGGCCAGAAGCCGCCATTCCTTTGTCTCTCCAGGATGCCGCGGGGTTTATTGAAACCATGGATGAAAAAGCAAGAACCAGCGGGTCCAGTCTCATTCTGGGCATCCCCATCCAGGCAGCGGACAATGCTGGTTATTTCAATGCCGTTGTCACCCTTGGCCATGAAAAACAAGTTTATCTGAAACGACGACTGGTACCGTTTGGAGAATATGTTCCCTTTCTGGAGCTTTTTCCCCATCTCTTTAATTTTATGAATATTCCGCTGGGGAATACTATTGCTGGCAAGGTCAAACAGGCGCCTTTTGTAATTGATAAGGTCAAAATCCTTGTTTCTATCTGCTACGAAATCGCCTTTCCTGAATTAATAAACACGCAGGACAAAATGATTGGTCTACTGCTTACCGTGTCAAATGATGCGTGGTTTGGCGAATCATCCGCACAAGCCCAACACTTGCAAATGGCAGAGATGCGGGCGCTGGAGCTAAAGCGGCCGGTTTTATTTGTCAGCAACAATGGTATTACAGCTATTATTAATCCGGATGGCGCCATCGAAGCATCTGCTCCGCCGCGGGCAGTATATGTACTGAATGGGACAGTCCAGCCCACCACTGGCCTCACTCCCTGGATGTACAATGGCATGGATCCTTTGCTGGTTCTCCTGCTGGGATTCATTGTTGCCGCCGTTCGAGAAAACAAAAGAGCAGCAAAACAGGCAGAAACACGCACACCCATACAAAGCAGTAGTCTTAAGGACTAAGGTCAAATTGCACAAATCAAGTGAGAACAGAATGGAAGAACAATATACACCACATAAAATTGAAGCCGACGCACAACAATACTGGCAGGAAAAAAATACTTTTCAGGCAGTGGAAGACGTTAACCGAGAAAAATTCTATTGCTTGTCTATGATGCCGTACCCGAGCGGCAGTTTGCATATGGGGCATGTGCGAAACTACACAATTGGCGATGTTATTGCTCGCTATCAATACATGCTTGGAAAAAATGTGCTGCAACCGATGAGCTGGGATGCCTTCGGACTGCCCGCTGAAAATGCTGCTATCAAGCATAATATTCCGCCTGCGAAATGGACACGACAGAATATCGACCATATTCGCAGCCAGATGATGCAGATGGGGTTCGCCTATGATTGGAGCCGCGAAATTACCACCTGTGATCCCGAGTATTATCATTGGGAACAATGGTTCTTTCTACGGCTTTACAAAAAGGGATTGGCTTACAAAAAAAATGCGGAAGTGAATTGGGATCCAGTGGATCAAACCGTGCTGGCGAATGAACAAGTCGTCAATGGCCGCGGCTGGCGTTCAGGTGCGCTCGTAGAACGTCGTGAAATCCCCCAGTGGTTTTTAAAAATTACCGATTACGCGGAAGAATTGCTGAACGACCTTGATAAATTAGAACATTGGCCGCATCAGGTCAAAACCATGCAGCGCAATTGGATCGGACGCTCTGAAGGCGTTGAAATTACCTTTAAGGTTCATGATCACCATCCCATTACCGTTTTTACCACTCGTCCGGATACTCTGTTTGGCGTAACGTATCTAGCCGTTGCGCCGCAGCACCCGCTTGCCAAACAGCTGGCTGAAGATAACCCTGCCCTGCACCAGTTCATTGAGGAATGTCGTAATATCAAATTGGCAGAAGCGGATATCGCCACGATGGAAAAGCGCGGGATGCCTTTAGGTATTCATGCCCAACACCCTATTACCGGACAGGCTATTCCCATTTGGGTGGCCAACTTTGTCGTCATGGAATACGGCTCGGGTGCTTTAATGGCTGTGCCCGCCCATGATCAGCGGGATTTTGAATTTGCTCAGAAATATCATTTGCCCATCAAACAGGTCATCGTCCCCGAGACAGGTATCCATTGGGACTTTACACGGGGAGCCTATACAGAAATGGGCGAACTCATGGATTCTGCCGAATTCACCGGCATGAGTTCCAAGCAGGCATTCGACGCGATTGCCGCTCATCTCGAGTCTCTGCATGCAGGCCAGCGAAAAATTAACTACCGATTGCGCGACTGGGGTGTGTCCAGACAGCGTTACTGGGGTGCGCCTATCCCTATTATCAACTGCCCAAAATGCGGCCCTGTGCCCGTCCCTGATCGGGATCTTCCCGTGATATTGCCTGAAGAAGTGCAATTTACCGGTGTGAGTTCACCGCTTAAATCCATGCCTTCTTTTTATGAGACAACCTGTCCAGTTTGTCAGGGACCTGCCGAGCGTGAGACAGATACTTTCGATACGTTCATGGAATCTTCCTGGTATTACGCGCGTCTTGCTTGCAAAAAGCAGCATAAAGCCATGCTGGATGGCCGTGCCAATTACTGGCTGCCGGTCGATCAGTATGTAGGCGGCATTGAACACGCAGTGCTGCATCTTTTGTACGCCCGGTTTTTTCATAAACTCATGCGGGACGAAGGCCTGTTAAACAGTGACGAACCTTTTGCACGGCTGCTTTCTCAGGGCATGGTTTTAAACAAAGGCGTTAAAATGTCAAAATCCAAAGGCAACGTGGTTGACCCGCAAACACTGATAGAACGTTACGGAGCCGATACCGTTCGCCTGTTCATCATCTTCGCTGCGCCGCCTGAGCAAAGTCTCGAGTGGTCGGATAGCGGAGTAGAAGGCGCGCACCGCTTTTTAAAACGCTTATGGGCGTTTGCATACGAAAACAAAACGATTGTACAGAAACAAAACCGCCTGCCGAAATCCAATCTGCTTGGTACATCCAACTGGGAAAATGCTGACCCCAACCAAATTGATATTTTTCGCCAGATTTATGAAATTCTGGAACAGGCTAAATTTGATTATGAACGGCAACAGTTTAATACGGTTGTATCAGGGTGCATGAAGATCCTGAATCTATTGATGAAAGTAAGCGAATCGCATCGTATCGACGCGGTTGATATACGCGAGATCGTGCTTCATAAAGGCTTGAGTATTTTATTGCGATTGCTAGCACCGATCACCCCTCATATCGCTCATCAGTTATGGCAGGATTTACAGTACGAAGGCGCAATTCTGGACGCCGAATGGCCCAAGTCCAGTCCCATCGTCTTCAAGGTTGATACCATTGAACTGGTCGTGCAAGTCAATGGCAAACTGCGCAGCCGGGTCCGTATCCCAACGAATGCTGACCAGCAGGCGATAGAGACAACCATTAAGGATGATTCAAAAGTACAGCAGGCCATTGGCGGCAAGCCCATCAAGAAAATTATCACTGTGCCGGGCAAGCTCGTGAATGTGGTTACAGGGGAATAACATTTAGCAAATAGCAGATTGACTGATAAATTAATTTTCTATGCAAGAAGGATGTAAAAGGAATGTATTTTAATTTTTCCAGCTATCGAGCGCTGAAACAACTGAATGGAAATAGCATTGTGCGTCTTTTTCTGCTGCTCGCCTCCACTTTTATCCTGACTTCTTGCGGCTTTCACCTGCAGGGAGAGATGCAGCTTGCGCCACCACTGCACCGCATGTACATCCAATCCGCCGATCCCTACAGTTATCTGGTGCGCAACCTGCGGCAATATCTCAAGCTCTCCAAAGTAGAACTGGTTTCAACACCGGCGGAAGCAGATACAATTTTAGTCATTGTCAGTGATACAGCCACGCAGCAATTATTAAGCGTAAGCGGTACGCAACAGACACGACAATATAAACTCATCGTGACAGTGGTTATTGAAATCCAAGATGCAAAAGGCCGGATTATTGTGGCACCAAGCGCTTTCACGGAAGAAAGAACGATCACAACTCAATCCAATCAGATCCTGGGAAGCAGCAATGACGTCAATCTGCTTTATCAGCAAATGCGTCGTGTCCTTGCTTACGCCATTATGAACCGGCTGGCTTCGAAGCAAGTCACCCACGCTGTTAACAAGGCTTTTGCTTCTCAGCCAAATCAGCGGAATATGAAATTGCCGTCATGAAACTGACTTATTTCCAGCTTGAGGCGCACCTCACTAAAAAATTGCAGCCGGTTTATATCGTAAGCGGTGATGAATTACTCCTCAAGCAGGATGCCGTGGGGCTAATTCGACGGGCTGCCAAGCAGCATGGCTTTAATGAACGAATCCGGATGATACCGGAAGCAGGATTGGACTGGGACCAGCTCTATACATTACTTTACTCTTCCTCTCTGCTCGCTGAAAAACGCCTGATTGAACTGGATTTTCGGGACACTTCACCACCCAAAACCGCAAGCAAGATATTGCAGGAATACAGCCAGCAGCCTTCCAGCGAACATATCCTTCTCATTGATATTGGCAAATTGGATGACAAAACAGCTAAAAGTGCCTGGTATCAGTCCCTGGAAAAAATCGGTATTGTTGTCACTATCTGGCCCATCCCTCGTGAGCAATTGCCACAATGGATCCTGCAGCGTGCCCAAAAATATCGGCTGGAACTTAATCGGGATGCGGCTAATTTACTCGCTGAATATGTAGAGGGAAATCTGGTGGCTGCCGCAAATGCCTTGGAAAAAATCTACTTGCTACGTCCTGCCCATAAAATAGATAGTGAGCTGATTAAAGCTGTTTTAACTGACGAAAGCCGTTTCACCGTATTCGATTTTATTGATAATCTACTGGCGGGCAATGTATCCCGTATGCTACACATTCTGGAAAGTCTCAAAACGGAAGGTGCCGAGCCTGTGCTCATCTTATGGGGCATCACGCGTGAATTACGGCTTCTGGCTGAGTCTGCCATGCAATTAAGTCAAGGCATGACGTACGAAATGATCTTTCAGAAACACCGCATCTTTGCCCGCCGGCAAGCGGCTGTCCGGCGTTTTTTAAGCCGTTTTTCTGCGGAAGACTGCTGGCAATTACTCTCCCATGCAGCGAGTATCGATAAGAAAATCAAGGGCAGTGAGCCGGGTAATCCATGGGACCAATTACAGTTGTTTTGCTTAAGAACCGCATAAAAGCCAAGAACAGTTGAAGCAGATGACGCTGGGTCTTTTTTACTTTGCACAGTTAATCAGCCTTATGTCCCTCTGTCACCACCAGCATTATGCGATAGATCTTCGCGCAGGCGATGATACAGTTAAATAAACACTCCCACAGATTACAGGTATAATAAAGAAAAAGGTTAAGGTTCATGCATCAAACACATAAAGCGATTGGTATTCTGGGCGGTACATTTGATCCTATTCATCTGGGCCATTTACGCATGGCCATTGAACTGTATGAGGCATTGGATCTAGCCAAAATCCATATCATCCCTTGCTTCCAGCCGGTCCATCGTAAACTTCCCGTTGCTTCCCCCGAGCAGCGATTGGCCATGGTGCAATGCGCCGTAAAGGATGAACCCGCTCTCTTCGCTGATGATCGTGAAATTCGCCGCAAAGGGCTTTCCTATATGATTGATACATTGATGGAAATGCGGTCAGAAATGCCAGGTACTCCGCTTGCCCTGCTGGTCGGCATTGATGCCTTTTTAGGCTTTCCAAGCTGGCACCGCTGGATGGAAATTCTGGATCAGGCCCATATCATTGTGGCTCACCGTCCAAATTATCAACTCCCCCCAACTGGTCTGATCGCTGATCTCATCAGCGAGCGCCTGCAACATGAAATTGCTTTCATCCATGAAAATCAGGCGGGTGGAATTCTGCTCCGCCCCATTACCTCTTTGGATATTTCCGCTACGGATATCCGAAAACAGATTGCAATGGGACGTAATCCAAGGTATTTATTGCCCGATAACGTTTATCATTATATTAAACAACATGGCACTTACAGTATTGTCGGATCTAAACATGAAATCTGAAGAATTACGCGATCTTGTCGTTAAAGCACTAGATGATTTAAAAGGGATTGATATTGTCACAATGGATGTACGCTCGCTTACCAGCATCACTGACTACATGGTCATTTGCACCGGCCGATCTACGCGGCAGGTAAAAGCGCTGGCGGATAATGTAGCCGTGAGCGCTAAAAAGATGAATGCAACTTTTGTGCGCACTGAAGGCGAACGTGAGAGTGAATGGATACTGGTAGACCTGGGCGATGTAGTCGTTCATGTCATGACGCCCGCAACACGCGCCTTTTATGGCCTGGAAGATCTCTGGGAACCGGTTAAAGAATTGCGCGAAAATAAAAGCAGCTCGTAGAGCTGTGTATACATGCGCATCCGGCTTATTACTGTCACGCATAAATCACCTTCCTGGGTACGGGAAGGTTACAATGAATACGCCAAGCGTTTACCTCCTTCCTGTGCGCTGGAACTTGTGGAAATTTCTGCGGAAAAGCGCACTGCGAATGCGGACCTTCAGCGCATTACGGAGCGTGAAGGAGAAAAAATCCTCGCAGCCGTTAAACCTGGTCATCATGTTATTGCGCTCGATGTAAAAGGCAAGCTCTGGACGACGGAAGAATTAGCCGGCCAAATGGATGACTGGCGTCAGCAGGGACGCAATATTGACCTGCTGGTTGGCGGACCGGATGGTTTAGCGCCTGCTTGCATACAAAAAGCAGCGGAAAAGTGGTCTCTCTCTACGCTCACTTTTCCGCATATTCTTGTACGCGTCATTGTAGCAGAACAACTCTACCGCGCCTGGAGCATTCTGCACCAGCATCCTTATCATCGGTAAATGATAATTAATGAACCATTCCACCCGTGGGACGAAAACTGCTAAAATCGCTGCGATTATTCTTTTTGTCTGTGCTTGCCGCTTTTAATCCATTCTGTTTCAGATAATTTTCATATTTAGTGAAAATTTCATCATAATCCCGTAACGAAATAATACGATGTTCATACGCATTCTTCACGGCATCTCGGAATGCTTTATCCATTTCGTCAAGATTGGATTTGGTAGGCTTAAGCGTAATAGCTACTTTAGGGCGGCGCAGATTATTAACTTCTTCATTCGCTTTGGTCTGACTCTCAGAGAGAACAGTCTGTTCAAATCCAACCGCCTGCTGGTTGATGGATTGACTGTACATATAATTTATATCGTAAAAAAACAAAGTCAGCTTGGGCGCGACTTCTCCTTCATCTTTTCTATTAGCTATCTCCAAGGAATAATTATCTAAAGGCTTTACAGGTTTAAAAACTGATCGAAATGACATGATAATCCTCGCTTATGATTGAATCAGGTAAACTATTCCGCACGACATGAAGTTCCATTAGAAACGCGGTAATTTGAATGTCAAAAAGGTTGAAATTTTCTTCACCAAAAAAATAGCTGAAGAAGCTTAGCATATTTATTCTTCAAATCAAGAATTACTCCGGTGTATTCAAGCCTGCCACGGCTAGCAACACTTTTGCTTCCTCACACTTTTTAAAATCAGGCTTTGTCTGAGCAGAGCGCTTGTGACAGGCAATTTGCGCATCCAGGATGCGCTGGCCAAAGCCTTCCGGATCTTCTTGCTGCTCATTAATGAGGGAGATAACATCACGAACAGCCCGGTCAACCATTTCACAGTAGGCTTCCTGATTTTTAGTTAGTGTGTCATACGATTGGCAACGCGCAGCTTCTTTCTGCAAAAAAGAAGGATGCTGCATCAGATAAGAATAAGTCACTTCTTCGTTACAACCAGCGAGCACTAGCGGTACGAAAATTAACGCCATCAAACGAATAAATTTTATTGTCATTTTTCACTTCATTAATGAATAAGGAACGCCATTATCCACCACAAGAGAAAGAAATGGCAAAAGAACCAGCACGACCCCGGCAATGACAAGGAAGATAACGGTGCTAATCGGCACCATAAGCGGGCTTCGCCGGTGCTCAAAATATTTAATCAGCGCCGCAAAAAGGAAGGAAGCGCCAATGATAAAACAGCCTGTCTGGACAAAATCTGAAAAAAAACCGACGGGTTCCATCAAGTTCTGCGCCACACCACCCACACCCAAATCATTATTGCCCGCCACCGCTTTTAGCGGCAACAGGGATAAAA
The DNA here is from genome assembly GCF_902459475.1 of Aquicella lusitana. NCBI lineage: Bacteria > Pseudomonadati > Pseudomonadota > Gammaproteobacteria > Legionellales > Coxiellaceae > Aquicella > Aquicella lusitana. Next base: position 842,425 of record NZ_LR699114.1, on the reverse strand, counting down.
TTATCATTAAAAAGACAAACCTGCCCATGATCACTCTGATTTTTACGTAAATGGAATTTTTTTCAATTTTATTATAGATTAGATAGTATGTTTGACAACCTTTCCGCTACCCTTAGCAGCTCAATGATAAACTATCCTATTTCAGATAGCAGCCTTCCTTTTTCAGACTATATTGCCCGTTCACGCGCTATTATAGCAGAACGCCGCGCTGCTTTCTCACTATTTGAAACAGAAGGGCAAGCGCTTGATCCAACGACTATTATTGATGCCAACAGCCCCTTCGAACTTCGCCCCTCTACTTCTACACAAGGACGAATAAAATATGGCGCCCTGTTAATCCACGGGTTGCTTGATTGTCCTTTTTCGCTTTTGGATATCGGCCAAAGGCTTCAAAAGGAAGGCATATTAAGCCGCGCCATTGTCCTCCCGGGTCATGGCACGGTACCCCAGGATTTATTGCAAGTTTCTTATCACGATTGGCTACAGGCCGTGCGCTATGGCGTTGAAAGCCTCAAACGTGAAGTCGATCATATTTTTCTGGTGGGCTACTCAACAGGCGCCGCACTATCTGTCTACCAGGCTTTGCAGGACAAACACGTCCAGGGCATCATACTACTGTCGCCAGCGATCCGTATAAAAGCACCTGTTGATATTGTAGTAGGCTGGCATCAGGTCATGAAAACCATTAGCAGGAACAGTCTTGCATGGGTTTGTCAGGAACGTGAAATTGATTATGCCAAATATAAATCGGTGGCGCTCAATCCAGTCAATCAGGTGACCAAGTTAACCATGGTGCTGCGTGAATTACGCCAGCATCGCCCGCTCCACACACCCATGCTGATGATCATCAGCCATGAAGATGAAACGATTTCAAGTCATCATGCCATTGATTTTTTTTCCAGCCAGCATCATGAAAACAGCAGCCTGCTGCTTTATACTGCAGGGGATCAATCATTTTCCGATCCACGCATTTTGCCGCGCCGCTCGCATTATCCCGAGCTTTCCATCAACCACTTCTCGCACGTTTCCATTCCTTTCTCGCCCGATAATCGTCATTACGGCCAGAATGGCGATTATGTTCATGCTTCGCGACCACGATCCAACGAAGTATTCTATGGGGCTTATAATCGCATCGAAGAAAAATTGTATGACAGTCTTTACCAAGCAGGCGTCATTAAACGCAGGCGGCTTGAATTAACTTATAATCCTGATTTTAACTTCATGGCGGAAAAAATCTTGCACTTCATCATGACGTCAAAGTAAGCCGCAAAGCTTTCACATCATGAGATCCTTCGCTACGCTCCACTACTGTCCGGTGAATCTGGCTCATAAACAAACAGGCCTCCTTGAAATTAAATAAGTAGGAGGCCCGTTTAACGCACGCGCTTTTTTTCAAAGCCAAGATGATATTCATAATAGTATGAGCTTGCTGGATAATAGCGATACTGCGGATAGGAATAAGCGGGCCTCACATAGCCGTAGCCGGGTTGGTAAGAAGCACTGCTCGGTTGTTTAGTCGCGGTAGAGCAACCACTTAACCCACTGAAAATTAAAACGCTTATTAAGACATTAAGAATAAGTTTCATAGGAATATCCTACAAAAGCTTACTATTAGTATAGCAAATCAGGACTCAATGACTGCCTCGATCTGGGGACCTTAACCAGTGCCACAGGAGCATCGCCGCACCCACACAAATCGCACTGTCTGCCGTATTAAAAATGGCAAAATGCCAATCGCCCAGATGAAAATCAAAAAAATCGATGACATAACCATACAATATTCTATCCCACGCATTTCCTATTGCACCGCCCAGCACCAAACATAATGCGATATTTGTCCAGCGTTCGCGTGCGGAAAGCGTCCATAACCAGCCAAGAATAAAAAGACTCACGATCGCCGCCAGGCTGCCGAGAAACAAGTTTTGCCAGCCCGATGCGTTGTGTAAAAAACTAAACGCTGCACCCTTGTTATAAGCCAGCGTCAGATTGAAAACAGAAAAAATGGGAAGCGGCTCCGTTAGCGTGAGATTGTGTACTGCCCAATACTTGGCATAGCGATCAATTAACACCACCAGTAAAGCAATCCAGAGCCAGTTAAGTCCGGTTGAAAAATATTTTCTCATTGAGAACCGTCTCCTTCCAGGATAGAACGCAGGCGCCACAAAGCGCCCACCTGCAGCCTTCACTAAAAATAATCAGGCGAATTCCCTCACCTCTCCAGCTCCCGCCACATTTTCAACGCAGCGGCCGCAGAGCCCTGGGTATGCCGAATTTGCACTCACATCACTGCGCCGATGCCAGCAGCGTTCACATTTAGGTTGTTTGGTTGCTTCAATTTTCAATAAAAGACCCGCCACATCCGTCATGATCGCATCTACTGGACCAGAATGTTCGGGGATCACCCTGGCAAACGAAGTAATCAGCACAAAACGCAATTCATCCTGCAGTGCATCGAGCAGTGGCTTCAAATTCGGTCCGCAATATAAATATACTTCCGCTTCCAGCGCAGAACCGATCTTGCCTGCATTACGCTGGTTTTCAATTTCCTTGTTTACCGCCTCGCGCACCTGACGAATTTTTTCCCAGTAAGTGCGGTTCATTAATTCATCATCAGTGAGTCCCGCCAAGTCCTCATACCAGGTTTCAAGCATGATAGAAGGCGATCGTTTGCCTGGGATATATTGCCAAATTTCTTCCGCCGTAAAACTCAGAATAGGCGCGATCCAGCATACAAACGCACGCGCGATATGATACATCGCCGTCTGGGCAGAACGGCGACCACGGCTATTTGCCTGCATGGTGTACTGGCGGTCTTTAATAATATCCAGATAAAATCCGCCCATATCCGTGACGCAGAATTGATGTACTTTCTGCACCACTAAATGGAACTGAAACGTGTTATACGCTTCAAGAATTTCTTCCTGCATGAGCCGCGCTCTATCCACAGCCCAGCGGTCAAGCATCAGCATTTCTTCAGGTTTAAGTAAATGGTGTTCTGGATCAAAGCCGTGCAAATTCGACAGAAAAAAGCGCGCGGTATTACGGATGCGACGATAAGCTTCGGACGTGCGTGTGAGAATTTCTTTTGAGGCACTGATTTCATATCGATAATCAATGGAGGCAACCCATAGTCTTAAAATGTCCGCGCCCAAGGTTTGAATGACTTCTTCCGGTGCAATCACGTTACCCAGCGATTTAGACATTTTGCGTCCCTGTCCATCAACGACAAAACCATGGGTCAGCACGGCCTTATACGATTCCGTCGCGTTGATAGCAAGCGAAGTCAACAGGGATGACTGGAACCAACCGCGATGCTGATCAGATCCTTCCAGCACCAGGTCGGCAGGAAATGCAAGCTCAGGACGAGCCCTCAATACACACTCATGGCTTACGCCAGAATCAAACCATACATCCAGCACATCCATTGATTTCTGATAGTGATCCGCATCATCACCTAGAAGCGTTTTGGCATCCATCGCATACCATGCTTCTATACCCTGATCTTCCACTCGCAGCGCGACTTTTTCCATCAGATCCAGTGTATTGGGATGTAGTTCGCCTGTTTCTTTATGAATAAATAAAGTCAACGGCACGCCCCAGGTACGCTGACGTGAAATACACCAATCCGGACGGTTCTCCATCATGGAACGAATGCGGGCTTTGCCCCAATCTGGCACCCACTCTACCCGGTCGATAGCCTGCATCGCCATATCGCGCAGGCCATTTTTATCCATGCTGATAAACCATTGCGGCGTTGAGCGAAAAATCAGTGGTGTTTTGTGCCGCCAGCAGTGCGGATAACTGTGGCGTATCGTTTCCTGATGTAACAAGGCGCCATGTGATTGCAAAACATCAATCACTTTGTCATTCACTTTGCTGACATGAATGCCAGCAAATAAAGGCGTGGAAGCGATAAAACAGCCATCATCGCCCACTGGATTATCCAGCGGTAAATTATTTTGCTGGCCCACGATGTAATCATCCTGGCCATGCGCAGGCGCAGTGTGCACTGCGCCTGTTCCTGATTCAACCGTCACATGTTCGCCAACGACAATGGGTACTTCACGTTCGTAAAAAGGGTGTTTCAGTTTAATGCCGCTTAATTTTTCACCCGTTATTTTCCCCAGCGTACGATGGTTCTCTACACCATAGCGTTGCAGTACAGAAGGCAGCAGCGTTTCAGCTATCAGTAGCTGTTCGCGTCCATCCATTTCGACCAGTGTATAATTCAGTAAGGGATTCAATGCCACCGCTTGGTTGGCCGGCAATGTCCATGGAGTCGTAGTCCAGATCGGAATAGAGAGTGGACCCATGCCTTTTTGCAACGTATCAAATCGCGCCCAGAAGTCCTCCACATCAGCAATAGCGAATCGCACATCAATGGAAGGAGAGGTTTTTTCTGCATATTCTACTTCAGCTTCAGCCAGCGCAGATCCGCAATCCAGGCACCAATGCACGGGTTTATACCCTTTTTGCACGTGATCATTACGGATAATTTTGGCCAGACTGCGAATGATGTTGGCTTCGTATTTAAAATCCATCGTCAGATAAGGATGTTCCCAATCTGCGATGATGCCAAGACGCTTGAATTCCTCTCGCTGGATATTGATAAACGATTTTGCATAATCACGGCAGGCTTCACGAAATTCGGCTGCACTGACTTTGCGGCCGGGTTTACCTACTTTTTTTTCTACATTCAATTCAATCGGCAATCCATGGCAGTCCCATCCCGGCACCAGCGGTGCATCAAAACCACTCATGCTTTTGGATTTGACAATAATGTCCTTGAGGAGCGTTGTGGTGGCCGTACCGAGATGAATATGGCCGTTTGCATAAGGCGGCCCGAGATGCAAAATAAACTTTTTCTGTCCTTTCCGCTTCGATCGCAGCGTTGAATAAATCGCCATGTCCTGCCATTTTTTTAATAACTCAGGCTCACGCTGGGCCAGATTGGCTTTCATGGGAAAATCGGTTTGCGGCAAATTTAATGTATTTTTGTAATCACTCATAACCTACCCTGTTTCTGAAAATAGTTCCGGGCCGACACAACATCAGCGGCAATCTGCTGTTTTAGCAGATCCAGACTGGAAAAACGTATTTCATCGCGCAATTTTTCGCAGAATTCGACGCGCACATACCGCCCATAAATTTCGCGGTTAAAATCGAGTAAGTGTACCTCGAGCAGCGTTCGAGTGCCATCCACAGTCGGTCTGACGCCGATATTGGCAACACCAGGCCAAGGATGTTCCGCCACGCCATGCACATACACAGTGTAGACGCCCCTGACTGGCGTCAGCTTGCGGTGTAAAAAAATATTTGCGGTAGGAAACCCCCACTGTCTGCCCCGCTGATCACCAAAGCGGATACGCCCCATCATGGAATAAGGGCGGCCAAGCAACTGCCTCACCAAATCATGGCTCCCTTCTGCCAGCGCCTTACGCACACGCGTACTACTCACCCGTTCGCCTTCCACCATGACGGTGTGCATGGATTCCACAGAAAATCCGCGAGTACGCCCCATTTCCTCAAGCAGCGCCTTGTCACCTTGGCGTTTGTGCCCAAAGTGAAAATCATCGCCAATGATGATATGGCGGGGACCTAAGGCTTCGTAGAGAATTTTTTGCACGAAATCGGTTGCAGAGATGCTCGCAATCTCTTGATTAAATGGTAATATTAACACGTTATCGATACCACAGGCAGCCAGGGCGCAAAACTTTTCCCGCAGCCGCGTGATGCGAGGGATGGTTAAATTTTCACCTGAAAAAAATTCAAAGGGATGCGGCTCAAAAGTCATTGCGACGGAAGGCACTTTCAAGCGATTTGCCTTTTCAAGCACCTTCGCCACCAGCTGTTGATGCCCGATATGTACACCATCAAAATTCCCAATCGTCAGGACACCGCCCCTTTGTTGGGAGCCTAAATTATATAAACCACGTATCAGTTTTGCAGGCACCAGCACAACCTCTTGTCTCTACGGCCATTTCCAAATGGGGAAACTGTATGATAATTACCTGCTTTTTACTAGATTGCATGATGAAAAAAATAAACACTGCGCTTAAACTGCAGATCATGCTAGTAAAAGCTGACATACATGCCACGCCTGTTCCGAATTTTTTATCAATCGGCAGAGAATAGCCGTGACTATTGGGTGAGAATTTGCGAAAATTTTAGCCGATTCTACTTATCTGCATGCATTGATTTTGTTTTTTTGGAGAAAAGAAATGGCCGCCCTGTCGCTGGAAAAAATGCAATCGATTATTGAAGCCGCCCTGATGGTTGCGGGAAAACCTTTGACCGTGTTGTCATTACAAAATCTATTCACTGAAGAAGAAAGACCCAGCACCTCCGAAGTCAGGGGAATTCTGGCTAATATTAAAGCGCGACACGAGGAAAGCGGTATTGAGCTGCAAGAAGTGGCGAGCGGTTATCGCCTGCAGGCCAAAACAGAATTAAGTCCCTGGCTCTCCCGCTTGTGGGAAGAGCGCGCGCCGCGCTATTCACGCGCTTTTCTGGAAACACTTGCCATTATTGCATACAAACAACCCATTACTCGCGCTGAAATCGAAGAAATCCGCGGTGTTACCGTCAGCAGCAATATTATCAAGACACTGCAGGAACGCGAATGGATTCGTATCATTGGCTACCGTGAAGTCCCAGGCAAACCCGCTATTTATGGCACCACCAAGGAATTTCTTGATCATTTCAACTTGAAGTCGTTGACTGATCTGCCCACGCTCGCTGAATTCAAAAACCTGGAGGCACAGGAAGCACAATTGCAGGTGCAATTAGCGCTGGAAAACAGTAAAGTGGGCCCCGATAATAGCGAAGCCATACCGGAAGAACGGGAAGCCATTCTGTCAGGCGACGAAGACAATATAGTCAAGCTGGATGATGATGCCGACCTGGATAGCCCTGATCATAACGCAGATGAAGAAGCAGCCACAGGCTAGAAGAAAACTGAATCATGAGTGAAAAAATACAAAAAGTTTTGGCGAATGCCGGGCTTGGATCACGCCGGCAAATTGAATCCTGGATTCAGGACGGCAGAGTCACCGTCAACGGCAGGATTGCGACCATCGGTGACCGCATGACCTATCGGGACCGGGTTTGCGTTGATGGCCGTGAAATTAAACTTTTCAAAAGCTTGAATGTAAAATCACGGGTACTGCTCTATCATAAGCCTGAAAAAGAAATGTGTACCCGCAATGATCCGGAAGGCCGTCCTACCATTTTCGAACGTTTGCCTATCATTCGTAATAGCCGCTGGATTTGCGTAGGCAGACTGGATTTCAATACCTCAGGCCTGCTACTGATCACCAATGACGGCACCCTTGCTAACCATCTTATGCACCCCCGTTCTCATATCGAGCGTGAATACGCTGTGCGCGTGCGTGGTGAAGTCACGCCTGAAGCGCTGGAGCAGCTAAAAAAAGGTGTGCAGTTGGAAGATGGTCCAGCCCATTTTGAAAAAATTGTCGACGCAGGCGGCAGCGGAGCTAATCACTGGTTCCATGTTACCATCTCGGAAGGCCGTAATCGGCTGGTCCGCCGGCTTTGGGACGCGCTGGGTTTTACTGTGAGCAGACTTATTCGTATTCGTTTTGGTCCCGTTTATCTGCCTGCGGGTTTAAAACGCGGGCGCTGCGTTGAACTGACTGAAGATGAAGTGGCAGAATTAATTGAACTTACTACTAAAGAAGACGCCTCATGAAAAAATTACTACTCCTTGTGATTGTTGTATTGTTTTCACAATATGTATTCGCCGAGCAAACTGCATTTGAAAAAAAGAAACTGTCGCTCCCAAATGGCTTCACGTTCAAAAGCAAAATGCGCCATGAAAGCAGTAAGGAACCGCCCTATCAAATCAAAGCAAAATCCCCTGAGCTGGCTGGAAACTTGAATTCGCAAGCAAAACAATTTAATCAACTTATTGATACTGCTGTGTCCGGGCAAATCGATCAGTTTAAAAAAGAAGTCGTCAAGTCTTTTCCGGACATCAAAAATCTGCCTGAATCCGTTCGGCAAAACAATCTAGATATTTTCTATGATCTATCAACCGTCAGTGCAGGTTCGCAAACATTATTGAGCGTGCGTTTTAACAATGAATTCTATTTTGCAGGCGCAGCGCATCCCGGCCGGAAAATTCAGGTCGTCAATTACGATCTGCAGACTGGAAAACAATTGGCGCTGAATGACTTATTCAAAGCCAATTCCAACTATCTGAATGTTATCGCTACCTACAGCCGGGAACAGTTAAAAAAAGAACTACAACAACAGGACAACGACTGGTTTGAAAAAGGCACTGCTCCTAAATCGGAAAACTACAAGAACTGGAATCTGCTACCCGAAGGTATTTTGTTTACTTTTGAGGAATACCAGGTTGCCGCTTATGTATTTGGACAACCCGAAGTTCTCGTACCTTATAAAGTTTTAGAGAGCGTCATTGCACCTGCTTCACCGATCGCTGCTTGTGTGAAAACGCCGGAAAGCTGTAAGTAAAATATTCTCGGTAATGATGTTAGAAACTTCTGTTAATTAGTTATTGATGGACCCTGCTGTCATCCTGAGAGCGTTTTTTGCTCGAAGGATCTCCCGATATACAAAAGGAGATCCTTCGCTTCGCTCAGGATGACAGATTGTGAAGTGTGTCCTAAATTGCTTCGCTACGCTCGCAATAGCAGGCACAGTTTCACCAACGAATTACCTAACCTTTACAATATTGTTTCCTCTTAAGGTAATGCCATTAATTATTTGCCTGAATTGCCAGCTTCCGCTTTTAATTGATATAACCAATCCAGCGCTTCTTTAGGAGTAAGCTGGTCCGGATTAAGATCGCGTAATTGTAAGACCACCGGATGCGCTTCTTCAGGCTCTGCAAATAAATCACGCTGCTCAGGAACAGGCGAATGCGCTTGCTGCACATGGTAAGCCTGGCGTTCCAATTCCTGCAATTTTGTTTTGGCTTGCTGAATCACTGCGCGCGGCACCCCTGCCAGCTGCGCAACCTGAATACCATAGCTCTGGTTCGCACGTCCCGGCTGAACGCGATGCAAGAAAATAATCGTATCGCCGTGTTCGGTAGCATCGAGATGCACATTTTGCACCACTGCCATTTCGTCTGCGAGCGTAGTCAATTCAAAATAATGTGTGGCGAATAAAGTAAAAGCGCGCACACCCTGTGCAAGATATTGCGCACAGGCCCAGGCCAGCGATAAACCGTCAAATGTGCTGGTACCGCGTCCAATTTCATCCATGAGCACCAAGCTTTGCGACGTGGCGTTATGCAGGATATTAGCGGTTTCCGTCATTTCCACCATAAAAGTAGATCGGCCGCTCGCCAGATCATCCGCTGCGCCGATGCGGGTAAAAATACGATCGATGGGCCCTATTTTTGCCGATTGCGCCGGCACAAAACTGCCGATGTGGCTGAGCAAAACAATTAAGGCAGTTTGTCGCATATAGGTGGATTTGCCTCCCATATTAGGTCCGGTAATAATCAGCATGCGCTGCTTTGCATGCAGTGTAATATCATTCGGCACAAAGGGTTGTTCCGCCACTGACTCCACCACTGGATGCCGTCCTTCAATAATCTCCAAACCTGCCTCATCTACCAAATCCGGGCAGCACCAACGCAAACTGACAGCGCGTTCAGCAAAATTCGCCAGCACATCTACTTCCGCCATCGCGTTCGCGCAAGCTTGCAGCGCGGGGATGGATGGCAGCAGCGCATCCAGTAAAGCATCATATAATATTTTTTCACGGGCCAATGCGCGGTCACGCGCGCTCAATGCCTTGTCTTCAAACGCTTTTAATTCCGGTGTAATAAACCGTTCCGCATTTTTGAGTGTCTGACGGCGGATATAATCCATCGGCACTTGCTGCGCCTGTAGGCGGCTGATTTCAATATAGTAACCATGCACACGGTTATAGCCCACTTTCAAGGTTGAAAGGCCCGTGCGCAGCTTTTCCTGCTCTTCCAGCTTGATTAAATAATCTCCGGCATTTTCACTGATGGCGAGCAGTTCATCGAGTTCCGCATCGTAGCCACGCGCAATCACGCCACCATCCCGTATTGTCAGGGGCGGCTGGTCAATGATGGCACGCGTCAGCAAATCATAAAGCTCGGGGAAGGTACGGATTTCATTTTGCAAATGCTGTAACTGCGCCGCACGCAATCCCTGCAATTGCTGCTGCAGCACGGGCAGCAGCGCAAGCGTGCTTCGCAGCGCGACAAGATCACGCGGCCGCGCAGACTTGAGTGCAATACGCGCGAGGATGCGTTCAAGATCAGCGCTTGCCTGCAGTGTTTTTTGCAAGCATGCATAAGCGTGTTGTTCATGCAATTCCCTTACACTCTCCTGCCGGCCCTGCAGTATGATTCGATCGCGTAATGGTCTGTTTAGCCAGCGCTTCAGCATACGGCTACCCATGGCAGTCTGCGTCTGATCTAATACCGACACTAGCGTATTTTCCGTACCGCCGGACAAATTAGTTATCAGTTCAAGATTGCGGCGTGTCGCAGCATCCAGCAGCAAACTTTCCTCACGCCGTTCTACTTGAATCGTTCGAACATGCGGCATACTCGCACGCTGTGTTTCTTTTGCATATTGCAGCAGGCAACCCGCTGCGCACAACGCAGCTGACAGGTTTTCACAGCCAAAACCTTTTAAGTCATGCGTCTGCATTTGTTCGGTTAATAATCGTACGGAGGTTTCATAGTCAAATTCCCACGGTGCGCGGCGCCTGACTTGCTGCCTGCAGGCGCTCAATAATCCATGATCCCATTCTTCACTCACCAGCAGTTCAGCCGGCTTCAGTCGCGCAAGTTCACTACTCAAAGCTTCTTCGCCTTCAACTTCAAGCAAATGAAAACGGCCGCCACTGATATCAAGCCAGGCAAGACCATAGCAACGATGTTGTGCAAAAAGCGCGAGCAAAAGATTATCGTGATGATCATCCAAAAAGGCTGCGTCACTCACCGTGCCTGGCGTCAAAATGCGTACTACCTGGCGTTCCACAGGGCCTATGCCCGCTTTGGGATCGCCTATTTGTTCACAGATTGCCACAGACAAACCCTGCCGTATAAGCCTTGCAATATAAGATTCAGCAGAATGAAATGGTACGCCCGCCATAGGAATGGGTTTGCCGGCAGATTGACCGCGGGCGGTTAACGTAATGCCCAGCAAGCGCGCTGCCTGCTGCGCGTCATCATAGAAAAGTTCGTAAAAATCGCCCATGCGATAAAACAGTAGCGTGTTCGGATAATCCGCCTTAATACGCAGATATTGCTGCATCATCGGCGTATGAGGATGAGAAGAGTCAATCATTGATAGCGCCATAACATTTCGCATTCCGTCTTTTTAGAGAGTGTCAGAATAATGACACAGTTAGTCACCAGCCACGCTGCAATGCGTGATGTTAATTAAAATACGTCGCCTTGTCATCCATTCAAGTCTGTGCCACCCTACAGTTATCTTGGTTTATTTAACATCAGGATGAATACATGACAGCAAGCATTGAAAAACTGGCTGAAGAAACCGGCCTGGCGCTTAAAAAACAGGGCCTGATGCTTGTCACGGCCGAATCCTGCACGGGAGGAGGAATAAGCTATTGGATCACACATATTCCCGGCAGCTCAGACTGGTTTGAACGCGGTTTTGTAACCTACAGCGATATTTCCAAAATGGAGCTACTGGGCATCAACCCGCAGACGATTGAAAATTTTGGCGCGGTTAGTGAACAAACTGCACGAGAGATGGCGCAAGGAGCGCTGCAACATAGCCATGGCGATATGAGTATTGCCGTTACCGGCATTGCCGGGCCGAGCGGAGGCTCTAGAGACAAACCAGTGGGTACCGTATGGATTGCCTGGGCAAAGCGTGAGGCTTTTGTTTATGCAGAAAAGCAACTGTTTTCCGGCGATCGTGAAGCAATCCGGCAAAAAACCATTGAGACGGCATTAAAAAAATTGCTGGAACTAATTGAATGAAAGGAGGCATATATTTCATGCCTCCTTTTGCCATTCTCGCAAGTTACATTGTGCTACGCAGACTCATCAGCTTCTGCTTTTCTACCTGCCTTTCTACCTGATTTTCTACCTGGATTGAGACAGATGAAGAAGCCACCGCATTAGCGCAACGTTGGAACATCGTCTGGCCAGCCTTATAAATGGATTGCGCATTTTTGGCAGCAGCCACCACCGTCCAGCCTGCAGCCACATTCAACGCATAGAAACCCAAGCGTTCCAGTGTAGAGGGCGTGCTTTTTTCATAGTCGGGATCCAAATAACCACGCAGTTTATGTACGCCATAATCCGTTGCTACTATAAATCCGATAGCAAGAGTCGTGCGCAGCCCAATTTTGGCCACCGTTTTTCCTGTAGATGAGGTTCCCATATCCAACGCCTTGCCTTCTTCGATGGTCTGGGGAACCACTTGATAGCCTTCTTTCGCTTTTTCTGCCTCGTCAGATCCCAGTTTCCTGGTCGAGTTCATGAACTCCCAGCCCTGCATGAGCTGGTCTGCTACAAAAGCCGTGGCAGGCATAAGCGGATTATTAGCCAACCCGGGCAATCCATAATAAATCATCGCTTCGCGTGCCGTTTCTGCCAGGGTAAATCCGCCCATGTAACGCAGCCCATAACCAAATGCGGTCTGGATCAAGTGATTTTGCGGATGTGCATTTGCCTCAGCTGTTTTTGGAGGAACACAACATTCCCATACCTTCATGCCAAGCTGCTGGATAGCAAAACCACCTGTGCCGTAGATGAAGCCTTCCAGCAACGGATTTTGCATGATAAAGCTAGTAACGGGCACATTCTCCAATTGATACAGAATGGTCCACTGGCCCACCGCATACCCCATAATCAGTGGAGGTATGGCTGTTAAACCGAATTTTCCCGCACCCTTGGCAAATTCAGCCGCCACTCCCAACGCAATATAACCATGACCGGATGATCTGAAAAATTCAGCCATCTCCGCTGTATCCGCCTTCACCATATAGCCCAAAGCACTGCCCACGCGATCATTCATCGCAATGCCGACAAAACCCATCGTGGTGCTAAAAGGAACGGGAATCGGTGGAAATACATGTGCCCCGAAAAATACGGCGGGTGCATATCCGCCCACGACTCTGAAAGCGTATTGGGAAACAACTTGTAATTTCCCCGGCTTGTTTTCGCTTGTATTGGATGGCGCCTGTAACTCAACATCATCTTCCTGGTCAGGCGGCATTTCAATTACGGGGTCTTTTGTAGACTCGGTTGTTTTATTATTCTCTTTGGTTTGAGTTTGATCTTCTTCGGTAATTTCTTCGATTATTACGCTTTGTCTTGCGGTTGACATTGTGCATCTCCCTACTTTATTTAAAAATTAATTTATTTTTGCTCACCTTCGGCTTCCACTTTCCCCTTCTTTTTAATAAGTTTTGGGCACAGGAGGGATTGCCATTCTACGCCATAAAATCTTAAGAGAGCCTTAAGCTTGACAGGGTTATCTTATTTAGCGAGTGAGTGATTGACATTAACCGTTACCTTCTAAATAATAAAAATTCTGCGGCGTGACTACGCCTTCTCAAAACACCCATTCTCAAGCCAGTCTCATTCAGGTAATCTTTAGAAAATCTGTGACAGTGTCCCACTGGATAGATGTTGAGCAATTGCCGTGCCGGTCATCATCATTTAACTGAAACTAACAATAAGGATCAACTTATGGAAGACAACAAGAAAAAAGCCCTCGCCGCTGCGCTGAGTCAAATTGAGCGCCAATTTGGCAAGGGTTCTGTCATGCGTCTGGGCGATAACGCCACTGACGTACCCGACATTGAAGCCATTTCTACCGGGTCACTCTCGCTCGATATCGCATTGGGCATCGGTGGCCTGCCCAAAGGCCGTATCGTTGAAATTTATGGTCCGGAATCTTCCGGTAAAACCACCCTTACGCTGCAGGTTATCGCCGAGTGTCAGAAAAAAGGCGGCACAGCCGCATTTATTGACGCAGAACACGCACTGGATCCGGGATATGCCAGGCGGCTGGGCGTAAATGTAGACGACCTCCTGATCTCGCAGCCGGATACAGGAGAGCAGGCACTTGAAATTGCCGACATGCTGGTACGCTCAAGTGCCATCGATGTGATTATTATCGACTCTGTTGCCGCCCTCACGCCCAAAGCAGAAATTGAGGGTGAAATGGGCGACCAGCACATGGGGCTGCAGGCACGTCTCATGTCACAGGCACTGCGTAAATTAACCGCCAATATCAAACGCTCTAACACCTTGGTCATTTTCATTAACCAGATTCGCATGAAAATTGGCGTCATGTTTGGCAATCCTGAAACAACAACAGGCGGCAATGCACTGAAATTTTACGCTTCAGTACGTCTTGATATTCGCCGCATTGGCAACGTGAAGGAAGGCGATGAAATCAAAGGCAGCGAAACACGCGTCAAGGTGGTCAAAAACAAAGTGGCCCCTCCATTCAAACAGGCTGAATTTGACATCCTTTACAATGAAGGCATTTCTCGCGAAAGCGAAATCATCAACCTCGGTGTGCAGCAGGGATTAATTGACAAGTCCGGCGCCTGGTTCAGTTATAATGGACAGCGTATAGGCCAGGGCAAAGAAAACGCGCGTCAATTCCTGAAAGAACATACGGCAATTGCGCATGAGATTGAAACCAAATTGCGTGAACTCATGATCAACCTGCATGCCACGCTGGTACGCAGCGAGAAAGAGGATGAGATTGAGGAAAGCGTTGCCTGATAGATTGGGTAAAGGTGGGCATGCTTTGTTTGCCCACCTTTAAGGACAACCACATGAAATCTCATCACACTTCAAACAATGACTAAAAGCCCGTTCCATCGCACTGTTCTTAACTGGCTCTCCCGCCGTGATTATTCCCAACAGGAAATACGGCAAAAATTAAAAGCCAAAAGCTGCACTCCTGATGAAATTGAAACCCTGATTGCTGATCTGCTTCAAGCCGGCCTCATCAATGATCTGCGTTTTGCAGAAAATTTTGTGTATTGGCGTAGTAAAAAAGGCTATGGCCCGCACCGTATTGCCGCTGAACTGCAAGCCCGTGGCATTGCAGACGATGTCATCGCAGAAAAATTGTCTGTCCCCGCCGATGTTTGGCTTGCCGAAATACATAAAGTTTGGCAAAAGCACTTTAAAGGCAAACAACCCACCAATTTCAAAGAACGCGCCAAACAAATACGCTTCCTACAATATCGTGGTTTTACGCGTGAACAGGTTGACAGCGTGCTGCTTAACAAGGACGCTGAAATAGAGAGGATTGACGTTTAACCCGTTGAATATATGTACCGAGCGAATGTCATTAGGAACAACAAACAACACATGTCATAATATCCAGCAATCGTCACATTGGCCGTCTGGCAACAACGAATGTTAAATACTAAAACAGATATGAATACATTAAAAAACGGTAAATATATGGGAATCGAATCCAAGCAGTCATTTCTAGGCAGTAATGAAATACGCCGTCAATTTTTAGATTATTTTCGTGAACATGGCCATGAAATTGTGCCTAGCAGCTCGCTGATACCAGCTAATGACCCTACCCTGCTGTTCACCAACGCAGGCATGGTGCAGTTTAAGGATGTTTTCCTGGGCAAGGAAGAACGCCCCTATCATCGTGCCGCTTCTTCTCAACGCTGTGTGCGCGCAGGTGGCAAGCATAATGATCTGGAACGCGTGGGTTATACGGCGCGCCATCATACGTTTTTTGAAATGCTCGGCAATTTCAGTTTCGGCGACTATTTCAAGCGGGAAGCGATTCATTTCGCATGGGAATTTCTCACGAAAAAATTGGGCTTACCGCCTGAAAAATTATGGGTCAGCGTATTCGAAGATGACAAGGAAGCAGAAGCGATCTGGTTAAATGAAATGAAAATCGATCCGGCACGATTCAGCCGTTGTGGTGAACATGATAATTTCTGGTCGATGGGACCCACCGGTCCTTGTGGCCCGTGTACGGAAATTTTTTATGATCATGGGGCACACATTCCAGGTGGACCACCAGGCAGCGAAGACGCCGATGGCGATCGCTATATCGAAATCTGGAACCTGGTATTCATGCAATATGACCGTGCAGCCGATGGCACACTCACGCCGCTCCCCAAGCCCTCCGTCGATACGGGTATGGGGCTGGAACGTATTTCTGCTGTCATGCAAGGCGTGCACAACAATTATGATACGGATCTTTTTCAACCATTAATCAAAACGGCGGCTGAGCTGGCTGACATCCGGGATTTAAAAAACTTCTCTTTACGTGTCATTGCCGACCACATTCGCTCCTGCAGCTTTTTAATCACAGACGGTGTTCTGCCTTCCAATGAAGGTCGCGGTTATGTTCTGCGTCGCATTATTCGCAGAGCACTGCGTCATGGAAATAAATTAGGCATTACTCAGCCCTTCTTTTATCGGCTGGTTGAGCCGCTGGTTGTGCTCATGGGCGATGCGTATCCCGAACTGGTTAAAGCACAAGCACATGTAGAAAAAGTGTTGCTGCAGGAAGAAGAACAATTCAGCGTGACGCTTTCGCAGGGATTAAAGCTTTTCGAACAAGTCGTCCATGACTTGAAAGGCGATATCATCCCAGGTGAAACCGTTTTCAAGCTGTATGATACCTACGGTTTTCCTGCTGATTTGACCGCAGATATCGCACGCGAACGCAACCTGTTAATCGACTATGAGGGATTTGAAACCGCCATGTCCAAACAGCGTGAACGCTCACGGCAGGCAAGCCAGTTTACTGCTGAATACACGCCCGTACAGGCATCCCAGCCGCCCACCGAATTTATCGGGCACAAAAATCTGCTGGCAGAACCGCTGCCCGATACTGGCAAAATTCTTGCGCTTTATCGCGACGGCAAATTTGTTGATGCCTTAAATGCAGGTGAAAAAGGCTCAATCGTACTGGACCGCACGCCTTTTTATGCAGAATCCGGCGGCCAAGTTGGCGACCAGGGGTTGCTGCGCATCGAAAACCAGGCGCTTTTTAAAGTATTGGATACCATCAAGCAGGGTCACACGCATTTACACCTGGGCAAACTGGAAAAAGGAACCTTGCGCGTGGGGGACGAAGTCCTGACAGAAGTTGATGCCAAACGGCGCGCTGCAACTGTATTAAATCATACGGCAACGCATTTGCTGCATCTGGTATTAAGACAGGTGCTAGGTGAGCATGCAGTACAAAAAGGCTCGCTCGTTGAACCCGAGCGATTGCGTTTTGATTTCGTGCATGCTTCGCCGCTCACCGATGAAGAGTTACGCACCGTTGAGCGTCGCGTAAATGATGAAATACGTGCGAATTACGAAGGCGTAGTACGGGTAACCACGCCACAAGAAGCGGTAGCAAGTGGAGCCGTCGCTCTTTTCGGCGAAAAATACGGCAGCAAAGTCCGTGTTGTCAGCTTCGGACCATCCGTTGAATTATGCGGCGGGACACATGCCGATCACACGGGTGACATTGGCATCTTCAAAATTACGGCCGAGACGGGCGTTGCCGCTGGCGTACGTCGCATCGAGGCTGTGACGGGTGATGCAGCGCTGCGCTTTATTGAAAAGCGTGAAGATGAGTTCAAGCAAAAGCTGTCTCAAAAAGAAGAGCGCATTCTTCAGATGGAGAAAGATATCCAGCAACTTAAGGATAAACTGGCTGGCGTGGTCAGCCAAGACCTGGCAAGCCAAGCAAAAATGATTGGTAATATCAAGGTATTAGCAGCTAAAGTTGAAGGGCTGGATGGCAAAGCCTTACGTCATGCCATGGATCATCTCAAGCAGACGCTGGGTAGCGCTGTCATTGTGCTTGCAACCGTCAAGGAAAATAAAGTTGGTATTGTAGGCGGTGTCACAGCCGATTTGGTAGACAGGCTCAATGCCAAGGAGATCGTTAATAGCGTAGCTATCCAAGTGGGCGGAAAAGGCGGTGGTCGTGCCGATCTTGCGGAAGCAGGTGGAAATAAACCAGAAGCCTTGGAAAAAGCATTACAATCTATTTACACTTGGGTGCAGGAAAAAGGATAACATTACAGTATGGCGCTCATCGTACAAAAATATGGCGGCAGTTCGGTCGGCAATCTGGACCGTATCCACCATGTGGCTCAAAAAATTTTGCAGACCAAGCAACAAGGGCATGATGTTGTGGTGGTTGTCTCTGCCATGTATGGCGAGACAGACCGCCTGATTCAGCTTGCCAATGCCTTAACGCATTACCCCGATCCTCGCGAGTTCGATGTGTTGATTTCAACCGGCGAACAGGTCTCCATGGCGCTCCTCAGCATGGCGTTAAACGCCAAGCAGTGTCCTGCCCGCTCTTTTACCGGATCGCAAATTGGCATCCATACTGACACAATCCATACCAAGGCCCGGATCCAGAAAGTCAACACGGATATTATCGAACGTGAGCTTAAACAAGGCCGCATTGTCATCATTGCTGGATTTCAGGGTGTTAATGAATACGGCGATATTACGACGCTCGGCCGTGGCGGCTCTGATACCACTGCCGTCGCTATTGCTGCAGCCATCAAAGCGCATGAATGCCAGATTTATACCGATGTAGACGGGGTTTATACCACCGATCCGCATCTTATTCCGGAAGCCCGTTTGTTGCCGCAAATTAGCTTTGAAGAAATGCTTGAAATGGCCAGTCTCGGTGCTAAAGTGTTGCAGATGCGCTCGGTTGAATTGGCAAGCAAACACAATATGCCAATACGCGTGCTATCCACTTTTTCTGATGGCCAAGGTACGCTGGTGACCTTCGAGGATAAAATTATGCATAAACTCCCTGTCTCGGGCATTGCATTTAGCCGTGAAGAAGCCGTGATTTCGCTTTCTGGCATACCCCGCCAGTTGGGCACGGAAGGCCGTATTCTGGCGAAAGTCAGCCAAGCCCATATTGAAATTGACATGATTGCACAAAACATGACCGCACAGAATACGGTCGATTTTACTTTCACTGTACACCGGCGCGAATATCCTAAGGCCTTAAAGATTATAGAAGAATTGGCTAAAGAATTGGGTGCTGTGTCCGTTAAAACCAACCCTAAAGTTGCTAAACTGTCACTGGTGGGCATCGGGATGCGCTCGCATACCGGCGTTGCCAGCACCATGTTCCAGTCCTTGGGAGATGCAGGCGTTAATATCCAGATGATTACGACTTCGGAAATCAAAATATCGGTGGTAGTGGATGAAGCGCACCTGGAGCAAGGCGTACGGGCGGTTCACCAGGCATTCGAGCTGGACAAGATCCCGATGGAGACGCAACAACTATATATAGAATAAAAAAATGAAAATCCTATTTGCAGAATGCCATTTTATTGTTTACTATTGCACACCTTGAAAGCAGCGCTAATGGGTAAGAACAGAAAATTACGCCGAGATCCACGCTCTCACGTAAATCCTGATAAAATATACCCAGTATATTCGGTAGCCGTCACTGTAACGGTCAATATAGATAGCAGAGCTGTGAAGGGTGATGCAAAATATCAACTTAATTGATATTACCCATATATACTTAATAAAATTTGTACCTCATGGAATTAACGGGGTAGTGGTTTTTCTAATGGACAAGGCAGTTTTTTAAAGGAGATGGATAATGCTCATTTTAACAAGGCGTGTGGGTGAAACCATCGTCATTGGCGATGATGTGATTGTGACTGTACTTGGTATTAAAGGTAACCAAGTGCGTATAGGTATTAATGCGCCCAAAGATGTATCCGTACATCGTGAAGAAATCTATCAGCGCATACAGCAAGAAAAAAATACCACGCCGAAACAAGAAGAAGCTCCAGCAGCAGCCGCTCCTGCCGCCCCAAAAGAAAGAAAGAAGCGAGAGCCAAAAGCGGATAAAACGGAAAACAATAAAGAGTAAGACCCTCAGTTTTAAAACTGAGATAATCCCGCCTTAGCAAACGCGGGGTCAATTTTGGAGAGGTGGCCGAGAGGCTGAAGGCGCTCCCCTGCTAAGGGAGTATGGGGCCAAAAGCTCCATCGAGGGTTCGAATCCCTCCCTCTCCGTTAAGTGGTACTGTTAAGAAGAAACCGACAGTACACTCGATAGGCAAAATGCTGGTTTCTAGAACGCGCCCGTAGCTCAGTTGGATAGAGTATCTGGCTACGAACCAGGTGGTCGGGAGTTCGAATCTCTCCGGGCGCGTGCTAAAAACCAGAAATAGCAAAACCACTACACGTGATTTTATTTCGGGCTAAAACCCCACTTAGCAATCACGCCGATGCGCCCGTAGCTCAGCTGGATAGAGTATCTGGCTTCGAACCAGGTGGTCGGGGGTTCGAATCCCTCCGGGCGCGATGAATAATTCATATCCAAAATGGTTAACCAACTCTCGGGTCTTTCGGGTCTTTCCCATTTCAGGGGGCACACCATTTACGAACACAGCACCCTAACACGTAACCGATAGTTTTCAAAGTTCCGAAACCCATATGCTCGTCGCTGTATTAATTTCATCTTCCGATGGAAGCCTTCCGTTATTCCATTGTTCTTTGTGAATCGCCACATACGTACCACCTCCTCACGCCATTGATAAAGTGTTTTGCCAAGCGTTACTAATCGTTTAAATGGACTCTGTTTCAATGCTGTAACCATTTTTAAAAATACTGGAATTAGCCGCTGGCAACGACTTTTGAACACTGTTTTTTTCATTAACAATCGATGCAAGCGCCGTTTAAAATGGTATATGGCAGCAGTTGCAGGATGCTCATTTAAATACTGATCACGCTTTTTCAATCTGTCTGAAGTGAGATTGTCTGGGTTAGTTCTGAGTGCTGCTAATAACCCTCGTTTATTTTTCATTTTGGGATCAATTTCCTGATAAGTCTGCATACACATATGGTGCATGAGTCGAATCACATGGAAGCGATCAGCAACGATTTTGGCATTAGGGAAATACTGATGCACGATACTTCGATATGTGCTACTTAAGTCAATACAGACGACTTTTACGCGATCTTTTCCGGGTAGTCGATCTAAATAGCTTGCCAAATCTTTTGCCGATCGACCTTTAACGATGTCGAATATTTTATGTTTTCTGAGATTACAAAACGTGGTGGCATAACCCTGTTTTTTACTAAAGAAATGCTCATCAATGCCAAGCACTGTTGGACAGTGTGTATTCCGATCGAAAGGACCATTAATTCCAGTCCGTAAGGGGACAATGATTCCGGTTTATTGGGACAACTTTACCAGTCACGACGGCATTATCTGTTAAACTTCATCGGTCTGTAAAGATTTTTGTTTTTTTCTAAGTGAATCGCCATCTAATTCCAATCTGATTGAGTTGTGAATTAATCTATCAAGGATAGCGTCTGCAAGAGTGGCATCATTCAAATGTTCATGCCAATGTGTGATTGGTAACTGACTGGTGATGATAGTTGATTTTCGTTGGTAGCGATCATCAAGTATTTCTAACAGATCGCGGCGTTGGTCATCGTCAGGAGTTGCTAATCCCCAATCATCTAAGATAAGAACATCAATTTTTGCTAGTTGTGCGAGCCAATTAGCATAGCTACCATTTGCTTTTGCGATTTTTAATTCATGCCAAAGACGTGGGAGTCGATAATAACGCGCAGACATGCCAATCAAGCAAGTCTTATGTGCAAGCGCGCAGGCAATATAAGTTTTGCCGCAACCCGTTGGCCCAGTAATCAGTAAGTTCAAGTGTTGTTGAATCCATTGCCCTCGGGCAAGTTCTTGTACGACAGTTTTGTTTAAATTGCGGGTATGTTTAAAATCAATGTCCTCGATGCAAGCCTGAGCTTTAAGTTTTGCTTGTGCAAGCCGTCTGTTTAAGCGGCGGTTTTCTCTCAAATACCATTCACGATCGATCAACAACCCTAAGCGAGCTTCAAAATCCAGATCAGGCATGGGTTTTTGTAATTGTTCACAAAAAGCTTCTGCCATTCCAGATAATTTTAGCGCTCTTAGTTTTTCTAACGTTGGTTGAGTTAACATCTTTTTATCTCCAGTTTTATTTGTAATAGTCAGAACCACGGATATTTCCATGCGACGAAATAACAGGCGTATTCGTCGAATGAGAATTGGGAACAGTATCAAGTTTGTTTTTTAATATTGCTTCGACTTGGCTGTAACGTGTTGCACCAGATTCATTGGCGATAGCGCAGGCTTTTTCAAGACGGTTTTCGCCATATCTTGAGCCTAGGCGAAGCACACCAAGGCAAGCGCGATAAGCTTGTTCTGGAAACGCGCGCGAGGCGATTAAGCGATCAATAAACTTCATCGTATGCGGGCCAATTTTATTTGCCCATCGCTTCATGCGGTCTGGCGACCATTCCGCATGTGCACGATGTGCAGGCGGCATGTGTTCCTTGATGGTGCTGTGTTTATACCGATGATAACTGCGTGGATGTGAAGCAATACGTTTTCTCTCATAAAAACACTCCACCGTGTTAGCTGTAGCACGGATCTCAACTTCATGATGAATATATTTATACGGCACGCTGTAATAATGATCGTCAAATACAAAATGATAATCGATATGAACTTTTGCGTGTTGCCATTCGGCGTATTGGTATTTTTCGGGTGGCAGTGGCTTTAGCGCTGATTTATCTATTTCTTCAAATAATGCCCGTCTTGATGTTTTCATTTTTTGAAAGGATTGATTGTTAAGGACAGCAAGACGAGGTTTGATGGCTGCGTTAATTTCAGCAATACTCGTAAAAGTGATATGCCGCATTGGCGCAAGAATTTGTCTTTCAACTATACCAACCGCATTTTCAACTTTTGCTTTGTCTTTTGCTTCATAAACACGCGCAGGAACAATGGCAAAACCATAATGCTCGCCCACATGCTGATAGTTTGCATTGATGTCGGGATCATAGCGGTGAGATTTTTTTACACCCGCTTTTAAATTGTCTGGTACAACGATTTCACTGACCCCGCCAAAATATTCCCACATTCTGACGTGTGATTGAATCCAATCAGGTATTTGCTGCGTGGCAGTTGCTTCAGCAAAAGTAAATTGTGATGCGCCTAAACAGCCTACAAAAATTTGTGCTTCATGAATTTCGCCTGTCCCTGGATCAATCCAAGGTACTGTCATGCCCGCATAGTCTACAAATGTTTTTTCACCACCTTTGTGTACTTGCCGCATGATGGGTGATGTCGCCTTGAGATAAGCTCGATAGTGGGTACAAAATTGGGAATAACCCAGGCCCTCCGGCTGAACATCGCGATATTCTCGCCAGAGTAGTTGTAAGGTCACGCCCTTTTTGCGTAGCTCTTTATAGACCCGTTCCCAATCAGGAAATGCCTTCTGTCTTGAGACCTTTACAGCAGATGGAAAAAGACGATTGTATAAATCTTCTTCTGTCATCGATTGCGGCAAAGGCCAATTAATTCCTGCTGCTTTCGCCCGTTCTAAGTATCTTGTAACGGTTGTCTTTCCAATATTTAAACTTCTTGCAATAACTCGATGGCTGCATTTTAACTCATGGTATTGCCTTAAAACTTCACTGATTTTACGCATACTTATATATCTCACGATTACTACCCCCTCGCTTTGAAAACAAGAGGATATTGTATAAAAAATAAACTATCGTGAGCTGGTAAGTAGCCCAATGACGCCGTAATCACTGGCCCAATGTCCCGTAACAGATGATCCAATACGGCCAGAACCAGTGGCCCAGAAAAATCAGAATGGATGGCCCAATGTTACCGGAATAGGTGGTCTAATAAGGTCGGAATACACAGGACAGTGTCGAACATCAATTTCTTTGTGAGCAAGCACATATTGCTGATGGTACCAGCGCTCAATGGTTGCTTTACCCATTTTAAAGTCACGAGCGAGAGACTGTTGCGAAACACCTTCCGTGTGTCGATGATAAAGGTGATTATGCAGGCGTTCTGTTGCTCGCTGATACTTATTGATACCAGGGAACTGCTGGTTAAAGTAACGCTGGCAGGTATGGCAATAGAGTTTATAAGCTTTAAAGCGCAACACTGTTTGTCTATGCCCTATCGGCTCATGACGAACACGCCGAATGAAGCTAGCCTTCTTGCGCACGTTCCTGCCATTACAAGCTGGGCATCGTGGTTTGTTTCGATAATGAACATCAATAATTATCGGGTTATGACCACTGACATTTTTGATGGTAAAGCCGGGTAAACTTAGGATAATATCCTTTTGGGGCATTTTTAATCTCCTTTTCCTTGTCCATTCAACAAGTAAGGTATGTTATTTACGATTAAAATGCCCCCTTATTTGGGGTAGAGCCCAACTCTCGCCTATTTCTTACATCCGCACACCAGTCTCATTAAGATAAACTAGTCCTAACCTAATCCGGCAAACAAAGTTTATAACTTGTACTTCGCCCCCCACCTTCATCTTTTAGCAATACTTTCCTTCCCAAGAGATCTGTAATATCTCTCAAAGCTGTATCCTGGGAACATTTAGCTATTTTAGCCCATTTAGATGAATTAAGTTTCCCTTCAAACCCATCTAATAAACGATTGATAAGCATACGCTGACGCTCATTAAAAGATTCTCCGCTATGTGCTCGCCAAAATGCTGCTTTTGTCAGCACAGTTTGCAAAACCAAATTTGAGGCTACAATGGCATGTTGCAGACAACGCAAATACCATTCTAACCACTCAGTGATATCCAAACTTCCTTTCTGGCAATTTTCTAACACTTGATAATACTCATTACGTTCGCATTGAATTTGCGCCGACATACTATAAAATCGCTGACGGCTATTTTCAGAACGTGCTAATAACATATCAGCCATTGCTCTTGCAATGCGCCCATTTCCATCATCAAAAGGATGAATTGTTACAAACCAAAAATGCGCGAGTGCCGATTTGATAACTAAGTCTATTTCTTGCGAGTGGTTAAACCACTTTAAAAAAACAGATATTTCTTTCTTCAACCGACTATAATCGGGCGCTTCATAATGCACCTTTTCACGACCATAAGGTCCTGAGACCACTTGCATAGGACCACTTTCTTTTGTGCGCCAACTGCCAACATGAATACGTTGAAATCCGCTTCTGCCCGTTGGGAATAAAGCCGCATGCCAGCCAAATAGCCGTTCCTCTGTTAAAGGCGCATTATAATGACATGTCGCATCTAACATAATTTCAACGATACCATCGACATGTCTATCTATCTGACGAGCAGCACCAATATCCATTCCCAATTTTTTGGCAATGGATGATCGCACCTGTTCTGTATCGAGCTTTTCCCCTTCGATTTCACTGGTTTTTATGACATCTTGCGTTAGCGTAGCTAATGTAGCCTCTTCTCGCAATTGAAAACCAATACCATCCATCCAGCCCAGCAAGCGTCCTTGCTTATAGCGAACATCAGCCAGCAGTTCAGCTAATCTAGCATGATCCCATTGAAATTTAGGCCATTTTTTATGTTCGTAGATGTACATATAATCTCCGCATTTAATAAGGAGATTATAGTCAATATTCGCCGCATATACAATTATATTCACCGCAAGTATTGCATAGATTAATATGGATATTCACCGCATACTAATCCAAAAGTGTAGGGAAATTGTCACGTAACTCTCTCAGATTCATACCAATTTCCCTGGGTTTATCGAAGTTTTGCTGATGCAAAATTGCCACAAGGTATTGATTTTAATTTAATTTTAAATCCACCACTACTGGCTTCGAACCAGGTGGTCGGGGGTTCGAATCCCTCCGGGCGCGATTATTTAATCAAGCACTTCTATCTAGATTTTGCCTCATCCCAACTCCTAACAATGTACCAAAACTGTACCAGAATTTGGTATAGTCGATTTTTTTGTTAAATTTATTCATAAGCTTATGCAAAAAATTTAACAAAAAACCAACTAGTCTCGAATCCGTTAAAATAAAATTATCAAGAAGAGTTTATATGGAATATTGCTGGTTATCAGGAGAGCGTTCATCAAACTGTGTCAGTCCGAAATCATCTCAGCTCTAAATTTAAGCGACCGTCAAAATAAATCTGGAGCTAGGATGCTATCAACGCCCAATTATGCATAGGCTGATTCCATTTTTCCATGATCTTTTGACCGCATTAAAAGCCATAGCTCGAGACACAACCAGTACATATAGAATTCGTTATTTGACACCAGAACGGGGAGACGTACTTACATTTTAGCTATTAAGGCACTTTGATTTCTAGCAAATACTCACCATCAGAATCCTTTCCAATTACTACATATTGCTTTCCATCTTTTTCAACTTTTTTTAATTTATTTATTTCTATTTTTTTTGAATTAGAAATAAATAAAGGTGACTTTTCATTTATGATTACACACCGTCCTTGTTGCATGATACCTGATTGGATATATTGTTTCCGCGATCCAAACAAAGGTGCTTTTGGTTTTCCTGTGATACGATTTCCTTATTAAATGAAATCACTTGGTCAACAGTAATTAAGCTTACTTTGGAAGAAGCCATCTACTTCAGTTTCTCTAGCATATGGGCATGCTTTTTCATCATTTTCTTTGCGATTTCAGATGCTTGTTTGTCACTAGCGGTTACTGTTTCTACAGGCACCAATTTATGTTCAGTTGTTATAAAATGTCTTACAGCCATATTTATAAGCCTTGATTTGTTAAAACCCGGATTTTTAGATAACCACTCACTCATAGGATCAATTAAGTCTTGATCCTGCTGGTAGCTGGTTGTATTTCTGGATTTTAATTTCATAGCTAAGCCCTCACTTACACCTATATTACATTGTAATACATTGTAATATAATTTCAAGAATAATCCCAATGTACCAGAATTGTACCAGGCCTCCATTGGAAATCAGGTAATTTCATTAGGTTTCCATCGGTTTTCCATATGCTAATACTCCGTAAGGCATTGATTTATTGTTAAATTTAAATTACCATGCCGCACTTCGAACCAGAGTGGTCGGGGATCGAATCCCTCCGGGCGCAATCAATAACCCCGTAAAATCAGTTAGCGATATCATTTCCCCTGACTCCACCAACCTCGATCAATTATTTTCCAGTAAATTCAGGTTTATTTTTGTTGAGAAATCCATTCACCCCAATTTTAAAATCCGATGTTATGCTGCAAGCTTCAAATGCCCTGCCTTCGCGTTCAAGTTGCTTTTCAAGATCAAATTGCCAGCTTTCATTGATCAGACGCTTTACACGTGCGTAAGATTGGGTAGGACCATTTGCCAGACGCTTGAGCAGGCGTTCCGTTTCTTCTGTTAATTTGTCGGCAGGCACTACCCAATTAATTAGTCCATATGCTTGAGCCGTGTGAGCGTCGAAAATATCAGATAGCAAGAGCCATTCCATCGCTTTTTTAACACCAACTAAACGTGGCAAATTGAATGAGGCACCGCCATCCGGGCTGATACCAATGCCGGTATAGGCTAATGTAAATTTGGTTTTTTCTGCCGCTATTGCCAGATCGCAAGCCATCATCAAGCTCACACCTACGCCAGCAACGGAGCCATGTACGCTTGCTACCACAGGTTTAGGCATATGCATCAGATTAATAATAGAGGCGTTGAGTGTACGCACAATTTTCATGACCCCGGCTGGCATGGTATTCAGTCGTTCATGAAAAAATTGCAAATCGCCTCCTGCCATAAATAATTGACCTGCTCCATTTAAAAGCACGGCCCGAATGTCAGGATTAGCTCTCACTTCTTCAGTGATGCTCTCCAATTCATCCGCCATTTGCTTGTCAAATGAATTCATTACTGCTGGGCGGTTGAAAGTGATTCGGGCAATATGGTCATTTACCGAGAATAGCAATGTATCTGACATTGTCTTCCTTTCCTTGCATTTAAATAATCCAACACAATGATAATACAAAATAATATGAAGTTCAGCGACTTTAACGCAAATTATTTAATCAAGCCTATAATTATATAAATGCTGTAAAAAATACCGAACGGGGAATCAGACATGATATCGGCTAATGGAATTGAAATTGCAAGGCAAGAAGTAGAACGCTTGCAAAATGAAATAAATTTTCTTGAGAGGCAAAAAGAAATTTTGCTTGTCTCATATAACAGTTTAAAATCCAGCAATCCCCAAAAGCCGGATGAAAAGCGAAAAGAAAGAATCGAATTTATAAAAACTACATTGCCCTGAGCAAAAGTCATCCTGGCTTGGCTGCTTTGATCATCGAATCTCAACTTACCGAAGAATTAACGGCCATGCAAAAAACCATGAAGGGAGTATTGCCTAGTTTAGATGTAGAAGAAAGAAAAGCATACGATCAAGAAATTTCACATTTGGATTACGAAAAGAACACGAGGGAGATAAATAATAGAGACTTTCAAGAAGAAATCAAATCAGTAAATGCGGCAAAAGCACAGCGCGATAAGATATTCAATGCCAAAATAGCCGAACTAAAAACAATGATGGTTTTGTTGCAAAAACCGTATGCTGTGCGGTCAAGAAAAGAGAAAAAGCAATTTTTAAAAGATTATCAGACACTAACGCCCGAATACCAGCATAAGCTGCTGAAATTTCAGTCTGTGAATGATTTGGTAGAGCTTAGAAAGAACAGAAAAATCCAGAAATCTGAAATCTTCCAAAAAAATATTGCCAAGTTACTAAAAAGCAAACAATTTGACCATCTCGACGATGAGAAAAAATCTTTCATGAAGTTATACATCGTATTAGACGTTAAAAATAAAAATGACGTCCTATCAACACAAAAAGACAGCGCAAAAAAATCCCTCTTTTCTGATAAATTCTTATTGCGCCGAGATAATACCGCTCAATTTTTCATAAAACGAGAAAGTCAGAAAAAGCGAAACAATGCCATCGAATATGGCTACTATGGGAATTTAAATGCGGAACAACGAAGTCGTTTTATTGATAAATATCTGGATATGAAAAAAGAAGATAAAATAATGGTACTTAATTCACAGTACAAATCTGACAGAGAAAAAATATTGCATGATCTAAACGAGAAAGGATTAAAATCTGAAGTAAAATTTATTTCTCAATATGAAAAAAAATCCATTTCGCAGATGCAAAATATCGTAAAATCGGCATCTAAACTCGATCTTAAGAAGAAAATGAATGCGTTTATCAGAAGCTACGTTAAATTGGATCCAGAGCATAAAAAACAGGTACTCGATTCCATTAGCGAAAAGGATATCGATGCAATATACAGTTATTTCAGGCGGCAATATTACCCTGGTGAAAAGACACCTCCCTATGGACGAGATGGTTATCGATTTATTGATGAATTCCGAACTAAAAAAGAATTAGACAAACTCTTTATGCTAGATATAGCAAAGTTAGAAACAACTGAGGACCAGCTGAAAACAATGCAGCGATTATCAAAACACTATGAAGTCTTTGGTTTAGAAACAAATACAAAAGCTTTGCTTCAGAAAAAATTAACAGAAATGTGCGATCGCATATTCTACCAGTTGATGAACAAACCATATAATACATTAGATAAAAATGAAAAATCTCTCCTGATCTACACATATGTTTATTCAAATGAGCAGCAAAGAGCAGCCTTGATGATCAGCCAATCAACAGAAGAGAAAAAAGAAATATACAAAATTCTCAGCGAGAATCACTTCGCGGCAAGCTTTACAGATGCAGCTTTATTGCTACTCCCTTCTATTCAAAAAGCACCTACTTTATCGCCTGCCCTCGTCTCACCGGTCAGCACGCACCATGCATCATTTTTTAACAACGCTGAGAACGCATCTGAAGAAAAAGGGCCCCAGCCCACAACCCGGCCCAGGCGCAATAGCAGATCTTAGTATTTATGCTTAACGATAAAATTTAATCTGGAGTAACGAATGTTTTGTATAGTCGTTTCTGAATAATAATCAAAACTGCACGATAGCATATGGGTCACTCCCCTTTTCTATCCCAGATGAGAAGATTTTTAATCCATCGCCCATGATTGAGAAGAACTAGCGATGCCAGGATGAAACCGCATCCTGAAATAACAGGATAAGTCAATTTTTCCTGCAGAAAAATTACGCCCGAGACGATCCCTGTAAACGTCATCAGATAAGTAATCATCGAAGCTGTTATCGCGCTAGTGCGCTGTATTAACAGGCAATAAAGATAAAGGCTCAATCCCGAACCGATGATCCCCAACCAGCATAAGGCGGCTACCTGGAGCAAATTCTGTGGTATGTGCCAGTGGAATATTTCTCCTTTTATTGATTTGTATAACAGCATCGCTAAAACGGAGACAACAGCAGCGGCCGCCGCTACTTGAATGGGATCACTTGATTTTGTGCGTGCTTTAGCATAGTTAGCTGCGACCGCATAAGAAACACTTGCCATGATTAAAGCAAAAAGATCCACTTCAATTTTCTCATTCCATCTATAATCCATATTTATCACCACCACTCCTGCCAACCCGAGGAGAGTACTGAGTAAATTAAAAAAATGGAACCGCTGTCCTGATGAATAAAAAATCATACCGAGTAGAAATGTAAATAATGGGGTTAATCCATTTATGATGGACGCCAATGAACTGGACACAGTTTTTTCAGCCACCACAATCAAATAAAATGGAATGGCAATATTCATCAAGCCCATCACAACTCCTTCTTTTATTAATACACCAGACTGGGCTGTTTTTATTTTCTGATGTTTGATTAACACAAATAAAAATAATGCACCCAGTGCCATCCGGTAAATAATAATGTCTTCAGGGGTTAACGATACCAGCAGCAATTTGACAAGAAACAGCGAAATACCCCATCCTAATGTGCCTAAAAAAATAAAACATAATCCATTTACCATAGCGGATTTCCTTTTAAAATCTGTTTTAAATGACTTAGCAGAAGAGGAAACTTGGAATAACCGGATACAGTATTAAAATGCCCTGCTTGTGAAACAATAATTTTTCTTGCTCCTAACTGTTCAGCTATCCAGTGGAACTGCTTCTTAGTGACATAGGGATCATTATCACCATAATAAGATATAAAAGAATGACTGCATTTTTTAATACCTTGCCAATCAAAGGCATCGTTAAAAAAGCTCTGATTTATTTCGTCAAATTCATTAAGTCCTACCTTGCCTATAAATGCACCTACCAAGATGGCAACGGCAATTTTGCGTGCCGACTGTGCCATCCAGCGTAAAATAAAAGCAGCGCCCAAGCTGTGCCCGATAAGAATTGTCTGCTCGTGAACAAGATGCGAATATGAATGGTTAAATAACCTTAACCAATGCGACAGGCTTTGCTCTTGGGGTGTAGGCAGATGTGGCACATAGCTGGCTATCCCCTGTTGGTTAAGCCTGTTTTTTAACCAGCCAAACCAGTTTTCCTCCGGATAGCCATAAGCACCGTGAACAACAATGACATTCGGATCCTTCATTTGTTTATTCCTTTCGTGAATATGATGTTTAAAGCCAATTTCCAAAATGGGGTTATGCTGCCTTAACATTTTAAGAATTAAAAATGATGTCGTGATCAATATGATCCAGTGCGTGAACCAGACTTTCATAACAGTCATCTTTGATGATGACATGCCCCAGCCTTTTCAAAGCCTTGGGAAAGGCCGGAATAGGATCGCCAGGACCATAGTACAAAACAAACTCCTCTATTTTATATTTAGTAAGGATCTCCCTGCCGGTTACTGAAGCATAGCTTTCTATTTCAGGCCGATAAAAAAAACGGATACCAGCAAAATGGCTATTCATTTGCGGCAACGGCAGAGATTCACCCAAATATGCCGCATAGACATAATCAAAATAATTGATTTCACGTGCCAGGTTGATCAAGTCGCCAATTTTATCACCCGCCAACCGTGCTGCGATTTCCATCAGCACCGGTTTCCCTTCT
Organism: Aquicella lusitana; assembly: GCF_902459475.1. Classification (NCBI taxonomy): domain Bacteria; kingdom Pseudomonadati; phylum Pseudomonadota; class Gammaproteobacteria; order Legionellales; family Coxiellaceae; genus Aquicella; species Aquicella lusitana. The sequence goes on along the minus strand of NZ_LR699114.1, from coordinate 810,611 downwards.
TTATTCAGCCTAACTTCAGCATGAAAGGGGCAATGGTTTGCCCCCAAGTGATGAAGCACATCTTCCACATAATTTTCTATACGCTTTTTTAGCCCGGCTTCTACAGGCACATTAACAATATGACCTGTTTCAACAAACTCCAATTGATCAGACACATTTTTTTCTGTCAGACTGAAATGATAAATGCGGCCATATTGAACAATACCTTCAACGCTATATTCTTTTCCTTCTATATATTCTTCGTACAAGACATGCCTAGCTAACGGATAACCCCAAAGTACATCATGCCCTTCCAGAATACGCAAAGCAGCCGTAGTGGCTTCTTCCTTCGTACTAACTCGTCTGACATTAACACTGCCTGCCGCGTCGATGGGCTTGCAAATAGCCGGCAAGCCAATCGAATCTATCGCCTTCCCGAGATCTGACATGGAATTGACCAGGCTGAAGCGTGGCACCTGTATACCAGCAGCTTGAAGTGCCTGGCGCATCAGGTCCTTACGCCTCAAGCGCATCACATACGTAGGATGCATGCCCGGCAAACCGAGAGACAGGCTGGCGCGCGCAGCGACAGGAACAAAGTATTCAAATCCGGGTATGACAGCATGGATAGGAAAGATGTTGCGCAAGCTCTCCATCACAGCAATCACTTCTGCTGTTTTGATTGTATCAATACAAATAGCCAAGGATGCCTTTTCTAATATCGCGTGGGATAACTGGCGGAAATCCGTATTGGCGGTCAAAATAATGATGTTGAATCCACGGGATAATCCGTGCTTAAGCAGCGAGAGAGATGCACCATAGGGTTCTACAAATACAATGGTTTGAGCATGCCAATTAAAGTGTTCATATTTGTTTTTAACAGCTGCCAAAAAATCCGTATGCTGATCAAATGCAATCAAATGAGATGTCATGGTTTATTATCCTTGTTTTTTTCGCAGCAAATAAACTGGTTCAAACAAACAATAAGCATGCTCATGCGGATAAAATATTTCCTCAATCGTAAAATACTTTTCTGCTATTGCTTCGAACAGAGATTGTGGCGGACAACAGAAACGGCTGTTACACAATTGAAACCGATCAACAAAATCAAGTTCCGGTTTAAACTGGGCCAACCTGTCTTTTCCGATACGGGATATGGTTTGTTGCCATCCCATACGATAAGAGGGTTTATCAAAGCAAATAAAATTCAGGCAGCTCGCAAGGTCAAACGTTGATTTAATTAAGCCTGTTTGATAAGCATGCCATACATCCTCCACTTCTTGATCAATCAATTCATCATCCGGTTTGACAAGCAAATGACAAATAAAGATGCCTTCTTTATTCAATAGTTGCCAGATCCGACTAAGGAATAATGGAAACTCATCCCAACTCACCATATTAATAGCATCATCACCCACTACCAGATCCACCGGATCAGTAAGGGCCACTGTCAGCCAGTTTTGTTTGCTGAATTGTTCATTGGGGGCAAGCGGTTTTTTCGCAGCCGTTAACCAGCCCATGGCCCTGACCATTTCCTCCGATTGATCAATCAAGGTGACGGGACGGTGCTCAGCCTGAAAGATATCCCTGATTTCTGGCGTGCCACCGAGGATCACACATGATTTTTGCGCAGCAAGCGAATGAATGTGCTGCCTATAATAGGAAAGCGTACTTGGCACCGGCCGTACTGTGTAGCCTTTATATTTTTCCCATTCGCTTGCAATATGTTTTTCACTGGAAGTTAACATATAGTCCATAAGTACCTCCTAAGCGGCTTGTTTGGTCATAAAAGATGACAACAAGCTGTTGTAATATTTCTCAGCTGATTCAAGCCGCAGGTAAAATCCCAACCAGAAGTCACGTGTCTTATGTGGGTTTTTGTTTAATTCAGGCAAGATCACTTTTTGCAGCCAACCATCTGCGTGTTCAATATCAATAATTTCATGCTCGACATAGTAGGTATGATCAATCTTTTGATTAAAAATGCGGTTGATGGCTTTTATCAATTTATGATAATGGGGTGGATCCAGCATCTCAGTTGCTGCCAGCAAACCGAAGTATTTCATCTTATTGAATGGGTAGATCGAAAAATAGCTGAACAAATTAATACCGGCCAATCCCTCCCAAGTCATATTTTCAATAATGTTTTGCCGGTCATAACGCAGGCCCAGATCTTCCATCAGTTTTTTAAACAGTGTGGTGTGAAACTGTTGAATATTACCCCGGCCAGCTTCATCCCATAAGTTAGCAGCAATTTCAGATTTTGCCTGATCAGGCACACCGATAATGGATAGTGCCAGGTAATCAAAAAATTCCAGGTTTAGCACTGATTCACTGAGAATGAATTTTTTTAAATCCTCCATTCCAGCTTCATGGAGAAGAAAATCGAATAGTTTATGTTGATAAACACGGTGTTTTTTTAACGCCGCAGCAACTACTTCTCCATTGCTTACCTCTTGATCGCATGGATAATATTGCAGACAATCCCGCTGCGCCGACTCAATCCATGCGGTTTCAATTTTTTTTAGCTGACTCAGTGTTGACAGATCAAGCGCTGTAGATGCATCCTCCCCGAACAATAGGGTGTAATACATCTGATTAAGCAGCCGCTGAAAATACTTTGATTGAGCTTCATCATGGTTTTGCAATGATACGATTGATAAATTTTTTATAGATTGTTGCATAGTAAAAATCCTTTTAAAAAAGATGGATCGATTCAACGAAATGAAGAAAAAAGAGTGGATAGAAAATCAGCGCGAAAATGCGCGCGTGCATGTCTTATGAAAGATGGAAGGGATGAGGTAGAATTAAGATGTGAAAATTAGCTTTTCATCATAGTGCAACAGGAGCGAATAATTTGTCAATAGGGCGACGTTAACAAGCCGGCTCAAAATAATCGATAATCAATTGTACCGTTTGTCTGCCTTTATATTCATTCACATCCAGCCGGTAAGCAGCGCGTATGGATTGGCAGCGGTGATTAGGCCATGCATTGGTATCCACAAAAAAGGCGATGGCATCAATCAATTTTTCAGCTTTAAGCAAGCGCAGCTTTAAATGTTTCTCAGCTACCAGACGCTGATCGACAATTTGAAACGTATCATCAAAAAGCGGCTCTGGAAACACTTGTCCCCATGGGCCCGCATCACGCAACAAAGCAGCCACTTCCAAGGAAATATCTTCTGCACAGAGTTCGCCATCACTAAAAAGTGCATGCTGTAAATCGATATCAGCGATTTGCTGGCTCACTGTTTCATTGAATGCTTTGGTGAATGGTTCCAACGCATGACTGGCGATGGTCAAACCTGCCGCCATCGCATGGCCGCCAAATTTGTGAATAAGCCCCGGATACTGCGCATCAATCAGCGCCAAGATGTCACGAATATGCAATCCTGCGATTGATCGCGCCGAACCTTTAAGCTCATTTTCCTGACCCGGTGCGAAAACAATGACAGGCCGGTTAAACCGATCCTTGATGCGTGCAGCAAGAATGCCGATCACGCCCTGATGCCATGATGTATCGAAGAGGCACAAACCGTTTGGCAGCTCTCCCTGCAACCGCAAAATCAATTTATTAAGCGCTTCCAATGCCTGCGTCTGCATATCCTGCTCTATACTTTTGCGTTCATTATTTAGCTGATCCAGTCTGCGTGCAATATCACGTGCACGCGCACCGTCATCACATAATAAACACTCAATACCCAGCGACATATCATCCAACCGCCCTGCTGCATTCAGGCGTGCCGCTACGGCAAAACCAAGATCTGAAGCCACGGCTCGCGTGAAGTTGCGGTCAGATAATTCCAATAGCGCGACAATACCCGGAACAGAGAGACCAGCACGAATACGCCGCAGACCCTGATGAATCAGAATGCGATTGTTATGATCAAGCGGAACAAGGTCTGCCACGGTCCCTAACGCGACGAGATCAAGCAAGCGTGACATATTGGGTTCAGCCAGTTGTTTTTTTGCAAACCAGCCTATCGTTGAGAGATGTCGGCGCAGCGCGAGCATGACATAAAAAATAACGCCTACGCCGGCAAGATGTTTGCTGGGAAAGTTATCACCGCGTTGATTAGGATTAACAATCGCATCCGCCGCCGGCAACGTCGCAGCGGGCAAGTGATGATCGGTAATAATCACCCGGATCCCACGCTGTTTTGCTGCCTCCACTCCCGCATGATTGGCAATGCCGTTATCAACCGTCACGATCACGTCAGGCGCAAAATCCTCCGCTGCAGTAATCAGCTCCGGCGTAAGACCATAGCCGTAAGCAAAGCGATTTGGCACAAGAAATTGCACATGTTGCGCGCCAAAGCTGCGCAAGGCACGTACCGCAAGAGCGGTGCTGGTTGCGCCATCCGCATCAAAGTCACCTACAATCAGTATCTTTTGATTCTGCATCACGGCTTCAGCCATCAGGTTCACCGCCTTTTCGATACCGATCAATGTATGGTAGGGATGCAGACAATCGAGCGCGTGGTTTAATTCATGCGCAGACTGAACTTGCCTTGCCGCATAAACTCTTTGTAATACGGGATGAAACGCATGAAGCGAAGCAATAACATGCGCCGGATAGCTCCGTCTGATAATATTTTTTTTCATTTATATTCTTCCGCAGGAGGGGAATAATGAATACCAAGTTTTTATTGAAACGCAGTCTGTTGCTGTGCCGCCCGTAAAATTTTTTTATTGTAGGATTCAACCGCCCCCACGCTCCAGATACAGCAGATGACCCAGAATAACGCAATCGGGTAAAAAAGTTTGCTGCTCACTACCACAAAACCCACGGCAATCATGGTAAAACCACCCCAAAAAGACGCATAAAGCAACCCAACTGGCCCAAAAAAAGCGCTAAGTAAAAGAGCCCCTGCTACACTTTTGTAAGGAGGGAGCGAAGTAAATGGTTGTGTTGATATCTTGACCATATGCAATCCTTGTTGAGGTATTAAAGCATTTAATTTGGTAACATAATCACCCTGGTGGTAGCTGTCAATTTATTCAGTCACTTAATCATGGGGGAACAGATGGCCACATTAGAGCTCGATGAAAACCAGGCAGGCTATCAAATCCGAGCCTTCAAACCGGGCCTGATTCAGGTTAATGATATTACATTCACGCAAAGTATTATCATTTCGCCTGACCAGTTGATAGAAAATTGGGCACCACAAACAGCCGCTGCGTTATCTGCCCACGCTCTCCAGCTGGCTGTTGCCTTAAAGCCAGACATTTTATTAATTGGTACTGGGGCAACCCATGTCTTTCTTCCAGTTGAAATATATGGCGAATTAATAAACCAGGGAATTGGCGTTGAGATTATGGATACCAGTGCAGCTTGCCGAACTTATAACGTTCTTTCAGCGGAAAATCGCCGTGTCGTCGCAGCATTAATTATTCAATAAAGATTATCTACTCTGCTACAGGGAAATCCCAACCATCACACTCGCTTGGGGAAAATTCTGGCGAGTTTTACTCGATTTTCTTTTACTTGTACAATTTCGATAGGATGATCCGCAATTAAAACAGCTGTTCCGCTGCGTGGCAGGGTTTCAAGGTACTCAACTATCAACCCATTCAACGTTCGCGGACCTCGTAATGGTAAATCCCATTCTGTAGCGCGATTAAATTCGCGCACTGTGACGGTACCCTCTGTCAGATAACTTCCGTCAGGCTGCAATTCAATGCGTTTTCCTGCAGAAACGCTTGACGTAAAATCGCCTACTATTTCTTCCAGAATATCATTCAGTGTCAGCATCCCCTGAATTTCACCGTATTCGTCCACAACAAATGCCATCTTGTGATGGCTTTGTTGAAAATAAGCCAGCTGAATATTTAACGGTGTTCCTTCTGGTACAAAATAAGGCGGTTGTATCAGTTGCTGCAGCACTTCATTATCCATCGTGTTCTGCGCAAGAAGTGGCTGCAATACGCTGCGAACATAGAGAACACCCACCAGTTGATCCACATTGCCGCGGTAAACAGGTGCGCCTTCATGATGTATACGATTAATCTGTTCAACCATTTTTTCCCATGGCTGCTCGATGTCTATGCCCATAATTTCATGCCGTGGGATCATGACATCATCTACAGTGAGTTTGCTTAAATCCAGAATGCTGAGCAGCATGTTTTGGTATTGACGGGAAATTTTTCCTGTTGTATCGTAAACAACGCTGCGTAATTCTTCTCTTGAAAGCGGTTCAACAGAATGTGTACCCACGCGAATATGCATACAACGTAAAAAACCATTGCTAATCGTATTTGCAAACCAAACCATTGGATATAATAATTTAAGCACAAGATGAATGGGATACAGAACCCAGCGGGAAACCCGGTCAGGATAAATAGCTGCAAGGGTTTTAGGTGTGATTTCCGCAAAAATCAGAATCACAAATGTTAGCAGGAACGCTGCAAGCAACGCACCATTGTCGCCCCAAAAATGAAATGCGATTAACGTTGCAAGCGAAGAGGCCAGCACATTGGCAAACGTACTGCCAATGAGAATGGCTCCCAGCAATCGGTCTGGACGCTTAAGTAATTGTAACAAATGGATGGCATAGCGCTTTTTCATGCGTGCCTTGTGGCGAAGGCGATAGCGGTTGACTGCCATCAGGGCTGTTTCTGCACAGGAAAAAAAGGCGGCAAGCAAAACCAGTGAAATAAGTAAAAAACTAAAAAAAATAATCTGAAAATGGCTCAACGGATATCCTTAATTGGTCATAAAATCACGATACAGACAATTATCAGGCTTGAATTAAAACCATACCTACTTATTAATTAACAATATCTTGTATGGTCAACAGGGGATGATGTCAAGCATACAACAATATTAATCCTCTCTTAAGATTAATATTGCATAATAATCAAGCTCAAATCAGCTATACAACGATAAAGCGGGGAATTATAAAATGCAGCATATAACATTACCAATAGACAAAGACGTGGTGTTAACAATTGATGATGTCATAGAAGAACAAAAGAAAGTATCCAACGAAGAGGCAAATCAAGTTCCGGTTCAATCGGATATTGTTTCCTCCATTTCAGAAGAAGAAATTCAAGTAGTTTCCGTTAACCCGTCAGCCCATCATGAACACCATGATCCACGCGGGCCAAAAGTATTTGCAACAATTGTCTCCGTGTCCACCGGCGCGAAAGAAGTGGGCAACCTGGTACTGGGCTTGACACAATCAGGCAATAAATCCCTGCCTACTCTCATCGTAAGTTCCGGCGCTGCTTTTGCTTCTACCATGGGGCTAACATATGGTGAAGTGAAGCATAACGTTAATGAATTTTCCTCACTCGTCCGAACCGGCACGCCTGACCACTGGCCAAAATTATCCAGAAAAAAAGAAGTTGCAGCATTTTCTCTTGCGCTACTCATTTCAGCTGGCGGCGCCTTTAATGAGTTCACTCAGACTGCCTTTCTCTTAAGCGACATGCTGAAGGAATTAAAAATAGTCAGTGAAACCCCGCTCGCCTGGAAAATCGCATCTTACTCAATTGCAGTGGGAGCAAGTGGAACCATGCTTGCGACGGAAGGTGGCGATACTTTAAAACTTATTCGTCAAGCGCTGCACAATAAGCCTCACGGTGAACATGAGCACAGTCACTACCACAGCAACATAAGCAAACATCTGAGCCGAACCTATGGCTGTCTCTTTATCGCCAAATCCCTTCAGGATGGCGTGCAAAATTACATGGCCATGAAAACAATCTTCAAAGCCGAGGATATGACTGGAAAATCCATCTTTATGGCTTTAAGTGGCGCGAATATGGTGACCAACATTTGCTTTATCGGCATGTTTAACATGCGCGCCTTCGATGCGTTCTATGGCTATATGGCAAACATCCGTTCTCAATCCAGCATGAGCGAACGGCTCAAGCGATCTGCAGCGATGACCATCTCTGGCATTATTTCGGGTGGTATTGCCTACTTAAAAATGGGACTGAATGAAGAATTTTTTAAAGATGTAATTGAAAATGATATTGGCATTAACAATCACCGGTATGTTGATCCTGCAATTGATGCAACGACCAAGGCTGTATTTGTACTGGATACCTTACAGGGTACCGCTGCACTTTATCCCTTAACTTATGTTCTCGTGAAACAGACCGCCAATAAAACCTATAACCTGGGTTCATTTTGCTATTCCACCGTCGTCAATGGCTGGAATAAGGCTAAGGGTTGGTTATTCCCGGAAAAAGCGTCAGCGGAAGAAAAAGAACCTTTATTGACCGAAGAGAATCGGGAAAATTTCGCAACACCAGATCTGATCGTGACCGTGACCACGGTTGAGTCGCATGACACACAAAACCGTCATCGTCTCTTCACTCCGTCAACGCAAACATTTAATCATTTTCCCAAAACTAACAGCTTGGAGCAGCAAATTAGCAATGATCTGGAAGATATTGAAAAGGAGCTGGAACAAATAGAGAAAAATGATCGCCAACCTAAATTCTGTGCGATTATTTAAGACAATTAATTCCTTTTCGCCCGCCGCTTTTTTTATGTATACTCTTAAGCCGCTTTTTAACGCGGCTTAAGAGAAAAAAATATGTTTAGTCATTTATCCGAACGTTTAAACAAAGTCATTAAAAATCTGACCGGCCAAGGCCGGCTGACTGAAGCGAATATTCAGGAGACACTCCGGGAAATCCGCAAGGCATTGCTGGAAGCGGATGTCGCCCTGCCCGTTGCCAAGGCTTTTATCGAAGATATTCAGGCCAAGGCCGTTGGCAAGGAAGTCATGGAAAGTTTGACCCCCGGTCAGGTGTTGATCAAACTAGTCCATGATGAGCTCGTCACCGTCATGGGTGAGTCCAATGAAACACTGGATCTTAAGGCACAGCCACCCGCAGTGATCTTAATGGCTGGCCTCCAGGGATCTGGTAAAACCACGACCGTTGCCAAACTGGCGCGTTGGCTTCAGCAAATACAGAAAAAAAGTGTATTGGTGGCCAGTGCCGACATTTACAGACCTGCTGCAATAGACCAGCTGGAAACCCTCGCCAAGACCGTTGGGGCTGAGTTCTTTCCCAGTCAAACATCGCAGGACCCTATCGATATTGCCAAAGGCGCGATACAGGCAGCCAGGAACAAGGTGGTTGATGTTGTTATTATCGATACGGCTGGTCGTCTGCATATAGATGAACAAATGATGTCTGAAATTCAGCGTCTGCATGCCGCCATTCAACCTGTAGAAACCCTGTTTGTCGTCGACAGCATGACAGGCCAAGATGCGGTCAACACGGCAAAAGCCTTCAATGACGCCCTGCCCTTGACCGGTGTCGTCCTCACCAAGGCCGACGGCGATGCCCGAGGGGGTGCTGCACTCTCCATCCGCTATATCACAGGTAAGCCCATCAAGTTTATTGGTATTGGTGAAAAAATTGATGCGCTTGAGCCCTTTTATCCCGACCGCATTGCCTCTCGCATTCTGGGGATGGGCGATATTCTGACCCTTGTGGAAGAAGCCGAGCGCAATATTGACAAGGCTAAAGCTGAGAAACTGGTCAAAAAGATCAAAAAAGGCAAGGTATTTGATCTGGATGATTTCCGTGACCAGCTGAAACAAATCCATAAAATGGGTGGCGTCATGGGTATCATGAGCAAATTGCCAGGCGTTAATCAGCTGCCAGATCAGGTTAAAAGCCAGTTTAATGATAAAAGACTGGTAGAGATCGAAGCCATCATTAACTCCATGACCCCTAAGGAACGTCGTTATCCGGACAATATTAAAAATTCGCATAAACGTCGTATTGCCCTGGGATCGGGCACTTCCATTCAGGCGATTAACCAGTTATTAAAACAGTTTGCCCAAATGCAGAAGATGATGAAAAAAATGTCCAAAAAAGGCGGCATGATGAAGCTCATGCGCGGCTTGCAGGGCAAATTTCCCTTCGGTGGTGGTGGCGGGCTTCCGCCTGGGTTGCCGTTTTAATAGAGGCTACCCGATACCTCGTTTGTCATGCCAGCCTTCGCTGGCATGACAGCTCTCTTGGCACATTCTTCCAAATAGTATGCACTTCTCACCCAGTAACAGGGTTTGCAAGCTGCTAAAACTCACGTATAATCCTGCACCTTCACGCTAACATCTGATTGTGACAGAGGAAAATTAATACCATGGTAGTTATTCGTTTATCACGTGGCGGAGCCAAAAAACGCCCTTTTTATCATATTGTTGTTGCAGACAAATCCCGTGCCCGCGATGGCCGTTTCATTGAACGCCTCGGTTACTTCAACCCGATTGCGTCAGGCAAAGATGTGCGCCTTTCTCTCGATATGGAACGTGTGCAGCATTGGATTGGTAAAGGCGCCCAACCATCTGACCGCGTTAAGCATTTGATTAAAACTCATAAAGAAACTGCCGAGCAGACTGCCAAGCAGGCCTAAACAGCCGGCCGTTGCCCATGAAAAAAGCAGAAGCGGCACATATCAAAATAGGGAAAATCGGTTCTCCCTACGGGATTCGTGGCTGGCTCAAAATTCATAGTTATACTGAATTTGGTGCCAGCATCCTGGACTATATGCCATGGTATGTTGAACAAGGGGAAGACCAATGGCGTGAGCTGATGGTCGAAGAAGGACGTATGCATAGCGGCCAAGTGATTGCTAAAATTGCCGGCTATGACACCCCTGAAGAAGCCCGATTGCTCACCGGCAAAACCATTACTATCCTCCGCTCCCAACTTCCCAAGCTCAATAAAAACGAATATTACTGGTCCGATCTGGAAGGGTTGACGGTCATTAATAAAAATGGCGTTGTACTAGGAAAGGTCATTTACCTGATAGAAACGGGTTCTAACGATGTACTCGTAGTGAAAGGCGATAAAGAGCATGCCATTCCTTATCTTCCTGGCACTGTCGTCCTTGACGTCAATCTTGAGAAACAGGAAATACACGTAGACTGGGAACTGGAATAGTTACAGCAGAACCATGGCAGAGGATCAACACATGTGGTTTGGTATTATCAGTCTTTTCCCTGACATGTTTGAAGCCCTCAATGTTGGCATCACAGGCCGGGCAATTAAAGAGCAGTTGTTATCTCTCCATTTCTGGAATCCGCGAGATTTCGCTCGAGATAAACACAAATCGGTTGATGACCATCCTTATGGTGGTGGCCCCGGCATGGTCATGATGGCAGAACCTTTGCAGGCAGCCATTCATGCAGCCAAAAAATCAGCACCGGCAGTTCCCACCGTTATCTATTTGTCACCCCAGGGTCGGCAATTCAACCAGGAAGCCGCCGTTGAGCTGGCTGCCAAACCAGCCGTGGTTTTTGTAGCCGGGCGTTATGAAGGCATTGATGAGCGGATTATCGAGCAGGAAATCGATGAAGAATGGTCCATTGGGGATTATATTCTTACCGGCGGCGAACTGGCTGCGATGGTCATGATTGACGCCGCTGCAAGGCTCATCCCCGGGACTGTGGGAGATCAGGATTCTGTAGCCCAAGACTCGCTAACTACCGGATTTTTAAAGTATCCCCAATATACACGCCCTGAAAATTTTGCCGGATCTGCCGTGCCGGAGGTATTATTAAGCGGCCATCACAAACAGATAGAACGATGGCGTTTAAAACAATCCCTTGGAAAAACCTGGTTAAAACGGCCTGACCTGCTCTCAAAAAAGCGGTTAAATGATGAAGCATCTGCCCTCCTGGCGGAATTTATCGAAGAATTTTTACATTCTGGGCAAAAATAACGCTCGAAAAATGCTTTAATTATGTATAAAATTGCACGACTTGTTAGGGGATAAGAAAATGAGTAATAAAATCATTCAATCATTAGAAACCGAATTCATGCAGTCTGCGAAAGCATTACCCGCTTTCGAACCAGGCGATACTGTGGTGGTTCAAGTAAAAGTTAAAGAAGGCGAGCGCACTCGCTTACAGTCTTTTGAAGGCGTTGTTATTGCCAAACGCAATCGCGGCTTTAATTCTTCATTCACCGTGCGCAAAATTTCCCATGGCGTGGGTGTTGAGCGTGTATTTCAAAGCTACAGCTCAGCCATTGAGTCCATCGAAGTCAAACGCCGTGGTGATGTGCGTCGCGCTAAACTGTATTACATGCGCGAATTGAGCGGCCGTGCTGCGCGTATCAAAGAAAAATTAACTACGGTAAATAAAGCCAATAAAGCCGTTGTATCGGAAGAAGACAATAGCCAGGAAGCGGGCGCTGAATAACCTTCTTCTTTCAGGATAGATAAAAGCCCGCCCTTTGGCGGGCTTTTTTTTAGACATTAATAGCGCCTAAGCTCTCCTTTCGGAGACTTGTAGCCATATCATTTATATATCAGACTCTTGCAACCAATTCTTCCTGTCACGCTAATCCTTTCCTCACTGACATTGCGAGCATAGCGAAGCAATCCAGGCTCCTTTGATCTTCACAATGCTGTCATCCTGAGCGAAGCGAAGGATCTCCTTTTGTACATTGGGAGATCCTTCGAGCAAAAAAAACGCTCTCAGTATGGCAGCATTATCGAGCATTTTATAAAATGACCAAAGTCCAGTTTATGAGATGTTATTACAATGCTTCCCGGCAACCAGCGCGAAAAGCCTGGGTTGGGTTGCTTCGCTACGCTCAGACTCTTGCAACCAATTCTTCCTGTCACGCCAATCCTTTCTTCACCGACATTGCGAGCATAGTAAAGCAATCCATGCCCCCCTTCGATCTTCACAATGCTGTCATCCTGAGCGAAGCGAAGGATCTCCTTTTGTACATCGGAGATCCTTCGAGCAAAAAAACGCTCTCAGGATGACAGCATTATCGAGCATTTTGTAAAATGACCAAAGTCCAGTTATGAGATGTTATTACAATGCTTCCCGGCAACTAGCGCGAAAAGCCTGGGTTGCTTCGCTACGCTCGCAATGATAGGTGCAATTTTATCAATGAAATATGTATCCTTTACAGCAAATGACATTGACAAAAGCAGTGTCCTTTCATAGACAGCATCATGATATAATAGCCAAATAACACGAGACGAGAAAAAATGACAGAATACACCAGCATCTTATCATCACCGCTTGGCCATGTTGGCATTCAAGTCCAGGCAGGTACATTAATCAATCTTAGCTTTTTGCCCGATACCGTCTCCGAGAAATATCCGCAAGATGCATTCGGCCAAAAGATCGCGGATGAACTATCGACTTACTTTGATAATCCCCAGCATCAGTTCACCGTATCGGTTCATTGCAAGGGAACACCTTTTCAGCAAAAAGTCTGGAACGCGCTGCAAGGTATCCCCTCCGGGAACACGTTGACATATGGTGCGCTGGCTAAGCAGTTGGGAAGCAGTGCGCGTGCTGTGGGACAAGCTTGCCGTACCAATCCCATTCCTCTCATTGTTCCCTGCCACCGCATTGTGGCAGCAAATCATCTGGGCGGTTATGCGGGAGCGACAGAGGGCACATTATTGCGTATTAAAAGATGGTTGTTACAACATGAAGGAGTAAGTTTAGCGTGAGTGACCGATAAGGCGTATCTGTGCCGGGCGAATCCTCAAAAACCTTGTTGATTTGAAGGATGACGACATCAATGGGACCACAGGAAATTAAAAGCAGCCTGTTAAGACGCATCATACTACACGCAGCCAAAACACCGGCAATCTACCTCATTCTAGGCGCTGTGCTAGTCGGGTTAGCTTATGTAGATGACATCGTTGCCATTCAAAAGTGGAAAAATCTCTTCGATTTATTCAACAAAGCCGGGAGCATTTTAATCGCGCTAGCGCTGCTAACGTTTGTTTATAATTTATTTTTCTTTCTCTGCCTTCGATACGAGCAAAAGCTCGCGCCAGCCCATAAAATTGTTTCGTTGATCCTCGCAAGCGTGCGCAAAAGCTCGCATGTGATTTTTATTCTTGTCGCGATCAATATCGTCATCCTTATCGCCGGGCCCACGCAATCCTACCTGATTCTGGCGAATAATATTATCAATGTCATTATCATTATTTCAATTGGCTGGATCGCCATACAAATCGTCTACACGATTGAAGCCGTTACCTATCAACGGATGTTAACGGTAATGGGTGAAGATTTACGGCGAGTGAATGCACTCTATACGAAGATGCGTATCATCAGGAATATTACCACTGTGGTGATTATCATCATCACGATCGCTGCCATTCTCATGAGCTTTAGCAGCGTCAGAAATATTGGCATTAGTCTGCTAGCTTCAGCAGGTTTTTTAACTGCTATCATCGGTTTATCTGCACAGAAAACCTTGTTTTCGCTTTTTTCGGGAATACAAATTGCATTATCCCAACCCGTCAAAATTGGCGATATTGTGTTCATTGAAAAAGAATCGGGCGTCGTTGAAGAAATCACTTTTACATATATCACGCTGAAACTGGCCGACAGACGCAGACTCATGGTGCCCATCACCTATTTTGTTGAAAAACCCTTCGAAAATTGGTCGCATGAAGGAAGCGGCTTGCGAAGCAGCCTGCTCTTTTATGTTGATTTTCTGATGCCAATTGAACCTTTGCGCACCGAGCTCGATCGTATTCTGCAAGATTCACTTTATTGGGATGGACGCGCTAAAAAACTGCAGGTATCGCATTTAACGGACCGTTCAGTCGAGTTGCGCATGCAAGTGAGCGCTTCGACCGCTGACAACCTGGCAGATTTGCGCGCTGAAGTGCAGGAAAAAATGTTGGAATTTATACGCACACATTACCCTGATTATTTCCCTGCTGCCCGTTCGATTTCGACGAAATCTTCGTAAAGAGATATTAGCAGCGCAAATCCATTTCACGACTTCTCATCTTACAAGGAGAGAATATTATTGCATCCTTTTGCTTTGTACCTTGTGTTGTTCCAAAAATTTATCAAACTCTGCAGCACAGTTATTTGCATTCATCACTCTGCCTGAAGGCTGTTTTAATATATTTTTACAAATATCAACATCCTTCTGATCAACGTTTTGCCCATCCAGGAGTTGCTTTTTCATAATTTCGAATGTCTTACGTTGCAGTATATCAATAGTTTTACACCAGCTTGTTGTTAGACCTACTTTACTCCAATCTTTTGTCAGACCGAATGACTGAAGCGCACTAAATCCTAGCCCTCGTTCATGCCTGACATTATCCTTGAATTCCGCTTGCAGCATCATTTCATAGACATTTTTAACTTCATCTATACTTTGCAACATCAATATTTTTAACTGAGTGCTTTTGGCTTTATCTTCTTTTGCTTCAGTCTTTGTTTTTATCTCTGATTCGATAATTTTTTTAAAAGATGGAAATTCTTCCTTGTAAAATTGATTAAATTGATAAATCATATCAAGTGTTGTGCATTTTGTTAGCTTACCAAGATAATATTTCACTTCGCTTTTTGCTTCTGGTCCTTCTACCAGATCGGCTAATTTGATTAGATTTTCCTTATTGCTTTGAAACTCTTCAATGATAGCTGCCACTTTTTGTTTTGCCTCAGCTCCATCTTTACAAAATTTTATCGCCTTAATATCAATCACATCGAGAAATCGGGCAGTGGCAAAATCATATTGTGTTTCAGATATAGCTTTGTCAATTTCTACTCTGATTGAGGCAAGAAAACCATCCATATTTTTATAAAATTTACTGGAGCTTATGTCTTTTTGCATGGCACCAGCAATCATGTCCAAACGCTTACTCGTATTGATTGCAAGATATCGAGCAGATGTGATAGCCTCGAGCGTTTTAGCTTCAGCCATATTGTTATCTCTTGCTGCTTTTTTTGCATAATAAAGATCAGCTATCTGGTTAACTCGCTCAAGAGCTGTTTCTACCTTGTCGATTCGCTTTTCATAATTTTTATGATCCATTTCTTTAAGGAGAGGTAAAATTTTTTCATAGAAGAGTACACCCAGTATTTCCTGATCAGGATTTCCGTCAAATTTGCCACCCAACGCATTCGCAACCGTACTCCAAAATTCTCTCAATGTCCTTCCTGCTGAAAAAATATCAGAACGTTCATCAGAGTACCCATCCAACGTTTCTGGTGCTGCGTATCCAGGCGTAAAAATTTTAAAATCCGGATCAATTCTACGATCAGATACTAGTTTTGCTGAATCCAAATCGATTATTTTTATTAAATCAACGACAACTTGCTGTTCATAAGAAGAATGACTGACCATTGTATTCAACGGCTTTATATCCCTATGTATCACACCGCTACTTACCAATACCTGGAGCGCTGCAAGGAATTTTTCTGTCAAAGCCAGACAAAATTCCGGCGTTGGAGAAAAATTATATCTGCCTATCGCATTAATAATGTCATGTAAATTATGACCACGAATATATTGCATGCTAGTATTAATCGTTTTACCTTTTCCATTCGAAACAACCTGAGGTTTGCGAAAGTTTAGACCCTTTGCTCTAGATAATATTTCATATCGTCTGTTAGCTTCTTTCGTTAATATCATATCACTATGACCGCCAACTCTTTCGACCTTCATCACACGCTGGGCTTTGGTAAAACGAGTTTGAGATTTATATTTAAAACTGCCATCAGGTTGCGGAACTTGAGTGCCTTCTCTCACGACAACGCCTTGCGCTCCTTCCTCACCTACTTTCTCACTTGTTCTAACCACATAGCGATCTTCATTTTTTTTATTCTTTCTGAGATAGATATCATCTGAAACTTGTACTGCGTAAGTGACATGGGTATTTTTATTTTCAGGATCAGGTAAGGTAATATTGTACGTTTCCCCGACAAAGAGGAACTGGTCATTTTCCTGAAGTAACTTGCGCAAAATCTGGCCTGTCTTATTATCGATATCTTTATTAGTCTCAATTTTTAATTGTATAGGCATCTATTCCTCCCCGTTTCTCGCTTTTTTAAATTTATACTTGCTTATGTTTATTATAGCTCCTGATATTATCAAATTTTATTCAGTCAATTCATTAAGTTAACCTTATATAAACAAATTTTGATGATAATTATCGCCTATCGGCATAACATTAAAGTCATCAGTTAAAGTCAAGTTAGGATTGTTTTAATGATTAATTATCAAGAATGAGACTTTCAGTAGCATATGCGAATACTGGTTTTTCGCATAACTTGGTATTGATTTCATTAAAGTATGATTTTGAAATAGACTCTGTTTAAACCACATGAAACTGGAAAAGACTAATGACGATCTCAACGGCAATCAAAAGAATAATAATACTTTCCAGCAAACTGGAGTGTCGGTGCTGTACCTGGCTGTTTAGAATGTCGAGCAATTCCTGTAGCACATCCAGTTTTTGATTCAGTGCCGTCACACGACTGGGAATATCCAGAAATTGTTTTACCATGATATAAAAGGATTCAACACTGGGATTTGCCCAGAAAAATTCCGGCGATTCCAGATATTCGATGTTGAGGTTAATGGAACTTCGGGCGATGAAAATTTCACCCATACGTTTAAACAATGCCCGTCGTGAAAGCGAAATGGCGCCCCGTGTCGCGATTTCTTCTGGCAGGTGACTATTTTTTTTGATAGCGTCCTTGATCTCTTCTTCAAATGCCTCTAGCTTGATCGATTGAGCAAGACCATAGGAAATAGCCAGCTTAACTTTCACATCATCTGAACCTAGCGTGATAATATCAAGACGCAGTTTTTCATGCGTATCGATAGTGGTTTCTTCGCCATATCCATAATAAAAATGATCTGTTTCCATGACAGAAAGAGGATGAAGCGCGAAAGGTTTGACGTATTCAAGCAGTTTGTCTTCAAAATGCTTTCGGAATCCCCAGCAGACAAAACAGCCAAAATTAAAAAAGAAAATGTGCCCAGGCCTTTTAGGGCTGCTCACGTGCAAAGCATCACGCGAGATGCGTGTGTAATAACCTTTTTTCTTAAAGAAATTCGCGAGACCCAAAAGATCGTAACTGCCCGCGGTACAAAAAGAGACACAGCGTGAGAGTGATCGGAGTGTCTTGATATTATGCATAATTTAAGTCGCTCCTTCTTATGAAGATACAAGAAGGAAGGGACAGGGTCAACCTTAAGCAAATAATAATCACCAACAAAAGCAGACATAATGGGTTTTGCAAAATCTGGTTTAGCATTGACTTAATAATTGTAAATAAGTTAGTCTAACTTAACCCTTTGATACAAAATATCAGAAAATTTATGATAAAAAGACCAAAACCTTCAATGATGATGCTCAACCTGGGCGCTGCTCTATGGTTGGGCTTGAGAGATTGTCAGTAATTTCGGAACACTCCCTCCTTAAGTTCAATGCCGGTGCCCAGGTCCCCGCTAATTTGCTTTTTCCGTTATAATATTCCGTTTAACTTAAGCCCAAAGCTGCGTCGGGGGTTGTAAATGATTGAATTAAAAGAAATTTGCAAAATATATACACTAAAAAACCGCACTTATCACGCCCTCCGCGAGATTAATCTCACGATTCAGCGTGGCGAAATTTTTGGTATTTTCGGCGAAAGCGGCGCGGGTAAAAGCACACTTTTGCGTACCGTCAACCTGCTTGAAAGACCAACCAGCGGGCAGATTTTTATCGACCAGACAGACCTGACTACTCTTTCTCCTGTCCAGCTAAAAAAGGCGCGGCAACAAATGGGCATGATTTTCCAGCATTTTAATTTACTGGAATCCCGCACAGCTTATGAAAACATCGCCCTGCCGCTGGAACTGCTGGGCACCAGTAAAGAACAGATCCAGCAGAAAGTCAGCACGCTACTCGACTTGGTACAGCTTGGTACCTATAGCCATCATTATCCCAGCCAGCTAAGTGGCGGGCAAAAACAACGCGTTGCCATTGCCCGCGCACTCACGACTCGGCCGCATATTTTACTCTGCGATGAACCCACTTCTGCGTTGGATCCTAAGTCTACTTTGTCTGTGTTGACTTTGTTAAAAGAAATCAATCAAAAACTGGGCGTCACCATTTTGTTGATTACGCATGAAATGGATGTCATTAAGCATATTTGTCACCGCGCAGCTGTATTGGATCAAGGCAGGCTAGTGGAATGCGGCTCGGTTATTGAGCTGTTTGCAAGACCAAAATCGGAAATTACTCGGCAATTGGTGCAAAAAGCTTTGCATATTGAGCTGCCGAATGTCATTAAACAACGTTTGCAGGTAGAGCCCGATCCTGCAAAATCCCCGCTTGTACGCTTCACTTTCGTGGGTGATGACAGCAGCCAGCCTTTCATTACCACGCTGGTACAGAAATTTAATATCACTATCAACATTATTCAGGCCAACATCGAAAATATTCAGGATGCGACCGTGGGCTTTACCGTATGCCAATTAAGCGGCAACCATGACGCGATTAATCAGGCGCTAGCCCATATCAATTCAACGTCCGTCAGCGCAGAGGTCTTAGGTTATGCATGAAATCGCTTTTTTACCTTTAATTAAAGCCACATGGGAAACCATTTACATGGTTTTCATTGCAAGCTTTATCAGTATCCTAGTCGGATTGATGCTGGGTGTGTTTTTATATCTGACTGCGAAAAAACAGACTTTGGAAAACACCTTCATCCATCGCTTGCTCGGGACGATCGTGAATGTCACCCGTTCTGTTCCTTTTATCATTTTGATGATCAGCATTATCCCGCTAACGCGATTTTTAGTAGGCACCACCATTGGTACTAATGCCGCCATTGTTCCTTTAACCCTGGCCGCCATTCCATTCTTTGCACGCGTGGCTGAAAATGCTTTAGCGCAGGTGCCATACGGCTTGATCGAGGCAGCCCATGCCATGGGTGCCTCCACGTGGCAGACGGTTACAAAAGTACTCATTCCAGAAAGTTTGCCTGCCCTGATACGCGGCGCAACACTGACTGTCATCGGGCTCATTGGCTATTCTGCCATGGCAGGCGTTGTAGGCGGCGGCGGACTGGGCGAGCTCGCCATTAATTATGGCTATCAGCAATTCAATATCGCTGTGATGCTGGAAACTGTCATTATCCTGATTGCGCTGGTGCAATTAATTCAGATGCTAGGTGATACGCTAGCAAAAAGACGACGCGTCAAAGCTCTTTTTTATGCGAGCGTTCTATTGTGGGCAGCCTGTTTTACGTATGAGTTTTGGCCATCCGCCGCTTCACATACCAATACGCTGCGTATAGGCATCATGAGCGGATCACCGGAAAAAATCATGGCCGTCGCACAACAAGTCGCGCAAAAAGAATATGGCCTGCATTTACAAATTGTAACTTTCAGTGATTATGTTCAGCCTAATACGGCGCTTAACAATGGTAGCATCGACGCCAATATTTTCCAGCATGGGCCTTATCTGGAAGCACAAATAAAAGCGCACCATTATCCGTTAACAGCCATCGCTAAAACTTTTGTCTATCCCATGGGTTTTTATTCGCAGACAATCACACACCTCTCGCAATTAAAAGAAGGTGCTGTGATCGCCATTCCAAATGATCCCAGTAATGGTGGGCGTGCTCTACTCATCTTGCAAAAAGCGGGACTGATTAAATTGAAAGCCGGTTCAGGTACGCTGGCAACCGTACGTGATATCACTGACAATCCGCGCCATCTGCAATTCAAGGTAATGGATGCAGCACAACTGCCGCGCGTTTTGAAAGATGCAGACCTGGTTGCCATCACCAATGATTTTGTGGGTCCTGCCGGTTTAAGCATCGGTCAGGCCGTGCTCAAAGAAGGCAGCGATTCGCCATATGCTAATTTAATTGTGGTGCGAGATCAGGATAAAACCAAACCGCTTATCCAAACGCTGGTGACAGTCATGCATTCAAAAGCCGTGCTGCACGAAACGGAAAAAGTTTTTCCTGATGGCGCAGCGATTCCTGCTTGGAAATGAAATAAAAGTGGCGTTCAGACATACTAAAAACTGGATGCCATCTTCATTTTCGAAGTCCAAATGCATAATAGGAGATCCTTCGCTTCGCTCAGGATGACAGCGCTTCGCTCAGGATGACAGCATTGTGAAGTATGTCCATTTTGTTTGTTGGTCCCGGTAACTTACTTTTAAATAAAACCATTCTGGGTATTATTTTTTTTGTTGGGGCTAAAAAGTAAAGGCTTGCTCTCGTCTTCTTTCTTGGAAAAATCAAAAGAAGGCAAACAGCTGAGATGCGCAAAGCTCTCAAGGCCCGTACAATTGAGTGTCATTGCAGCATAACCAGGCTTGGCGTTTTCATTGAGAATGCCATTAGGTTCTTCCATCATGCTCATGCAGCCTTGAAGGTAAAAGCAGGAGAGGAAGATGAATAATACGGCACTTTGTTTTAGAAGAAATATTCTCATGATGGGGCGGTATATTTTTCTTAATGGCGCCATTTTACCTTAAAAATGCTCTTAATGGTATTTTTTGTACACATTTTTTAAATAATTCTCTGTACACGACAAAATAATTGCTTATCTATCAAATGCATATCTTATTCATTGTCGTCGCGCCTGAAAAAACTGGCTAAGGAGATGACCGCAGGTTTCTGCCAACAAACCGCCTTCGTGTTGCACACGGTGATTTAAAAAAGGTTCATTCAGCACCGTTGCCATGCTGACAATAGCGCCCGCTTTAGGATCTGCCGCCCCATAGACCAATCGTTTAATGCGTGCATGCACCACGGCGCCGGCACACATGAGGCAAGGCTCCAACGTCACATATAATGTTGCGTTAGGCAGGCGATAGTTTTGCAATTTTTTTGCGCCAGACCGCAGGGCAACGATTTCTGCGTGAGCGGTTGGATCAGCATGCGAAATAGGACAATTGTAACCTTCCCCTATCACTTCGTCATTTAACACCAGCACAGCACCCACAGGGACTTCGCCTTGCAGGGCTGCCGTTTCTGCCAACTGAATGGCACGCTGCATCCAAAAGTTATCACGCTCAGAAAACATGAAAATTGTATCTCGCCTCCACTTGCAGGTTTATTGTCAAAATGCAAAACGCGTCATGGTATGCGCCACGTCCCTTGGCAGGAAACCATTATTTTCACTGGGCACGTGCATTAATAATAATTTAGCAAGTTCCTGTCTGTATGCGTTGTAATAATAATTCATCAGGATTTTTGCGTGATGATGACAATTTTTTTCCTGAGCCGCCAAGAATCTCATTCGGCAAAGCACTAACACTTTATCCTGATGGCTCACCTCGTCCGCATATAATTTGAGGGCCTGATAAAGCCGTTGCAAGATAGTTTCGCCGCTCTCTTTTTTTTCATCCTGCTTGAAAATATTTTCATCCACCGATAGATCAGCGAGTTTTTGCAATAACGTTTTAACTACTTCTTTGCGTTCACGCGGCAACACCAGTTCCTTCAATTGTCCCAGCAAAACCCATGCTTTGCTAGCAGCTGCAAAATCAGCCAGCTCCATATCTTTCATCAAGCCATTTATTTTTTCTCTTATCTTGGTTGAAACAGCTTCTGTATGAAAAACCTTAGCGATATCAATCAGCGCTTTGCAGGCGGATGCACGAAGCTCAATTTGTCTCTCATGCATTAATAAAAATAAATCATCCACAATCAGAGCGCAGGCATTAGGATACATAAAATATTTTAAGTGGCGCAGCGCCTGACATAATTGAATTTTAACATTCATTAGCTCATCCTGCTGACCCCCTAATACCGTATGAATAATATTAGAAATAGCAGGATAGAGTGCAGAAGAAACTTGTTTTAGGGGTTGGCAGAGAGCCTCGATCGCCGCTATTCTTTCTTTTAGATCAAGTTTTTTATTTACCACAATATCAATTAATGTATTGATTGATATTGCTCTTGATTTCTCATCACTAATAGTCCGAAATAGTCTTCCCATTGCCCGAATAGCTGCAATGCGCACAGCAACATTTTCTTCCTTTTTTATTAGCTTGCTTTGGACATCCGCCAGCATGTCGTCTGTGGCAGCCTCATATACGGCTGACCGCACATAGACGCTATTATGATCCTTAAGCAGAGCCATTTTGTTCCTCACGGAGACAAAATCTTCTTCCTTAATATTATATTTCATCTGATTGAAAACAGTGATGGCGGCACTGATCACTTTCTCTGAGGAATCGTCCAATTTAGTTAACAAAGCCCCCACCACTTCTTCTCTTTCAGTAAAAAATGCATCACTAGAAATAATGGGATGAAGATGCAGGACAATTTGACTTCCCCGACAGATCGTGTGGGAATCCTTAGATTGGATCATGAGCCTAACATTTTTCATTAATAATTTAAGCTTCGCGGTTTCCAAAATGTATAAATCAATTTCAGGATCCCCGCTTTGAAGCGTTTGACCACTCTCTTGCATTAATGCTTTGAATCTCTCCGTCTCCCATGCCCAAGTGTATAATTGGGCTAGCGATTTGCATGCGATTATCGAACGGCTTTCGTTTGCTATATTCGCCAGCAGCAAATCAAAAATACCCGACCTGACTGTCGTTGGAATCCAGTGAACCAGCCTGATGATGACCTGCGACGCTTCATTGGCAATATCGTTATCGCCGCAATCGAGACAAATTTGTAGCTCTTTTATAATATCAGCCCGCGAACCTGAGGGGATCCACTCAGATAATTGTCCTAGCGCATTACAAGCTGCCAGCTTGATAGCGCGCTTATCGCTTCTCAAATCAGCGAGAATTTTATTTATTGCCAAATCAAGGCAGGCGTTCCAGCAATCTTTAAATTCGAGTTTATCAGCAAGTTCCGGCGACAATTTCGTCCGGTATTGTTGGAAGACAGAGAAAAAAGCACTCAAGGGATAGAATAGTTTACTCTTGTTATCAATTTTATCCGCAACCTGATTGAGGCCCCATATAACAGAATCAACCCGGTCCACTATAACAGAATCAACCGGATTCTTTTTTCTCTCCAGTACACCTAACAATCCATGAATCGTTACCAAATCAAACGTAGGCGTAATGGGTGCCTGATTAAATAAACAAGTGGTATGATGCGGTATCAGGTTCTTTAATAACGTTACAAGTATATGGGCAGGAGACGCCTGCTTCTCCTGGCAGATGTATTTGATTATTGTATCTATATACTGGTCCAGCAAATGCGCACCATATTGATTCTTGATAAACATGTTCCAGCCCTCAAGGCTACATCCTTTTCACCCGAGTGACTTCTCATCACTATTCCCATTCAATGGTTGCCGGCGGCTTGCTGGAAATATCGTAAGTTACGCGCGATATGCCAGGCACTTCATTGATGATACGATTCGAAACCACTTCCAGAAACGCATAAGGCAGCCGTGCCCAGTGAGCTGTCATAAAATCGAGGGTTTCCACGGCGCGAATGGCAATGACATGGTCATAATGCCGCGCATCGCCAATTACCCCAACGGATTTAACAGGTAAAAACACAGCAAAAGCCTGGCTGACTTTATAATAAAGATCCGCTTTATAAAGTTCCTCAATCAAAATAGCATCCGCACGGCGCAATTTTTCCACGTATTCCGGCTTGATTTCACCCAGCACTCTCACGCCCAAACCGGGGCCTGGAAACGGATGGCGGTAAATAAGTTCATAAGGCATGCCTAACTCGATCCCGATCTTTCTCACTTCATCCTTGAAGAGCTCGCGCAGGGGTTCCAGTAGTTGGAGCTGCATGTTTTCAGGCAGCCCACCCACATTATGATGGGATTTGATCACATGCGCCTTGCCGGTTTTAGTCGCCGCGGATTCGATCACGTCCGAATAAATCGTGCCCTGCGCCAGCCATTTTATATTTTCCAGCTGCTCGGCTTGCCGATCAAACACGTCAATAAATTTTTTACCAATGACTTTGCGCTTGGCTTCAGGGTCTTCAACACCTGAAAGCGCCTGAAAAAATTCTTCTTTGGCATCAACTGTAATTAAATTCAAGCCAAAGTGCGCTTTAAAAATCGACTGGATTTGCTCCGCTTCTTTAAGACGTAGTAAACCGGTATCCACAAAAACACAGGTTAACTGATCGCCTATTGCCTTATGCAGCATCAGCGCGGCGACAGAAGAATCCACACCGCCAGACAGGGCAAGCAATACTTTATCGTTTCCTACCTGCTGACGTATTGACTCAATTTGTTCATCGATAATATTTTTAGAAGTCCAATTAGGCTGACAGTTGCAAATATCCAACACAAACCGCTCGATGATACGCTTGCCCTGTCGGGTATGCGACACTTCAGGATGGAATTGCAATCCGTAAAAATTCCTTTCTTCATCCGCCATCGCTGCGATAGGACAATTGCTTGTGCTCGCCATCGTTTTAAAATATTGTGGCAAGGCGCTGACGTGGTCACCATGACTCATCCATACATCGAGAAGCGATAATCCGTCGTCAGTAAGATGATCTTCGATGCCTTCCAGTAATCGTGAAGGATCACGAATCGCTACCTGTGCATAGCCAAATTCACGCTGGTGGCTGCCGGGTTCTACTTTACCTCCCAACTGATGCGCCATCGCCTGCATGCCGTAACAAATGCCGAGGACCGGTCGGCCAAGGGCAAAAACAATATCGGGTATTCGCAGTGTTGAAAAAGCAGTCACGGTTTCAGGACCACCGGAGAGAATGACGCCGGCTGGATTAAAGTGCTGGATTTCTTCGTTAGACATCAGAGCCGAGTGTATTTCGCAATACACGCCGATTTCACGGACACGCCGAGCAATCAATTGCGTATATTGAGAGCCAAAATCAAGTATTAAAATCCGGTGAGCATGTATATCAGTTGTCATAGTATTCTCTTTAAGCATATTTATCATCTATATGATAATTAGGCGCTTCTTTAGTAATTTGCACATCATGCACATGGCTTTCGCGTACACCGGATGGCGTTACCCGAACGAATTGTGCCTGATTGCGCAAGGCATCGATATCCGGGCTTCCCGTATATCCCATACCAGAGCGTAAACCGCCCATGAGCTGATTAACAATATTAACCATGCTGCCTTTATAGGGCACACGGCCTTCAATACCTTCCGGCACCAGTTTTTCCGTGTCAATGGTGCCATCCTGAAAATAACGATCGCTAGATCCATGGCGCTGGGCCATGGCTCCTAATGAACCCATACCGCGATAGGATTTATATGAACGGCCATGATAGAGTTCTACCTCACCAGGCGCTTCTTCCGTGCCGGCAAACAGGCTGCCGATCATGACAGCCGAAGCACCCGCTGCCAGCGCCTTGCAGACATCGCCTGAATAACGAATGCCGCCATCTGCAATAATGCCAAGATCCGTTCCTTTTAGCGCCGCACTCACATTGGAAATAGCGGTAATTTGCGGAACGCCTACCCCGGTAACAATGCGTGTTGTACAAATAGAGCCTGGGCCAATGCCGACTTTAACCGCATCTGCACCTGCCTCTGCCAAAGCTTTGGCTGCATCAGCTGTGGCAATATTGCCCCCAATCACAGAAACCTCGGGAAAATGCTTTTTGACCCAGCGAACACGTTCAATTACGTTCCGAGAATGGCCGTGCGCCGTATCTACAACAATCACATCCACACCCGCCGCAACCAGCGCCGCCACGCGTTCTTCCGTGTCAGCGCCTGTCCCTACCGCCGCGCCTACTCTCAACTGGCCTTGTGCATCTTTACTGGCCGAAGGCTTGGCTTGTTCTTTGAGGATATCTTTGACGGTGATCATCCCCTGCAGTTCAAAGTTATCATTCACGACCAACACTTTTTCAATACGGTGTTTATGCAGCAGCTTTTTCACCAGATCACGGTCAGCAGATGCTTTGACCGTCACCAGCCGATCCTTTGACGTCATCAAGTTGGCGACGGGCTGATCCAGATTGGTTTCAAATCGAAGGTCACGGCTGGTCACGATGCCGACCACTTGCTGGCCTTCAACGACTGGAAACGCATGAAAATTGAATTTCTTGCTTAACTCAATGACTTGACGAACAGTTGTCTGCGGTGAAATAGTAATCGGATCTTTCACGACACCGCTTTCAAATTTTTTCACTTTGCGGACTTGTGACGCTTGTTCGGCGATAGGCATATTCTTGTGAATGATGCCAAGCCCTCCTTCCTGTGCCAGCGCAATAGCAAGCCGCGCTTCGGTAACTGTGTCCATGGCAGCAGAAAGCAAAGGAATATTCAGGGTAATCTGGCGAGTCAATCGGGTTTTCAGGTCTACATCTTTGGGCAAGATCGCTGATTCGCCTGGCAGGAGTAAAACATCATCAAAAGTGAGTGCTAATTCGTTTTGTGCTAGGCGTATCATGTTAATTCCCCTACTATAATAGATGTGCAGGTTAAAATTAACGGCTCATTATACACATCTTTTAGTGAATACATAGAGATTTTTTCATGAAAACGGACTATTTTCTCGGGCTTTCAGAAGAAGGATTTCATCGGGTTGCGTACACCGAATGGGGCGTGCCGACATTAGGAAATCCGCCTATTATCTGTGTACACGGACTGACACGCAGCGGAAGGGATTTTGATGAATTGGCTGAGTATCTAAGCCGTCAAGGGCGCCATGTATTTTGTCCCGATATAGTAGGCCGCGGTGAGAGTGACTGGCTGAGAAACCCGCTGCACTATACTTATGAGCAGTATA
This sequence comes from Aquicella lusitana, assembly GCF_902459475.1. NCBI lineage: Bacteria > Pseudomonadati > Pseudomonadota > Gammaproteobacteria > Legionellales > Coxiellaceae > Aquicella > Aquicella lusitana. Next base: position 783,186 of record NZ_LR699114.1, on the reverse strand, counting down.
TTGCCGACATGAATGTGATGATTGCCCGCACCCATGCAAGCCAGGTTGACTGGATAGGCACGTCCATGGGCGGACTGATCGGCATGGTGCTGGCCTCCATGCCGCAATCGCCTATTCGACGGCTAGTGCTAAATGACGTTGGCGCGCAAATATCCGCAACAGGCATTAGCAGGATCGCGAAATATGCCGGCAGGGATCCGGATTTTTCCAGTATTGAGGAAGCCATGCGGTATTTTAAATCCGTACTGGATGGCGTCGGCAAATTAAGTGATGAGGAGTGGCGACGTGTTGCAGAGCGGAGTGTGCGCGAAATTTCACCGGGAAAATTTGTATCTAAAACAGACCACGGCGTCAAAATCGCACCTGCCAAAAGTAAAATGGCCTGGCAAATCATGCTACATCCACTCAAAGCCATTGAAGGCACCTTGTTTGATATTGATTTGTGGCATATCTGGCGTAAAGTCACTTGTCCTGTATTGATTTTACATGGTAAACAATCCGATATTTTATTGCCCGCTACTATCCAAAAAATGCAGCAGATTCATCCGCAAACCGACGTCATCGAAGTGCCTGAAGCAGGACATGCGCCGGCACTCATGCATACCGCACAACATCAGGCCATTTATCAATGGTTAATAAATTCGATTTAATTTCGTCACAAGAGGAATGCCTTCTGTATTGAGATTTAATAAAGTCTTCAAATCAACCAACCGATCCTTCAGGTTGACTTTTGATGATAATGATTAACAATAGGCACTGTGTCATGCCGCCTTCGGGATGACACAGTTAAATAAACGCTCGAAAAACTAATTGGCGCAGCCGCATGCAAACCATCGATCTGGAACAACGCGAAGAAATTTATTCCGTCAGCCGCCTCAATAATGAGGTACGTTTTCTGCTGGAAGACAGCTTTCCCCTCGTTTGGGTAGAAGGTGAAATCTCCAATTTTGCAGCGCCTAATTCAGGGCACTGGTATTTCTCCTTGAAGGATGCCTCCGCGCAAGTACGGTGCGCCATGTTTCGCGGCAGCGCGCGTAAATTGACGTTTACACCCAAAGACGGGATGCACGTACTGATTAAAGCCCGCGTCAGCCTCTATGAAAATCGGGGTGAGTTTCAGCTGATTGCGGAAGATATGGAAGAACGCGGTGAAGGCAAATTACGCCGTGCTTTTGAAGTACTCAAAAAAAAGCTGGAAACAGCCGGCCTTTTTGATCCGGCGCATAAAAAGTCTTTTCCTGTTTTTCCCAAACAAATCGGTGTCATTACTTCCGCTACAGGCGCCGCTATACGAGACATCCTGACAGTATTAAAACGTCGCCATGCCTCTGTACCCGTCATCATTTATCCCACACTGGTGCAAGGCGAGACAGCAGCACCCGCTATTGTCAAGGCGATTCAAACCGCAAATCAGCGCAAGGAATGTGACGTCATCATTCTTGCGCGTGGCGGTGGCTCACTGGAAGACTTATGGCCCTTTAATGAAGAAATTGTCGCGCATGCTATTTATAAAAGCGAGCTGCCCATTATCAGCGGCGTGGGACATGAAGTGGATTTTACCATTGCTGATTTTGTCGCAGACAAGCGCGCGCCTACACCGTCTGCCGCAGCAGAAATGGTGACACCCGACTGCACTGAACTCCTGCAACTTGTTGCTCGCCAGAAGCAACAACTCCTACGCTGTCTGCGGCAAACACTGATTGCCGTCAAACAGCGCCTGGATTGGATGCAAAAACACTTGGCCCAACAGCATCCCAGACGTCGCCTTGCCGAGCAAATGCAACGACTGGATTTTTGCGAATTGTCATTTGTCAAACTTCAGCACCAGCTCATCAGTCAATTGCAAAGCCGCATTAAAGATCTGGATTTCAAATTGCATCGCCAGCTACCTACGCATCGCATCAGTGCATTCCGAAACCAGGTTGAACTTTTTCACCGGCAGTGCAATGCCCTCATGGCTGCGCAAATGACCAAACAGCACACTGCGCTTGCTCAGGCGGCAGCCAAGCTGGATGCTTTGAGCCCACTTGCCACCCTTAAACGGGGCTATGCCATTGCACTTAATGAAGAGCAAAAAATTCTGCGCTCTGCAAGCGATGCGCAAGCGGGCGAGCCCATAACCGTGCGGCTTCTTCATGGTGAATTGGCGTGCCGTGTGGAAAAAGTAAAGGCGTGACTAACAACCTTTTGTATGTCTGCCACTTCTCGTGCATAGGCAGGAATCATTCATTTCTTGGCAGCGCCAAGATCCCCGCATAAGCGGGGATAATATAGAGCATAGAGACATCAAAAGATTTTAAAAATTGAACAATGGTCTTACGGATGGCTGATACGATTATCTTCCGCTTTTGCGTCCCTTTAACCCTTTGAGCTTTTTTATCCTTGCAGGAGCGATAACGGCATTACGAGCCGGTTTTTTAACTTTTGCAGCTTTGGTTCCTTTTTTAGAAATACTTTTCCGCAGTTTGGCGATCTGTTTTTTTTCAAATTTGTTCAATGCGGTTTGTAGCGATTTGCTTTTGGCATCGATATTTTTCTGTAACTGGTTTTCGATCTCGCCAGCCACTTTGGCATAGGTCGCTGCCTGCGTTTCAGCTATCTTGGCTTTCATTAAACGCGCTTTACGCAGCAGCTTGGTTTTATGGGCTCTACCCAGCTTGCGTATTTTCTTGAGCGCAGCCCGCAACTTGTTGCGGCTCTGTGCTTCCTTGCGCTGCAAGGTCCGCACCTGTTTTTTCAGTTTCTTCAATAATACCTTGTCGCTTTTCACAGCCATGTGATAGGGACTCCCTTTGCCAACAAAAAAGTTAGAAAGCTCTTTCCTGAATATCCTGAAGTAAAACCGGTTTTACGGTTGTCATATTATGATTTAAATGGGAAGCGGTATTTTCCACGACATTAATAGCGTCGAGCAAGGAAATTAAATCCTGAACTTTTTTGGTATGATTTTCCTTTTCCATTTTCAACGAGGAATTTTCCTGATTCAAACGTTGAACTTCATTACGTAAATCTTCCACTTCGGAAAGCAGTGTCATCATTTTTTCTTCTAACTTTTGCAGCAAATTTTCAGTCATGCTCAACTTCCTTCTTCATTATGTCCAATTAATGCAAAATACGAGGGTATATCATAGTATAAGTTTTATTGAATAGTAAATTCTTTTCCTTAAACAAAACAAGTCGCAAAAAAGTAAAATTGCTTTTTGTGATTTCATCACACCAACGGATTATCAGGCATAAATGCAACCGGTGCATTTATGTCATCTTCTTTTAAAAAAGTAGCCTGGAATGGGTAAGACACTTCTACCATGCGATAGCCGGCAAGGATTGACTGTAACGCTGGTGCATATACTTTTCGCGTAATAAAAATCGTATTTTCCGGTTTGCTTTTTATGATAGGCCAGGCTTTTTCAAGCGCCTCTGCGGCTTGTTTTTTTCTGTCGCCTTTTATGCCATAGGCGGTGTAATCAGGCGGCAATTGTAAATAAAAACTTAATTTGGCTTCGGCATCTAACGAGACGATGCGCCAGCTATCCCATGGTTTGATTTTGCCGGCTTCTTCCTTCAGCGCAGTTGCAAACCTGTCTGGACCAAACACCAGATAATAGCCTGTTTGCAGTATGTCTAGTGTTAAAAACAGCAAAAGAAACACGGTAACTATCCAGCCCGCTGACCATAACCGCCGCTTTACTGCATTGGCTGCGTCTGATAATAGCCAATCAGCTGTGAAGAGAACAGCAAAGGGTACAATGGGCAATATATAATAACTGCGGCGTGAACCGCTCAATGTAAAAAATAAAAATAGCAGCAACAGTGTCCACGCGATCCAGCGGGAAGAATTTGACATCGTTTTCCAGCGTGATTTCAACGTAAACAAAGCGGGGATGAAGAAAAGGGTCCATGGTAGCAAATAAATGGGGAGGTAGAGAAAATAGGTATAAATCGGCCCCTTGTGATCAAAAGGCTGGAAATATCGCAATATGTTTTCGCGGTAAACCAGATACAATCCATTTTGTCCGTAAGATTCGCCGCCAAAATAACTGGATGCCCAGAATGGAAATAAATAAATCATCATGGCTGGAATCAACGCGATAAAAAGAGGCGGACGCAAATGCTGCTTCCAGGATTTTTGCATGCACATATCCACCAAAACAGCAATCGACGGGACAATCATGCCCACCAGTCCTTTGCATAAAGCCGTTAACGCAACAATCGTAAAGAAAATAAAATAGGCAAAAAAGCCCGCGTTTTCCCGCTTCTCGAAATACCAGGCGACTGCGCAAACAGAGCCAGTGAGGTTCAGCATGTCGGCGCTGCTGGTGCGGGCCCAAAATACAAAATAAAATGTCGTCAGCAGCAACCAGCCGGCCAGTAATCCTAACTGTCTGTCTCTGAGTTTGGCTCCCAGACGATAGACTGCCCAGAGCGCCAGTAATCCGGCAAGCGCAGAAGGCAAACGCAGCTCCCAGGTAGTCAGTGCACCCGTCAGCTTGGCAACAGCAGCGATGAACCAATAGGAGAGCAAAGGTTTATCATAGTAACGCAGCTTGCCCAGGTAAGGATGCAGAAAATCATTTCTATAAAACATCCCAAAAACGATGTCTGCCCAGCGATGTTCCTGCGTCCATAATTCTCGTGCGCCCAAAAGGGTGAAAAGCAAAAGTAGAGCTGCGATGAGTAAATAGCTGAATCTGCCGCGATGACCCCATAAAAACTCTGCCATGCTAGATTGTTTCATCATGCTTGTCTGACCTGCCAAATCTCAAAAAAGGGGTTAAATTATACGCAGAGATAGCAAAAAATTATAGACAAATCAGCACCTATGGAATATAAGTTTACACAATTCCTCCAACTTTTCAGGGCGCTGTATTGTCTCAAAAAAAGCGACTCGAACCGCCTGTATCAGTTGAAAAAGCGTATTAACCTGCGAAAATGTCTGTTCAAATCAAGGGGGCTATCATGTTCAAAGGAAGTATGGTCGCATTAGTAACACCCATGCATGACGATGGAAGCATCGACAAAAAAGCACTGGAAGACCTGGTGGAATGGCATATTGAATCCAAAACTGACGCCATTATTGTCGCAGGCACGACTGGAGAATCCGCAACGCTAAACCATGATGAACAATCTGACCTGATCGCGCGCGTCGTGAAACAAGTAGCCAAACGTATTCCCGTCATTGCCGGAACCGGTACTAATGCGACACAAACTACCCTGACTCTTTCTGAAAATGCCAAACGGGCTGGCGCAGATGCCTGCCTGATTGTAACACCTTATTATAATAAGCCGACCCAAAATGGTTTATATCAGCATTATAAAACCATCGCTGAAAAAATCGCGCTCCCTGTCATTTTATATAATGTCCCCGGACGGACCTCCTGTGACATGCTGCCGGAAACCGTTGAGCGGCTTTCAAAAATTAAAAATATTATTGGCATCAAGGAAGCCACTGGCAAAGTGGAAAGAACGAAGGAAATTCTCTCCCGCTGTGATAAAACATTTGCAGTTTACAGTGGCGATGACGCAACAGCGTTAGACTTGATGCAGCAGGGAGCCCGTGGCGTCATCTCTGTGACTGCCAATATTGCGCCCTTAAAAATGCACGAAATGTGTCAAGCCGCATTGAATGGCAATCGCATGCTGGCAGAAAAAATTAATGCAGAACTCATGCTGCTACATACACGCCTGTTTCTTGAATCTAACCCTATTCCCGCCAAATGGGCTCTTCATGCCATGGGTAAAATTTCCTTAGGCATACGCCTACCTTTATTACCACTGGACAGCAAGTACCACCACGAGGTAAAAGAGGCCATGCAAAATGCAGGAGTAAAATAAAATATGAGCTTGCTCGGACGTCTTTTCATACTATTGTTATTGCCTATTTTTCTGATCGGCTGTTCTTCTATTCCTAAGCCTTCTTTTATTCAATACCGTGACAAACACTATTTATCTGCCAGAAGCATTCCTCCGCTCAAAATGCCGCCGGGTATTTCATCGGATGCGTTCCAGAATCGTTATCCAATCCCGGATCGAAATTATCCTGAGAGCGCTAAAACAGTGAGCATTGAGCCACCGGGTCTGTAACGCGCAGATACAGCTCATTCATTCTTAACTTCTTCTTATAATTAAAAACGAGGAGTTTTTTATGTTTTCAGGTCATGAGATAGATAACCAAGATAACAATTCAGAGGCTGACGTTACCGCGTGGATTGAAAGTGTTTTCACGCCTGACGTTATTCAGTCTATGCCCCAGCCATTACCGCCAAACAACTTGTACACGAATCAACTTCAGCTGTCTCAAGAAACGCCTGTAGCTGTTGTAAACACGGCCAATCCAAATAACAAAAAAAGAAAGGCGCCCAATTTACATGGAGATCCAGATGAAGAAGATCTCATGGAAAATATTAAAAGTTTAAAATCTGAGGTAGGGAAATTGCGAGCCAATCTGGAAGAGGAAAAAGAGGCAAGAATACAACTGGAGAACAATCTTTCGCAAACCAAGGACACCGTCAACCTCTTGCTGAAGACACTTCATACAAAACAGCAGGACATAAATACTTTGGAAAGAAAAATCAATGAAATCGTCATCTATTTCAACGCGCTTGCTAGAGAGGTGCAAGTTCTTGATTTATGCACGCCTAAAATCTTTGCGCCCACAATGCCCCACCCTAGTACTCTATCGCAACCTGGTAGACAGCCCAGCGAAAACCAGAACCTGAAACGGCAACAAGAACCTGTTAAAAATCTTTCACCTTCTCCAAGGGTTTTGCACGTGGCCGACAAGCAGCCGACGCAGGAGACTCAAAATCCAAGCGCCCTGCAGTTCTTCCCAGTGCAACAAGCCGCCACTTCCAAGCCGCCAACCAGAAGGGAAATATCGCATTCTCCTCCGCAATCTTCTGTGCCTACACAGGGTATTCAGTATTTCCAGTTCCCTGTATCCAATCTTCGCCGTGAGGATCCAGCCCCTCAACATGTGCCTGCTCAAGTATATAATTCATTTAAGAGTTGAAAGACTAGAAAGAAAAGTCAGAGTCAGTATAATTCAAGCTACCTTATTGGAGAGGTACCGAAGCGGTCATAACGGCGCCGACTCGAAATCGGATGGGGAGTTTATACTCCCACGAGGGTTCGAATCCCTCCCTCTCCGCTGATTAAAGCTTAAAGCCGATTTCTTTAAGGCGGGCCCAACCATGGAAAAAATTGATCATCTCATTCATGCCAAATGGATCATCACTTGCGAAGAAGCACAAGCGCTTTTGGAAAATCATGCCTTAGCCATCCGGGATGACAAAATCCTAGCAATTTTACCGAGCAAAGACGCGGAAAGAAAATATCAGGCAACCTCCGTGCATCATTACTCCTCCCATGCGGTTATGCCCGGCTTGATTAATAGCCACACGCATCTCGCTATGAATGCATTTCGTGGTCTTGCGGATGATCTGGATTTAATGGATTGGCTGAATCATTATATCTGGCCATCGGAAAGCAAATGGGTTAGCCAGGAACTCGTGTATGATGCCTCCCTGCTCGCGATGGGTGAAATGATTCGCGGCGGTATCACCTGCTTTAATGACATGTATTTTTTTATGGGCGCCACAGCGGAAGCGGCTGATTTATCGGGTCTACGCGCTCATATCGGTATGACCATTATCGATGTTCCCACCGCCTGGGCAAAAACGCCCGAAGAATACTTCGCAAAAGCGCTGGAATTTTATCATCAGTATAAAGATAAAAAACGCATCACGCCCACGCTTGCGCCCCATTCCACTTATACTGTTTCTACTGAGCATCTGATAAAAGCAAAAGAAATTGCTGATACGCACCGGTTGAAAATCAATATTCATTTACAGGAAGCACCAGCAGAAATTCAGCAATCCCTGGAAAAATACCACAAGCGTCCGCTCGAACGCCTACAGGAAATTGGCATGGCTTCGCCTGATCTTATCGCTATTCACATGACGCAAGTTAATGACAACGACTTTGATATCCTCCAAAAGACCAAGCCCAGCATCGTGCACTGCCCTGAATCGAACATGAAGCTCGTCTGCGGCGGCTGTCCCGTGGAAAAACTGACGCGCCTCGGTATCAATGTCGCACTGGGTACGGATGGTGCCGCCAGCAATAATGACCTTGATATGTTTAGCGAAATGCGAACCGCGGCCTTGCTTGGCAAGACGGTCGCAAATGACCCCAAGGCGGTTTCAGCAGAAAAGGTAATCAAAATGGCCACCCTTAACGGTGCAAAAGCCTTGGGTATTGACCACCTTACCGGCTCATTGGCCCCAGGCAAAGCAGCCGACTTGATCGCCATTGATCTGGAGCAGATTGAAACACTCCCTCTTTATCACCCCATTTCGCAAATTGTCTATGCAAGCTCGCGTTATCAGGTCGCCCATGTCTGGGTGGCGGGTAAACAGCTCCTGAAAAATCGCGAGTTACTGACTTTAAATGAAAAAGAATTGTTAAATAAAGCACAATATTGGGGCAAAAAGATAAAAAATTCGGTATAATTCCGCGCCGGAATGGACAGTGTTTGCACACCTAAAGGTGGAATGTCACGCTATTTGTCCTCCCTCGCCCCTGGGGGGAATGACACCGTTAAAATAAGTCCATAATGAATTTAGTTAACTATTTTCGAGGAAATAATCATGCCAAATGAAAGAACATTATCCATCATTAAGCCCGATGCGGTTGCAAAAAATTTGATCGGCGAAATCATTAGCCGTTTCGAAAAAGGCGGGTTACGCATTGCTGCCGCGAAAATGATGCACCTTTCCAAAACACAAGCTGAGCAATTCTACGCCGTACATAAAGAACGTCCTTTTTTCGCTGCGCTAGTCAATTTCATGAGCTCAGGCCCGGTTCTGGTTCAGGTGCTGGAAGGAGAAAACGCCATTGCATTGAACAGGCAAATCATGGGTGCGACCAATCCCAAAGACGCAGCCCCCGGTACCATTCGCGCCGACTTTGCCGAATCCATCGACCATAATGCTGTTCATGGTTCTGATGCAGCGGACACTGCAAAACAGGAAATCGCCTTTTTCTTTAAACCGGAAGAAATCTTTGCGCATGTACCAGAAAGCGAACTTGCTTAAAGATTAAAAAACAGGCTCCGTTCATGCGGGGCCTGAAACGAGAAAAGCCATGCAAATATCGCCCACCGCTAAAATCAATTTACTTGGTCTTGACCGCAAAGCCATGCAGGATTTTTTTGTCAGCATGGGTGAAAAACCTTATCGTGCAGATCAGATTTTAAAATGGATCCATTTTAATGGCGTGCAGGATTTCCACGCCATGACAAACATCAGCAAGGTATTACGCGAACGGCTTGCTGAAACAGCCGAAATCAGCGTACCCCAGGTCATTTATGAAAAGGCAGCCAGTGACGGTACCTATAAATGGCTATTAAGGTTAAGCGACGGCAACTGCATCGAAACGGTATTTATACCGGAAAAAACGCGTGGCACACTTTGTATTTCCTCACAGGTAGGCTGTATTCTCAACTGCGATTTCTGTTCTACTGGCAAACAAGGGTTTAATCGCAATTTAAGCACAGCCGAAATTATTAGTCAGTTGTGGATTGCAGTTCGCAAGCTTTCACAACTCGATGGCGTGCATGACCATGCTGTCACCAATGTGGTCATGATGGGCATGGGTGAACCGCTGCTGAATTTTGATAATGTCGTGCCTGCCCTTCACCTTATGCTGGACGATTTCGCCTACGGGCTTTCCAAGCGGCGAGTCACGGTAAGCACAGCGGGTGTGGTACCTGCCATGCATCAGCTGCGCGCAGTAAGCGACGTTGCGCTGGCCGTTTCACTGCATGCTCCGAATGATGAATTACGCAATAAACTGGTACCGCTCAATAAAAAATATCCACTCCGTGAATTAATGGCCGTCTGCAGGGAATACTTCAAGGATGACAACCGGCGCTCCATTACCATGGAATATGTCATGCTGGCAGGCGTCAATGACCAGCCTGAACATGCGAGACAACTTATTCGCATTCTCGAAGGCGTGCGGGCTAAAATGAATCTGATTCCTTTTAACCCTTTTCCTCATACCCCCTATCAGCGCTCTGACAACGATACCATTCTGCATTTCAGAGATATATTACTGAAAGCAGGCATAAACACTACCATCCGCCGCACCCGGGGCGATGACATTGACGCCGCTTGCGGCCAGCTGGTTGGCCAGGTAAAAGACCGTACTCGCAGGCAGGAGCGGTATTTGCGCGGAAAAGCAAAGGTTTCTAAAGAAATGATTGGCGTAACCAGCTGAACGGCATACAATTTAGTATATATTAAACAGTCTAACGGGTATCTTTTACTCAGAAAAAGCGAAAGCGTTTATCTAACTGTGTAACTCGTTTGTCATCCAGACTTCACTGGGATAATACAGTTAAATAAATAAACACTATCGAAAAGACACCAGACTGGTTTAATATTGGACAAATTTTTAATAACAGATCTTTCTCAACAAACAAGGACAGTGACGTTCTATGACAAACGAAACTCAAGAAACGCAAACGACCGAACATAAGCCTATTCCTTTTGGAAACCGCTTGAAGTCTGCTCGTGAAGCACTTGGACTTGAACGCAAGGATGCAGCAGCCCAATTACGCTTGAGCGAAAAAATTATAACCATGCTTGAGAAAGACAAATATCCTGCTGAGATACCACCCACCTTTATTCGCGGCTATATTCGCGCTTACGGGAAATTGCTGCAGATCCCCGAGTATGAGATCACAAAAGCCATCGAGCCCATGATCCCCAAAGTCACCGTACCAGAAAGCGTGCCTACGATAAAACCGGCCCTGTCCGAACTGTCAGAGCCGCTTACCAGCAGCAACTACTTTGTCCAGCTTTTTACTTATCTTGTCATCTTTACCATACTGGGGCTCGCAGGAATCTGGTGGTATACTAAATCATCGAAACCAGCCGCCACCCCTCCTGCTATCGAAAACCCGGTTCGCATCATTGTTAACAAACCGACTAATGCACCAACCGTGACAGAATCACTTCCTGCAACGGCTTCATCGGTCAGCCCTGTGGCAAATCAGGCAACGGATAATAATGCTTTACCCTCACCGTCTTCTCAGGCTGTTGTCGCTGCACCACCCTCTACTAGCGCCAACCCGGCTGAATCCGTTTCCCATCCGCCCCTTGCCGGTAATTCTGCCGCCCAGACAAATGCCGGACAGGAACAGTCCGCTGCTCCGCATGAGACCGGTTCTGCAACCAACGATCAACAACCCGCGCAGGTAGCTGCGAGTACCAAAAAACAACCAGAAAAAGCAGAGATGAATACCGTAGAAGATAATACGGAAGAAGGGGCTGAACTGGGTGCAGAACCTTCTTCGGGTCTAGAAAGCAATAACACCGAAACGACCAGCGAAGACGCTGAATAAAGGAGAAAAGAGTGGCTGAAATGATCCAGGCCGTGCGCGGCATGAATGATATTCTTCCGCCGGAGACCTTACTCTGGCATCACGTAGAAAATACAATGCGAAGAATCTTTCAAGGGCACGGTTACCATGAAATACGTTTCCCTATTCTGGAAAAAACCGAACTTTTTAAACGTTCCATCGGCGAAATTACCGATATCGTTGAAAAAGAAATGTATACCTTCCTTGATCGGAATGAGGAAAGCCTGACTTTACGTCCTGAAGGGACAGCTTCGTGCGTGCGTGCCGGCATTCAACATGGGCTCTTTTATAATCAAATTCAGCGGCTCTGGTATTCGGGCCCTTTTTTCCGTTACGAACGCCCGCAAAAAGGCCGGTATCGCCAGTTTCATCAATGCTCAGCCGAAGTATTTGGCCTGGAAGGACCGGATATCGATGCTGAACTAATTATGATGTCTGCCTTGGTGCTTGAAAAGCTTGGCCTGAAATCGTTTGTTAAATTGCAGATAAATTCATTAGGCACACTGGAATCACGTAAGGCATATCGCCAGCATCTCGTCCAATATTTTGAGAAAAACAAGCACCAACTCGATGAAGATAGTTTAAGGCGGCTAGACAAAAATCCGCTTCGTATTTTGGACAGTAAAAATCCTGACATGCAAAAACTGATTGGCAGCGCTCCCAAGCTCATTGATCATCTCGATCAAGCCGCTTATGAACATTTCGAAAAACTGCATGAATATTTAAGTCATGCAGGCATCGCTTTTGAAGTCAACCCCTTTCTCGTCCGCGGACTGGATTATTACTCTAAAACCGTTTTTGAATGGGTCACCGATAAACTGGGTGCCCAAGGCACTCTCTGTGCCGGCGGCCGTTATGATACGCTTGTAGAACAATTAGGCGGCAAAGCAACCCCTGCCATTGGTTTTTCTTTTGGCATGGAACGCACGGTTCTGCTGCTACAGCAAGCCGGATTTAACCATCGGGCTGAAGCCGCACTGCACGCTTATCTCATTACAGACAGCGATGAATCCTTTGCAGCAGGTCTTAAACTAGCCAATTATTTGCGCAGCAAAGTGCCCAGCTTGCGTCTCCAGCTGCATTGCGGCGGCGGAAGCCTGAAAAATCAATTTAAAAAAGCAGACAAAAGCGGCGCCCAATATGCCATTATCATTGGCGAGCATGAGCGCAAGACCCGTTCTGTATCGCTTAAAACCCTGCGTGAGGACTTGCCACAGCATACCATGCATCAGGATGAACTAGCAGAATACTTGAGATTAAATATTTCGAAGAAGTAAGGCATTCCCTCTTAGAAAGAAATCTGCTTTAATACAAAGCCGAATGGTAAAGCGCCAGCGGTTTCCGCTGACATACGTGACGGGTGTTCTTAGAGGGGAATCGGAATACTCTCCTCTCAGTGCAATCAAGTACAAGCTCGGCTTGTGCGAAGCATATAAACAACTTAAGGGATCCCTGCATTAAGCGGGAACCAGCAGCTGAGGATTTTTCCCTTGACTGAGTATTTGACTGAACAAGAACAAATTGAGATCGTAAAGAACTGGATTAAGCAGTATGCGCTGGTCATCATCACCGGTGTCATCATTGCTGCCATCGGCATCTCCGGATGGCGCTATTGGCAGCAACGGCAGGCAAAAATATTGCGCCACGCTTCTGCTGTTTACGATGAAATGTTGACCAAGCGCGCCCAGAATAACGTTGAAGCAACGCAAGTGCAGGCTAAGAAGCTATTCAGCCATTATCCTAAAACCATTTATGGTCAAATGGCTGCTTTTATGCTGGCACGCGATGCTGTGCTCAAGAAAAACTATCAAGAAGCCGAAAAACAGCTTAACTGGGTTTTAGATCATAATGACACTGCCGCTTTCAGGCAAATTGCACGCATCCGCCTGGCACGGGTTCTCATTGCTGACCAGAAACCGGAAGAAGCCATTAAGGTCCTGCAAAAAACAGATGATAAAAGCTTCAACGGCCTCACCGAAGAAGTCAAAGGTGATGCTTATCTTGCCATGAAAAACACTAGCATGGCACGCCAAGCGTACCAGCAGGCTTTATCTCAATTGCCCAATGCTGAAGTGATACGGCCTTTATTACAAATGAAATACGATAACCTGATAACAAACAAGACGAGCCAAGCTTAAACGCTCACGTATTTCGGAATGAATAAAAACATTAATCCATTTAACCCATGATAATCCGAGCTCTTATGTATGCGTAACCTATCAATAAAAAATTTTCTCCTGATTGCCTTGATGTTCTTCCTTACTGCCTGCAGCGGCTTCTTCGATAAAGACAATACGCCAGATCCCAAACCGCTTTCGCATTTCACGCCTGAAATTAAACCCGTTCGCCTGTGGTCTGCCAGAGCAGGCTCGGGAATTGGCGACGATTATTTAAAAATGAGTCCAGGCATAGGCGAAACCGCCATTTTCACTGCCAGTGCAAGCGGTGCAGTGACTTCCATTGATAAAACAAGCGGACGCAAAAACTGGCAGGTCTATACACGTTATCCCCTGACTACCGGCCCCGGCGTGGGTAATGGTATTATTGTGGTAGGCAGCCGCCAGGGAGATGTTATCGCCCTGCAGCAAGCAAATGGCCAGGAACGCTGGCGAACAACCGTGCCGGGTGCCATTTTCGCTACACCTGCAGTAGACCGCGATATGGTCATTATCAAAACCATTGATGGTTACACGCGCGCCCTCTCTGCAACCGATGGAAGTGAACGTTGGTCATTCCAACAGGTGGAACCCAACCTGATCCTGCGCGGATCCAGTGCACCTCTGATCCAAGACCGAAGTGTCATTGTCGGCTATGCCAACGGCAATCTTGCCAAACTCACGCTGGGCGATGGACAGTTGTTATGGATGCAGCCCATTGCCATTCCGGAAGGCGCCTTTGCCATCCAGCGTATGATCGATATTGATGCCGACCCCGTTGTTTTTGAACATCGTATTTATGCTGCCACTTATCAGGGTAAAATAGCTTCACTCGACTGGGGAAGCGGCAGAACGCTTTGGACACATGATATTTCTTCTTATACAGGCATGACGGCGGATGCCAATGCCATCTACATTTCAGACGCAAAAAGTTATATCTGGTCTTTTAACGCTGAAAGCGGAGGCGTCAACTGGCGTCAGACAGATCTTGAACATCGCGGAGTAACAGGGCCTGCAACGCTGCGAAATTATATTATCGTCGGTGACAGCAAAGGTTTCCTGCACTGGCTAGATAAACGTGATGGGCGTTTTGTAGCGCGTGATTACGTTGGCGCCATGAATGCTGCACCCATTGTTGAGAATAACGTGTTGTACGTGTTAACCAATAGCGGCTATTTAGTTGCTTATACATTGAGCTGACCATGTTACCTGTTGTTGCTATTGTAGGCCGGCCCAATGTCGGCAAATCAACCCTGTTTAACCGGCTGACGCGCACGCGTGACGCGCTGATTTCTGCTTATCCCGGTACAACCCGCGATAGGCAGTATGGTGAAGTTGAACTTGAATCCCGACGTTTTATTCTCATTGATACAGGCGGTATTACAGAAGAAACGGATGAAGTAGGCAAGCTCATCACGCATCAGGCAACGCAAGCCATCGAAGACGCAGACAAAATTCTTTTTCTTATTGATGGGCAAGCAGGCGTGACGCCAGAAGATAAAATGATAGCAGAAATGCTGCGGCGCACGGGAAAACCCATTTATCTTGCTGTGAATAAAACGGAAGGACAAGACCCCGCGCTTAGCGTTGCTGAGGCTTATGAGTTGGGGATGGAAGCGCCGATTGCCATTGCTGCAGTGCATGGCTCCGGAATCGCGCGTCTGATTGAACAGCTCTTTCCTGATGTAATGGAAGAGCAACCTGCAGAAACAGAAGAAGCTGTTTCCGCGATAAAGCTGGCTATTGTCGGCCGCCCTAACGTTGGCAAATCAACGCTGACTAACCGATTACTCGGCGAAGAACGCGTCATTGTGCATGATATGCCTGGTACCACGCGCGACAGTATTTTTATTCCACTGGAACGTTTTGATAAACATTACACGCTCATCGATACCGCTGGCATTCGCAAACGAAAGAAAATTTCTGAAGTGCCAGAAAAATTTTCAGTGGTAAAAACATTGCAGGCCATTGAAAACGCGAATGTTGTGCTTTATGTGATTGATGCGCGCATTGGCGTCTCTGAACAGGATATGAAGCTATTAGGCTTTGTGCTGGATTGCGGCAAAGCACTGGTCATTGCCATTAACAAATGGGATGGCATGACAGAAGAAGCACGTGAACACGCGCGAGCCACCATTGATAGACATCTAGATTTTGTGCGTTTCGCCCGAGTGCACTTCATCTCGGCACTCCATGGCTCTGGTGTTGGCAATTTGTTTGATTCTATCGATGAAGCATACGAATCAGCTACCAAAAAACTGTCAACGCCCATATTAACGCGGCTGTTGGAAAAAGCATTAGTGACTCACTCACCTCCGCTCGTGCACGGGCACCGCGTAAAATTGCGTTACGCACATCCAGGCGGGCACAATCCGCCTACGATTGTTATTCACGGCAATCGCGTTAATGCCCTGCCCGATAGTTATAAACGTTTTCTCGCCAATTATTTTCAGACAAAATTGAAATTATACGGCACACCGGTCAAAGTGGAATTCAAATCCAGTGAAAACCCCTTTGCCGGCAAAAAACGCTAATATCGCTAATGATTAATCTCTGAAGTTAACGAACTGCAGTGGTATGGCGACCTTTGCCTCACGCAACAGGGCGATCACCGCTTGTAAATCATCGCGCTTTTTGCCTGTCACGCGAACCTGGTCGCCTTGAATGGCAGCTTGCACCTTTAGCCCTGACTCTTTGATCAGCTTAGTCAGTTTTTTTGCATTCTCCGCATCAATGCCCTGCTTTACTTCGATTACCTGTTTTGCTTCATTCAAGCTGGTGCTCACGTCCTTATAATGCAACGAGCGGATATCCACCTGCCGTTTTGCCAACTTATTACGCAATATTTCATCCACCTGCTTTAATTGAAAATCCGTTGGCGCAATCATGGTAATTTTGTCTTTATTAAGCTCAAGCCGTGCATTGGTATCTTTAAAATCAAAACGGGTCGTTATTTCACGATTAGCCTGGTCAACTGCATTAGTAATTTCATGTTGATCTATGTTGGAAACAATATCAAACGATGGCATTGCTTTTTCTCCCTACATTTTGACTAAAACTCAGTCGATCTAATTTATCATGATCACGGGAATAATGGCGATATTCTTGATCTTACTTCGCAATATCACCTTGACAGGCCTTTCGCGGGTTACTACGATTCAACATTGCAATAAAAAATGGGATGACACATGCCATTAGAGTCTATTCGTACATTGGTGAAAGCAGATCTGGAATCCACAGACCGATTTATTATTTCCCAGCTGGAATCCAACATCCCTTTGATCAGGCAGATCATTGAATATGTATTAACCTGCGGCGGAAAACGTGTTCGCCCGATGGTATTGCTGCTGAGCGCACGCGCACTCGCAGAGAATGTGCAAAAACATGTCGCTCTTGCTGCGGTCATCGAATTAATTCATACCGCTACCTTACTGCATGATGACGTGGTAGACAGCTCGACGTTAAGACGCGGGCATAAAACAGCTCATACCATCTGGGGCAGTGATGCCAGCGTTCTAGTGGGTGATTTTCTTTATTCCCGCGCTTTTCAGGTGGTAGTGGATCTTAAGCACCAACCTATTCTGGATATTTTCGCCAAAGCCACACATTACATCGCAGAGGGCGAAATCCTCCAGTTGGTCAATTGCAATAACCCGGATACCACAGAAGATTTTTACTTTGAAATCATCCAGCGGAAGACCGCCAAATTATTTGAAATTGCCGCCCAGTTGGGAGCCCTCCTCTCCACTGAGTCAGACCGTGATATCATCGCCATGCGCGATTATGGCCTGCATCTGGGTCTTGCTTACCAGCTAATTGACGATGCGCTTGATTATGGGCTTTCCGTTGAGCAAACGGGCAAAAATGTAGGCCAGGACCTTGCAGAAGGCAAAACCACCCTGCCGCTCATTCATGCCATGCGTAAAAGCAAAGGGGCCGATCTCGCTATGCTGCGTGAGGCAATTGCCACCGGCTCCAGCGAAAATCTGGCAACCATACTCGGGATTATTGAATCTACGAATGCAATAAAGTACACTGCCGACGCAGCGAGACACCATGCTCAAAAGGCCAAATCAGCGCTATCGCATCTTGCTTTAACGCCGTACCGCCGAGCGCTGGAAGAGCTGAGTGATTTTGTTGTAGAAAGAACATACTAAGATTCGGGGTGTAGCTCAGCCTGGTAGAGCGCTGTCTTCGGGAGGCAGATGTCGCAGGTTCAAATCCTGTCACCCCGATGAGTAAAATCAATAAGTTAACTTTAGAATTTGCCATTTTAGTTCACTGCCAGAAAATAAATTGAACCGATTAAACTCAAAACGCTCTGTACACGACAAAACGCCATTTTTTCTACAAAAAATCCAGTGAACAATTATTTTTTAAAATACAAACATAATCGTCAGCGTTTTTATAATTATTATCTTTCCGTAACCACTATTATAAAGCTACAACTTTTCGACTGCTTAGAAATAAGCTTATAAGAATTTTATACCTCATAACTATTGATTGACTTGGCCTCATCCGAAATAACAGAACTGGTTGAGCATTGGGAAAAAAGCCATAACCGACTAGCGTGCGGCCTGAGCGTTCGCATTTTCAGGTGCCCAAATTTTTCTCTCCTTCTTCCCTCTGATTCGGGTACAATACCTCCATGCAAAAACGTAAATCCACCCTACAGCAAATCGCCATTGACCTGCTGGTGCGCGGCAAATATCAGCCCCGGCAGCATTTTGATCCTGAAAAATTAAAAGAACTGGCCGATTCCATTAAAAGTACGGGCATCCTTCAGCCTATTGTTGTACGACCCATCGCGAACAGCAAATATGAGATCGTGGCCGGGGAAAGGCGCTGGCGTGCAGCGCAATTAGCGGGTCTCAACGAAGTAAGCTGCCTGGTTAATCATTATTCGGATGAACAAGCCCTGCAGGCTTCTATTGTGGAAAATATCAGCCGTGCAGACTTAAACCCCATTGAAGAAGCACAAGCTTATCAGCGCCTGATTGATGAGTTTCATTATCTTCACGAAGAAGTAGCTGCATCGGTAGGCAAGTCACGTGCTGCCATCACGAATTCCTTGCGCCTGCTGAAATTAGATCCGCGTGTTCAATCCTTATTAATGACAGGCCAGCTTTCCGAGGGACATGGCAAGATTTTGGCAGGCCTTGAACCCAAACACCAAATCGAATTGGCGGAGCGATGCGTACAAAAAGGATGGAATGTACGCAAGACGGAGATGGAAGCAAAAAAATTGCAGAACGCTTCGCTTTCAAATGACAGTCCTTATAGTGATGCCAATATCAAACACTTGGAAATCGCACTCTCCGAACACCTGGGTAATCATGTTCAAATAGACTGTGAAGAACGGGGCGGCGGCTACGTACGCATTCGTTTTAATAATGTTGATGAACTAGAAGGCCACTTTTCTCGTTTTGGCTTTAAATACGAATAAGTTTTTTTCATTTAATGGCTGCAGGCCTGTATTGCATTCAGATTAAGCTGAATAATGCCTACCTTGGCGATTTCTATTAACTTTTCTAAGCAGAGCAGACAAAAGCGCTCCTGCCTGTGTTGTTCAATCTTCTCACGATTCTTCTTAACCACTTGATTATATTTGATATTTTAAAAAATGATCAATACTTGGTATACTATTCCGATAAAAATTAAAGATAAGTAACGCGGAGTAGGCTGTATCATGCAAAGCAATCATCGTTCTATTATCCCTGATCTTGAATCCCTTCCTGAAGCATTACAAAGGTCAGTGAAAGAAAATGACAACCACAAATTGCTGCCTGAGGAAGGCATCAGTCTCGTCATCTCGCTATTAGAAAAAAAACCGGACGGAAGATACGACAAGAAAAGCCTGCAGGAAGCCCTATTAACTCTTTCAGATAGTGAGACAGAAATCCGGCCCATTATCAAATTAAAAGGAAGCTATTACGCAGTTGATAAAGGCAGTCGTAACAAAAAGAATCTTAAAAAAGGGGCTTACGGTCTCGTTAAACCAGGCCAAAATCTTCTTTCTGGCGCAGCCGTTGCTATCAAAACCCAGGAATCCATCAAACCGCGGTCAGGATTTCGGAAAGTGAATATCCCTCCCGAAAAAGTAAAAGAAACCGTTCAGCTTGAAATAGCAGCACTTGAAGCAATGGATAGAGGAACAGGTGAAATCAAAGGAAGAAGCGTCCAGCGGCCCAAGCGGGCCCCCTCTCATGAAGAAATTCAGTTTTGTATCGTAATGGACTACGTGGATGGCTTACCACTCGATGCACTACTAGAAACTGGGCCTATCGCCTTCTCAACCTGCCTTGAAATAGCCATTGGCACACTAACTGACGTCCAAAAGCTGCACCATGCTCAAGGAACATACCACTATAAAAATGAAGATCGCAAGGCATTGGGTTTTTATCATTGTGACTTAAAGCCAGGCAATATTATTTATGATCCTGCGAAGCGCCAGGCAAAAGTCATCGATTTTGGCACGGTATCTCCTATTGATGCAGAAACAAAACAACCTGTACGGTGCGTCGTAGGTACCTTAACTTACTATGCTCCTGAATTACGCAAAGGATTGGCAACACAGCCAAGCGAAGCAACCGAAGTGTATGCACTGGGGCTTATTTTCGCTGAAGTTTTTAATTTTATCACCAAGGACAAGGGCAACGAAGTACGCGATATCTTCAAATGGGTAGAACCGCCCGTCTCTCCGGAGCAAAAAGCAGCTTATGAGCTTATCAAACAAATGGCTGCAGAAGATCCCAAAGACCGGCCCACCCTTCAAACGGCGCTTGAAACTTTTCAGCATATTGCCCGTAAATATGAAACAACCAATGCTACAGAAGAACAAACGTTCGCTATCAATGAAAAAAGAATAGAAGAATTCCTCCATCGCCAGGAGAAACTCGCCTCCAACGATCATCGAATACTGGAGAAAAAAATTGTAGGGCTTTTTAAAGAAAGCAAAAAACGTAAAGATGAAATGTTAATGAATATGCTTCGTTGTCTTGAATTACAATTAGGTCAAATAGATCTAGAGCACTTATCCGCATCAGACAAGCAAAATTGTATCCAGCTTTGCAACAAGGTAAAAATACTTACAGATGAGGCAGATCAACAAATCATATTAAAAATATTAAAGGAAGATATTCTGGAAAAAATGACGACTTTTTTTCATGCCGAATGCAAAAAACATAGCCGCTCATTCTTACTTAGCACACAGGATCCCATTAATGTACTGAACGCCGGGATTCAAGGTCAATATTATTATACGAGAGCCATAGGATCATTATTAAAACTTATCTCATCCGATAATGATATGAATAGTTTTCTCAAAAAATACTGCAATTTTGATATTAAGGAACAATTGAAGGGCATTCAGTTACAAAAACTAAATACAATAATCCCTTTCCCAAGTTTAAAATTAGGGAATGAGAATAAGTAAAGTCGAAACGGAATAAATTCTAACTAGTGATCCAGGCTGGCATCCTGTAATATCGCCGCCACATTCATGCGGGCGAGGCTCTTCTCAATGCGCCGTCGTCCCTTGTCAACACTTTTTTGTCGTGAAAGATGTGGATTCAACACAGTCGTTGCATGGTTAATATGCTCCAGGTATTTAATTAAAATGTCTGAAGGCAAAAAAATCATCTGGTAATTACTTTCAACCAGCTTCTTATGCATTTCCTTGCCCGCTACCATATCTCCGTCTGCAAAATGTAAATTAAGTTTCTTAAGCAGCTCCGTCCGGTAAAGCGCGCAGTGACTACGCAGATAATAATAGTTTTTTCCCATGCCTTCCAAACCATGGCTGGTTTTACCGATAAGACGGTAGTAAAGCGATTGCCACTGTCGTTCCAGTAATTTGAGCAATTGTCGCCAAAGCGGCTTTGATTCCAGTTTCCATGATCCTACGCCCGCTATTGTTGGTTTTTTTTCGATTTGCGATAACAGGAAAGGCAGCCATCGCGGGTGTTTGACCAGCGTATCCGTGTGGATAGACAAGACATACTGTGTCGTTACCCGTTCAAGGGCCATATCTAGTGCACGCGCATGTGATTGAACAGGGGATTCACCGGCTATGGCTTTGCGCTCTATCAACTCAATCCAGGAGACGGTGCGTAAATAGCAAAGCGACTCATCCTGTGAATCATTATCAATAACAACCACTTTCGCTTGATTGCTGTCAGTGTATTTTCGCAATAAGCGTAAGCAAAGCTTGGTCAATTCCAACGTTTTATAGTTGGGAACAAGTATGGTTACCAGTGCCTGTGTCATAATAGTTTAATCCCTCGAAACAAATGTAGCGATTATATTCCAGCTTGAGTAAAATCCTCAGAATGTTAATGAATAACATTTCTTGGTAAAAGAGTCATCCTCCACCAGGAAAAAGAGAAGAACTCAATGACGAGGTTTTTTAAATGAAAGGGATTATTCTTGCCGGTGGGTTGGGAACACGGCTTTATCCTGCCACACGGCCGATCAGTAAACAATTGCTGCCCATTTACGATAAACCCATGGTTTATTATCCACTTTGCACTCTTATGCTAGCGGGTATACGCGATATCCTGGTAATCACTACGCCCCATGAATTATCCCTCTTCCAGCAACTATTGGGCGATGGGTCGCAATGGGGTATATCACTCGCATACGCGACACAGCAGTACCCCGAAGGAATTGCGCAAGCTTTTATCATTGGAGAAAATTTCATTGGTAATGACAGCGTCTGTCTTATTCTCGGCGATAATATCCTCTATGGGGACGGTTTATCGGAAAAACTGCAGAGTGTAGCCCAATTAAACTCAGGCGCTACCATTTTTGGCTATTATGTTTCAAACCCGCAACGATACGGTGTCATTTGCTTCAATGAAGCAAACCAACCCGTTGAGATTATTGAAAAACCGGCAACACCTGCTTCTAATTACGCCGTTATCGGGCTTTATTTCTATGATAATAAGGTTATCGAGATCGCAAAACAGTTATCGCCTTCATCGCGCGGTGAATTAGAAATCACGGATGTAAATCGCTTTTACTTGTTGCAAAAAAAGTTGCGTGTGGAAAAATTGGGGCGCGGTATTGCATGGCTTGACACAGGAACACACAAATCCATGCTGGACGCCGCCAATTTTATTTACGTGCTTGAACAGCGACAAGGATTGAAAATCGGCAGCCCCGAAGAAATTGCCTGGCGTATGGGTTTTATTACCACCGAAGAGCTCGAAACGCTTGCTGAAACGCAGATCAAAAGCGGATACGGTGCCTATCTGCTGGATTTAATATAGAGGTTATCATGCACACCACTAACGGTCCCTTATCGGGCCTTCTCATCATCGAACCACGGGTGTTTAAAGATAGCCGTGGTTATTTTTTCGAGACACACCAACAAACGCGTTATGGCAGCCTTCGCATCCCTCACTTTGTGCAAGACAATGTTTCACGATCTCATCGCAACGTTCTGCGCGGTCTCCACTATCAGTTACCGCATGCACAGGGAAAACTTGTCTGGGTCACGCGTGGCAGCGTATGGGATGTGGTGGTCGATATACGAAAGAGCTCGCCTACGTTTGGCCAATGGTTTGGCATTACCTTAAGTGATGAAAATCATATACAAATGTATATTCCTCCTGGCTTTGCACACGGTTTTTGTGTCCTGTCTGAAGAAGCCGATTTTCATTATAAATGCACCGATTATTATGCTCCTTCCTATGAGCATGGCATTGCCTGGAATGATGCGCGCTTGAATATTGCCTGGCCAGTCAGTAGCCCTGTTCTCTCACCCAAAGACGAAATTTATCCCGCTTTGCACGAGATCGCACATGAAAACTTATTCACTTAAATTGCTTGTTACCGGCGGCGAAGGGCAAGTTGCACAGGCACTTTGTCGTCATGCTGTTGCGGGTAAATTTCAAATTCACGCGCTTTCACACAGCGAGATGGATATCAGCCAACCCTCCTCTATCGAACGTGTATTGACTGCCCAAATGCCAGACTGTGTTATTAATACAGCCGCCTATACAGCAGTTGATCGAGCGGAAGCGGAAAGGGGGAAAGCGGATCAAGCCAATGTGCTGGGCGCAAAACACATAGCTCATGCCTGCAGTAAACACCGCATACCACTCATTCATCTCTCGACAGATTATCTTTTTGATGGAACCAAGACTGCTCCTTATGCCGAAGAGGATGATGTTAATCCGATTAATCATTACGGTAAAAGCAAATGGCTTGGCGAAGAAGCGGTACGTGAAGCATGTGATTCACACATTATTCTGCGGGTAAGTGGTGTATTTAGCGAACATAAAACAAATTTTCTTAAATCGATCCTGCGCCTCGCGCAGGAAAAAGGACAACTCAACATCGTGGCAGACCAACTGACGTGTCCTACTTATGCGGGTGACATTGCACTCGCTATTTTTTCAATAATAGAAAAATTTTCGCAGTGGGGAACATTTCATTATTGCAGCGCGCCGGCGGTTTCCTGGCATGCGTTTGCCTCAGCCATTATCGAAACAGCTTCCAGGCACATGTCCTTGTCAGTTAAAAAAATCAATGCTATTTCAACTGCTGAATATCCTGTCGCGGCAAAACGGCCAGCTTATTCTGTGCTGGATTGCAGCAAGATTAAAAAACTGTACCACATCGAGCAGCCGTCATGGCAATCAGGCATTGAACGTGCCTTAAACGGTTTAATCCATTCTTCTAGTTAAAGGCAAATTATGTCCCATTATCAACCTCGCAGTATGCTTGTCACCGGCGGTGCCGGATTCATTGGATCAAATTTTATTCGCTATGTGCTCACACATTTTCCTGATGTCGCCGTTGTCAATCTGGACAAACTAACCTATGCGGGCTCCCTGGATAACTTAACCCATTTACCGCACGCAGAACGCCATCATTTTATACAAGGCGACATCACTGATGCCAAACTTTTACGCCATATCCTGATGCACCATCATATTGATACCATCGTGCATTTCGCTGCTGAAAGCCACGTGGACCGCTCCATCACAGCACCTGCCGCTTTTGTGCAAACAAATGTGTTAGGCACGTTTGTGCTGCTGGAAGCTGCGCGCCATCACTGGTTTGAAATAGAAGAATGCGGTGTATCTCATTGCCGTTTTCATCATATTTCAACCGATGAAGTCTATGGCTCCCTGCAGACAACCGATCCTTTATTTACTGAAAAAACGGCTTACGATCCTCACTCGCCTTATTCTGCCAGTAAAGCCGGCGCAGACCACTTGGCACGAGCCTACTATCATACCTACGGACTGCCCGTCACTATTTCTCACTGCTCGAATAATTACGGCCCTTATCAGCATGCAGAAAAATTCATCCCAACTGTCATTCAAGGTTGTCTTAGCAGGAAACCGATACCTGTCTATGGTAATGGCAAAAATATTCGCGACTGGCTCTATGTGGATGATCATTGCCGTGCAATCATGACGATCATTGAACAGGGAAAAGTAGGCGAAAGTTATAATATAGGCGGTAATAATGAATGGGAAAATATCGCGCTTGCCCGTTTCATTTGCGAGCAGATGGATAAAATCAAACCGCACAGCGTGTCTTACGCCACCCTGCTGGAATTTGTCAAAGACCGGCCTGGGCATGATTTTCGTTATGCGATAGATAATGCCAAGATCAAAGCTGAACTCGGCTGGTCGCCGCAGGAAACGCTGGAATCAGGCATAATGAAAACCATTGCGTTTTACCTGCATCAACCTGCACACGCCTATCAATAGCCCACGGGGTAGACCTGCCCGGTTTGTGCGCCTTCCACGCTTTTACTGTAGGCAAGCGCAACACGCGTGGCCGGCACAGGTTCAAAACCGTGAAAATAATCGCCATAAGCCGGCATGGATTCCTTGAGTACGGTCGGACTGATAACATTAATGCGTATGCCCCGAGGCATCTCAATCGCAGCCGCTTTTACAAAACTATCCAATGCGCCATTTACCATAGATGCCGATGAGCCAAACCGAATAGGGTCATGGTTTAAAATACCGCTGGTTAAAGTAAATGAGCCTTTGTCGTTGATATAGCGCAATCCTGTCAAAACCAGGTTCACCTGGCCCATCAGCTTGTCTTGCAGACCCACACCATACAGCTCCGGCGTCATCTGGGTAAAGTCACCAAAATGCACTTTGCCTGCCGTTGAAACGACGGCATCAAATGCACCTACGGATTGATACATGCGCTCAATGGATTGCCCATCCCGCATATCGACTTGCACATCGCCATGCTGATGTCCGGCAACCACAATGGTATGGCGCTTTGACAATTCTTCAACCACCGCTTTGCCTATTGTGCCTGTTCCGCCTATAACGATTATCTTCATGAAGTATCCTTGGTTTTAATATTTGTTTAAGAAACCGATTATAGAATTGCTAAGTATAAAGATTAAGTGTTTTAGCTGTGTAAAAAAGGAGCAGGATGCTCATGCAACATCGTACTCTATTTCTAAGCGGTTCAGATAGTGCTTTGCAAACCTTTTTGCAAAAACTGGGTATTCAGCAGAATAGCGATAATACTCATCACTTTCAGGTTACTACTCATATTCATTTAATAAAAAGTAACAGCCACATTCACATTTGGTGTAATCCGCCGCAACACTATTACAAAAACAATCCTGCCGCGCTTCGAATTTATTTTGTTGACTCGATGCGTCAACGTGATTTACCGAACAACGTTATGTATTATGATGTGAAACGAAATTGGGACAATGAAACAAGTTTATGGCATGAAATCATGCGACGTTTGGGAATAACAGTCGCAACAACTGAAGATAAGAAAACAGAAACACTCTCTACACATCAAAAAGTTGCCACCACTCTTCAAAATCTGCCACCTCTTCCGAGTCTCATGCAGGAGCATACGCAAGTCAGTGGAATGCAGGAACCTTTTCCTCCCATCAAACAGCAAACAGCAATCCAACCTGTCAAATCGGATAAGACCTGTTCATCTGCCATGGAAAAAAATTCGGGCGCTTTTTATAAAAACCGTGAAACCATGTTTAAGGAACGATCCATTCTGGATCCAAACAGTATAATAGGGAGAATATCACTGATTAAGGTAGCAGCTACGATTCCCAAACAGGATGAAATAGCATGCCCGGAATTTGGGCTATAAAAGCACCCCGACCAGGTATCAACAAAGACAAAAATAAAATAGGTATTCACGAATCTCTCATCCTGATGGCAGCTTTTTGTCATCCTGAGCAAAGCTTTGTCATCCTGAGCGAAGCGAAGGATCTCCTGATGTGCAAAAGGAGATCCTTCGCTTCGCTCAGGATGACAGCTTTGTAAACGCTTTTCAAAAATGGCCAAAGTTAATCGAAGGAGGTCTGGATTGCTTAGCTACGCTCGCAATGACAGGTGCAGTTTCATCAACGAATTACCTAACCTTTACAAGGATGACAGCGCCATGGCTCAAAATTACTTGGCTATATTTTTATTTAATCTTCTTGTTGCGAAAATAATGTTTTTATTTTTTTTATAATCGGCCAGTTGCCTTCCAGTAAACGCAATTCTAACATTTCCGGCAACGTGACCCAGCGTAATAACTGATTTTCCTTGCCGAGCGGTTCGCCTGAGAAAGCAGTCACACGCCACATTTCCAGCAAAACAGTTTTATCAGGATAAGTATGCGTATGCTCAAACCAGGGCTGAGCTG
This sequence comes from Aquicella lusitana, assembly GCF_902459475.1. NCBI lineage: Bacteria > Pseudomonadati > Pseudomonadota > Gammaproteobacteria > Legionellales > Coxiellaceae > Aquicella > Aquicella lusitana. The sequence goes on along the minus strand of NZ_LR699114.1, from coordinate 755,940 downwards.
AAATCACTGTTATGTCCAGCTCTTCTTGCAGTTCACGTCGCAGCGCATCGATGGCGGTTTCATCGGGTTCGATCTTACCGCCAGGAAATTCCCAATAACCACTATAGGGCTTGCCTTCCGGCCGCTGCCCGACCAGCACTTTTTCTGCCCTGGCCAGGATGCCTACAACCGTCCTGATCAAGTGAGGCTCCCGTGACATGCCTTATATTTTTTGCCTGAACCACATGGGCAAGGATCGTTACGGCCTACTTTAGGACGGTCGCGCATATAAGTGACATTGGATGGAAGTACTTCCGGTTGAGATTCTGCTACATCGGTGCCATGCAAAATATCAGGGGCAGCGTGTTTGTATTCCATGGCTTGTCGAGTCAGACTCTGGCGACGCTGCGCTTCCATCTGTTCAACATCTTGTTCCACTTTGACTTCAAACTTGCTTAACGCAGACAGGACTTCATAATTGACCTTATCAAGCAACTGTGCAAACAGTTCAAATGATTCACGCTTATATTCTTGTTTGGGATTTTTCTGGGCATAACCACGTAAATGAATGCCCTGACGCAGATAATCCATCGCGGCCAGATGTTCACGCCAGCAGTTATCCAGTGTTTGCAGCATGACTGCTTTTTCAAATTGACGCATAATGGGCGCACTAATCTGTTCTTCTTTTTTCTGATACGCTTCACGAAATGCCGTTTGAATACGTTCGCGCAAGCGGTCTTCATCCAACGTATCATCTTCTTCAAGCCACTGACGTATGGGCAGTTTCAGATTGAAATCGCGCTCCAGACGCTGCTCAAGTCCTTCGATGTCCCATTCTTCCGACATGCTGTGTGGTGGAATAAAGGCACTGACAGTCTGTTCCATGACCCGATGGCTCATATCAGCAATCACATCAGCGATTGAATCAGAGGTCAGTAGTTCGTCGCGCTGGCGGTAAATCACCTTACGCTGCTCGTTGGCTACATCATCGTACTCTAACAATTGCTTACGAATATCGAAGTTGTAAGCTTCCACTTTGCGCTGCGCATTCTCAATGCTGCGCGATAACATGCGCGATTCCAGCGCCACGCCCTTTTCCATGCCAATGCGCTGCATAATGGCATTCAACCTGTCACCGCCAAAAATACGCAGCAGATTATCCTGCAGGGACAGATAAAACCGCGACTTGCCCGGATCACCCTGACGGCCCGAACGGCCACGCAGCTGATTATCAATACGGCGCGATTCATGCCGCTCAGTGCCAAGCACATACAACCCGCCCGCCTTGACGACTTGTTCATGCCGTGCCTGCCAGGCTTTTTTACGCTGTTCAATATCTTCCGCTGTCGGGTTTTCCAGCGCTTTCAGTTCTGCTTCCAGATTACCGCCAAGCACAATGTCAGTTCCACGACCAGCCATATTAGTAGCAATCGTCACTGCCCCCGGGCGGCCTGCTTCGGCCACAATCTGCGCCTCTTTCTCATGGAATTTAGCATTCAACACTTGATGTGGAATTTTTGCTTTCTGCAACAGCCGCGACAAATGCTCTGAGGCTTCGATGGAAGCCGTACCCACCAGAATGGGTTGACCCGTCGCATGGGTCTTTTGAATATCTTCCACAATGGCATCAAACTTTTCATCCGCCGTCATGTAAACAAAGTCAGCCTGGTCCATACGTATCATGGGCTTATGCGTTGGAATAACGATGACTTCCAGCCCATAAATCTGCTGAAATTCGTAGGCTTCTGTATCCGCCGTCCCTGTCATGCCGGACAGTTTTTCATAGAGGCGAAAATAATTCTGGAAAGTAATGGAAGCGAGCGTCTGGTTTTCCTGGTTGATTTTAACTTTTTCTTTTGCTTCCACTGCCTGATGCAGCCCGTCTGACCAGCGACGCCCCGGCATGGTTCTGCCGGTATGTTCATCTACAATCACGACTTCACCGCGTTGAACAATGTAATCCACATCACGATGGAACAGCGTATGCGCCCGCAAGGCCGCATAAATATGGTGCATCAGCACAATATTGTTGGCATCGTAAAGACTTTCACCTTCACTCAGCAAACCTGCCTTGATTAATAATTCTTCTACATGCTGATGGCCTTCTTCAGTGAGATAAGCCTGTTTGGATTTTTCATCCAGACTGTAATCGCCAGGGCCCTCTTTTTCTGTCTGTTTTTGCAACTGGGGAATAATGGAATCAATCGCCACGTAAAGGTCGACGCTTTCTTCTGCAGCGCCGGAAATAATGAGCGGTGTCCGTGCTTCATCAATCAGGATTGAGTCCACTTCGTCTACAATGGCGTAATGAAGACCGCGCTGTACTTTGTCATTGTAATTAAAGACCATGTTATCGCGAAGGTAATCAAAGCCAAATTCATTATTCGTGCCATAGGTGATATCAGCGGCATAAGCCTGCTGTTTTTCCTGCGGCGTCATACCATGCAGGTTAGTGCCTACTGTCAATCCCAGAAATTCGTATAAGGGCCGCATCCACTCTGTGTCTCGCTTGGCAAGATAATCATTCACCGTCACAATGTGGACACCTTTGCCAGGTAAGGCATTCAAATAAGCCGCGAGCGTTGACATCAACGTTTTGCCTTCGCCCGTACGCATTTCCGCAATATTTCCGCCATGCAGCACCATACCGCCAATCAGCTGCACGTCAAAGTGACGCATATTCAAAGCCCGCTTTGAGGCTTCGCGAACGACTGCAAAAGCTTCCGGCAGAATCTCATCAAGAACTGCCCCACTCTGCAAGCGCTGCCTGAATTCAACGGTTTTCGCCCGAAGCGCTTCATCAGACAAAGCTGAAATCTGGGGTTCGAGTGCGTTAATCTTTTCTACTGTTTTCCATAACCGACGCAATACACGCTGGTTACGGCTACCAAGAACATTCGTAAAAATGCGATTTAGCATGAGAGTTATCTTTACCTAGAAAAACAAAGAAGAATAATATTCTGCCAAAATGAAAAAGACAAAGATGCTGGAATCTGCCTGAAAAATCAAGGGAATCAGGTTAAAAAAGGCATCTGCTTTAGCTTATTGAAGAGAATGATCATAAAGTGCGCAGATATAAAGGGCTCAACGGTTGCGATAACCCCGAGGGACCATCTCCTGCAGCTCAACCCAAATCTCATCATTTTCTTTCAGGTGAATCGCTGAACGTGGCACTAAATCCAACGGATCCAGCCGGTATTGATTGTATTTATCATCCTGGTAAACATTTAAAGATATCTTTGATAATTGACCTGCCAGGTTTATATCCATCTTTGGCCTGTTATCACAAAAACATTTCATCATGGCTTCATAAATTTTGGCATGATAAACCGGCTCTCGGCTTAACAAACACCGTTCTGCCCAATCATATAGCGAAAATTTACCTACATATTCACCTTTACCCCAATCATTATTCACCATCACATGAGCAATATACCACCGAAGCGCGCTTAAACATTTTTTCTTGGTACCAAAATAATGATTATCCATATCAGGCATACGGTTTAAGTAACCATCTGTGCTGCCATAACGATATTGAAGGTCATCTTCCGAAATTTCCGTGCAATAGTAATAATAGGGAGATTTTCCAAACGCATCTCTGATTCGAACATCGGCTCTTGCCGCAAGAAGTAATTGAATGGCTTCATGGTTTCGTAATAGACAAGCGTAATGTAAAGCCGTGAAGCCACGATAATCTTGCTCGTTAACTTTCGCTCCCAATTCAATCAGGGTTTGCACAATGGTTGTCGCATTAATTTTAGCTGCTAAAATTAATGGTGTGTTAAGACAAGTTGCCCAGTCATCTTTCAAGTTCAGCGCTTCCTTCGATTTATCGCGCTCCAAAAGCCTGAGTGCCGCTTTTTGCCTGTTCCAAGCGAGCGCCTGCAACAAATAAGTATTATGATGGCGTGTACGGTAATCTTTGCTAAAATCAAGCGATGAGTTTTCTAAGCACAGTCCTTTTTCCAGTCTGTCTACAATCTCGTTTGCATTGAGTTTCTCTGAAGTATTAAAAAAGGAAAACATCACTTTTACCTCGCTGACCACCCTCATTTCTTATTATGTTTGCTGGAAAAATTGTATGATAAAAGATCAGTTTTGTCAAAAAAATGACTGTTAAAAGCATTTGCCGCAGCGATTACACGAGGGTGTTTATTTCAACTGTGTCATCCTCGCGTAGGTCGCAGGGGTGAGAGAGTGTAGTAACGTTTATCTTTGTTATAGTAGTATTTAGAAAGCAAAGAATATCAGGGTCAAACAATGGATTCTAAAAAAGCGAATGCTTATTTTGATACTAGCAACCACAACTTACAGTCGTTGCTCAATAAAGTAAAAGTGCTAAAAGCATTGGAGGAAAAAATAGCAGTTTATCTTGATCCGGCCTTAAGGGCCTTCTGTCAAGTAGCAAACTATTCGAATCGTCGCTTAGTTATTCTTGCAGCAAATGGCTCTGTCGCCACCCAGCTTCGCTTCCAAGCTATGGATCTGCTTAGAAAATTCAAACAGGATCCCGCTTTACAAGAAATCCAGGAAATTCACTGCAAAGTTCTGCCTTCCCTCAGCCAACCTGCCTCGCCGCCAGCAAAGCAATCTGCAGCAAAAATGCCGCCTCTGTCCACTGAAACAGCCAGCATTGTACGCGAAATCGCGTCCTCATTGGACGATCCGAAATTACGGGAAGTAATGGAAAGAATTGCAGACCGAACAGCCAGTCCTAAGCTTCCAATAAAATAGGACGCACATAGGAGATGGGTGCCGTGCTCTTGTCTTCAAAAGTCACAAATTCCCAAGCATCTTGATGAGCAAGCAAATGGCGCAGAATCTTGTTATTGAGCTCATGACCTGATTTATAACCATTGAATGCACCAATCAGACTGGAACCGAGCAGGTAGAGATCACCCACCGCATCCAGGATTTTATGCTTGACGAATTCATTTTCATAGCGCAGACCGTCATCATTTAATACGCGAAAATCATCAATCGCAATCGCATTATCAAGGCTAGCGCCACGGGCCAAATTCATTGCCTGCAGTTTTTCAAAATCCGCCATGAAGCCAAATGTTCTGGCACGGCTGACTTCTTTTACATAGGAAAGACTGGAAAAATCCAGCGTCGCTGTTTTGTTCTTGGATTTAAAAAGCGGATGATCAAAGTCGATAGTAAACGTAACTTTAAAGCCGTTAAACGGCTCAAAACTTGCCCATTTGTCACCGTCAGTCAATTTAATCTTGCGCTTGATGCGGATAAAACGCTTTGGTGCGTTCTGCTCCTCAATGCCTGCCGATTGGATCAGAAAAACGAAAGGCCCTGCGCTGCCATCCATAATGGGGATTTCTGGCGCTGTGACATCTACAAATGCATTATCGATGCCGAGCCCTGCAAAAGCTGATAATAAATGCTCAACGGTCGATATTCTGACTTTGTCCTTCATCAAAGTGGTTGATAAAGTTGTGTCGCCCACATTTTCAGCCAATGCCTGAATTTCGACAATAGGCTCAAGGTCAATACGACGGAACAAAATGCCAGTATTAACAGGCGCCGGACGTAATATGATTTCGGCCCGCTCACCACCATGCAATGTAATGCCAGTGGCCTTAATGACATTCTTAAGAGTGCGTTGTCTAATCATCCCTTGCTTCTGATTTTTCATAATACTGGACATAGTACCATAACTTGTTATTTTTTTGAAATAAAAACAAAAAGAAGCCCCTTTAAGGGCCTCCAACAGAATTCCTGACCCGCATTTTTATCATTTTTAGAGCCTGATATCCATATTTTTTTATAGCTGATCTCCCTTTTATTATTAAGTACTAAGCTGTTTTGCCACTGCATTTCACCCACCCCGTCTTTTCTGGTTTTGTGTCATCTGGCTTCTCATTGGAGGCATTATTTTCAGTCGCATGAGGATCCTCCAACCTCGTAGCTGCCTGATGCCCCTTCGAAGGAGGCTGAAACTGCCGGCAGCTTTGTGCCATGGGTAACGGTCTTTGAGCAGGAACAGGCTGCGATGTCAGAGAATCGAGCGTCACTGACTGCCCGTCTGCTACTGTTTTGACGAGGTCCATAAATTTTTTGAGGGTACTTAGTTTAATATTGAGATCAGCCATTTTCTGCTCATTCAGGTCGAAAATCTCTGTCATTTTTTTGCAATCTTCTGGATTAACAGTTGATTTTTTTAACTCTGCAAAAAAATCCAACTGTTGCTTCGTGGTCAGCTGAAAAAGTTTCGTTAGCAATCCCAACAAGCAGCTTTGCTCTTTATCGCTACGATCAAGGCCAGGGCTGCGTAATTTTTCTATGAAATTTTTGGCGCATCGCTTGCCCGCATGGATATCATCCTGCTCTGAGACATAGGGAGCCAGGGATGGATTAAGCAATGCCTCATGCGATTGAATGACTATCTCTTTGACAAAGATAGATAACCTCAAATCCGAGCGCGCATACAAGTCGGGTAAACTTGAGCCTTGTAAACTGGGCTTCTGGTTTGGAACCTGCGATACAGGTGCTAAACTGTTTGGATTGGCATGAGGCCCTGCCAGAGCAGAGTCAGATTGGGATCTTCCCTTGGCATCAGGCGGCGACACCAAAGGCACCGTTTTCTGGGGCGGCCACGAGGTCTGTTTTTTTTCGGCCGCAGATTTGCTATCAGCCCGCTGTGAAACAGGTATCGGCGGCAAAGGTTTGACAGGCACAGGCGGTATAGTTTTCTTCCCCTGCATAACCCGCCGAGTTGAGGCATTACCCGCAGGCACAGGAGGCAGCGGCTTCTGTGGCACAGGCGGGAGAGCGCGATTATTTAACAAATCTGCTCTCTCCTCTTTCTGGGGACTCGATAAAACTTCTATGATTTTTCTCTGACTACTATTTCTTCCCTGCGAATACATAACTTAGCCTGTTTTTCATAAATTAAGAAAACGATGCGGATCTCCTCAGCATAGGAGCGCTTGCATTATCTGGCGAGATTTTTTCTCTGGTCTGAAAAAATAATCCTGTTTTCAAAGCGTAATTCGGCTTATCAAGATGCAGCACATCCTCGATGCGGTGCTTTTTTTCGATCAATGTTTCAATAGACTCAACAACTGCTTTCAGATCATTTTTCAACAAAGCAAGATTATCCAGGTCAAAACGAGCTCCCTGGAATTTTATTGAAATCTGCTGAAAGGAAGCTAAAACACTCGTATTGTCGGGATAGATTGACGCATAATGGATCAACTTTTCCTTATATTTCATGACGGAAACGAATAAATTTTCGACCCGGTTTCTTATTTCATTTACTGTCTTTGCTCCCATCAGTGCTTCTATTCCCAGTTTATCCAGAAATTGTGCGACTGCACCGGGTTCATCCGACATCTTTTTTAAAGCGAGTTCAAAAGCCTGCTGGGCAGCCCACATCCCATCCGAACAATCTTCTTCATTTTGCTGGAATTGCCTGGCAATTCCTTCTAGCTCATCACGCAGGACACGAGCTATAGAGTTGGCCTGCTCAATTGCACGACGGCAATTGGGAGACACTTGGCTTTCTCTTCTCCAGATTTGAATCCCTTCAAAAAGCTCAATTGCATCATAACAAAGTGTCGTATAGTCATGCTCTTTTTCCCGACTGCGTAGCAAATTTATTAAATCATGCACAAGGTTCGCTTGTTCCGGATGAAGATCATCTGCATCACCCTCTTGCCAAAGAGCGATCAAATTATTCATCACTTGAGTAGTAGACAAAGGATTTTTTTTAGAATGGCGTAACATTTTGAGCGATAGTTGGATGCGTTCATCTACAGCTAACTTATTTCTATTTACATCTATTTTATTATTGCTCTGCATGGCATCACCCCCTCGTTTATATAATCATATGAGGGTTTAATTATTAAATAGGCTACAACAAATGGTCAACTAACATCATTGGTTATGCGGGAAGGCATTTACATCAGGACAATATAAGCTGGGCATAATTGTAGCCAGGCGATGCTTATTAATTGAGAAGAAATAACGGAATCAAGGCGGAACAGGATGTATTTACTCTGTACACGACAAAACTTCTAACCGTTCGCCCTGAGGAGGCCGCGAAGCGGCCGTCTCGAAGGGCTCGCTGATATTTATAGAAATCCATATAGTCCTTTTCGCCAAGGAGGAAATATATGGAGTATTTTCACAAGAATTTGCTACACGAGAAGAGGCATTGGCATCGGAAAGACAAATAAAAGGTTGGAGTCGACAGAAAAAAGAAGCATTAATCAGGGGTGATTGGCAAGGATTGTCAATTTATGCAAAAAGGCGAAAGAAATTTGATTAAAAATGCCCTTCGAGACGGCCGCTTCGCGGCCTCCTCAGGGCGAACGGTTAGAAATTTTGTCGTGTACAGAGATGTATTTATTTTATTATGCCACTCGTTTGCCATGCCAGCGGAGGCTGGCATGATGCAATTAAATAAGCACGCTAATTGATAGAATCAGGCTTCCTCTTCCTTTCGGCGCAGGAACGCAGGAATGTCCAGATAATCAATATCGTGAAGATTTTCGGAAGAGGGCATGCTCCGTTGGGTCGCTATAGGCGGAATAGTTGTAGGAGCCGCAGCAGGCGTCGTGCTGGAAACAGGGGGCGCCTGACGACGGATGATGGTGGGCTTTTCCAGTTGAACATAATCAACATGCGTATTTTCGACAGGTCTGACACTTTCAATGGCAGGCATCTTGAGCGCAGCCGCTACCTGCTTTCTGCCAAGGCCTGTCACAATCACGGTGACTCGGACTTCATCGCGCAGCTCGGGATCTATAACCGTTCCCACGACCACTGTAGCGCTGTCGGAAGTAATGTTTTTTACCACTTCGCCCACTTCTTCAAATTCACCAATAGAAAGATCCAAACCAGCTGTAATGTTGACTAATACACCCTTAGCGCCGGTTAAATCCACATCTTCGAGTAAGGGGCTCGCGATCGCTGCTTCCGCAGCCAGCCGTGCACGGTTATCACCGGAACCCAGGCCGGTACCCATCATCGCCATACCCATTTCGGACATAACGGTGCGAACATCCGCAAAATCCACGTTTATCAATCCAGGACGGGTAATTAATTCTGCGATACCCTGCACAGCGCCGCGGAGTACATCATTGGCTGCCTTAAAGGCATTAATCAGGGTGACATTCTTGCCTAGCACTGATAAAAGCTTGTTATTGGGAATAGTAATCAGTGAATCCACATACTGAGAGAGGTTTGCGATTCCCTGCTCTGCGGTTTGCAAACGCATTTTACCTTCAAAAGAGAAAGGCTTGGTTGTCACCGCGACGGTCAGAATCCCCAACTCTTTCGCAATCTGAGCAAAAATCGGCGCCGCACCGGTACCTGTTCCACCTCCCATACCAGCGGCAAGGAAAACCATATCAGTCCCATTCAGGGCAGCGCGTATTTTTTCCCGGTCTTCTTCTGCAGCACGACGGCCCACTTCAGGGTTAGCGCCCGCACCCAGCCCGCGTGTAATGTTTTCACCCAATTGGATAATGGTATTGGCTGATGAATTCTTCAATGCCTGCGCATCTGTGTTCGCACAAATAAATTCGACGCCTTCAATATGGCCTGCCATCATGTGTTCGACGGCATTACCGCCACCGCCACCAATGCCGACAACTTTAATGACTGCATTTTGCTGACAAGTATCCAATAATTCAAACATGTTATCGCCCCATTTTAAAGTGCCACATTCACTAATTAAAATTCACCTGCGAAATGCCCAATCAAAAATTCCCCTGGAACCAGCTTTTCATTCTCGACCACAGCCCTTTTATGCTTGGCTGGTTCAATACAATCTCACGCTGATTTTGGCGCTGACGCAATCCATACACTAGCAAACCCACGCCCGTTGCGTAAACAGGATTCTGGATAATATCTGACAGACCTGTCACATTATTCGGCTTACCAATGCGCACCGGCACTTTAAATATTCGTTCAGCCAATTCTTGTGCACCATGAATTTTGGAAGCGCCACCGGTCAGTACAATGCCAGCTGCGATAAATTCTTCCAGACCGCTACGGCGCAGTTCAGTCAGCGCAAGCGTAAATAATTCTTCATAACGCGCTTCGACGACTTCAGCCAGCGCACGTTGTGGCAAGCGCCGACCCACTTTGTCGCCAATGGTTGGGATGTCTATCATCTGATTGGTATCAACAAGATCCTGCAGCGCGCAGCCGTATTTGATTTTGATTTCTTCCGCATTGCGGGTAGGGGTGCGTAGTGCAATTGCGATATCGTTGGTCACCTGATCACCCGCGATAGGTATCACCGCTGTATGACGGATCGCACCATCCGTAAAAATCGCGATATCACTGGTGCCACCGCCAATATCGATCATGCAGACACCCAGTTCTTTTTCATCATCCGACAAAATGGACTGACTGGAAGCAAACTGTTCCAGCACAATATCACTGGCGGCAAGCCCACACCGCTTCATGCATTTCACAATATTTTGTGCCGCACTCACTGCACCTGTGACAATATGAACTTTGGCTTCCAGGCGCACACCGGACATGCCTACGGGTTCACGAATAGAATCCTGGTTATCGATAATAAATTCCTGGGGAAGAACATGGAGAATTTTCTGGTCAGCGGGGATGGCGATCGCTTTTGCTGCATCTATCACACGGTCTACGTCGTTCTGCGAAACCTCGTGATCACGAATGGCAACAATACCATGGGAATTAATACTGCGAATGTGACTGCCGGCAATGCCCGTATAGGCTGAATAAATTTCGCAACCTGCCATGAGTTCTGCATCTTCCACGGAGCGCTGAATAGACTGCACCGTCGATTCTATATTAACAACCACACCTCTTTTTAATCCTTGAGACGGATGTGACCCAAACCCGATGACGTTTAACCTGCCGTCGCTCGTCATCTCGCCCACTAGCGTGACAACTTTTGAAGTTCCGATATCAATACCGACTAAGTAATCTTTATTTGGCTTCTTTGCCATATATTATTCTTCCAGTTAAAAAACGGAATCAGGCAGTCATTGCCTCTTTCCAACGTACAGCTACTCCGTTAGGATATCGTAAATCAATCGATTCCACATCTGCCGCACGGCTCCCAACTATTTTTGGGTACACTTTCACAAAATGATTCAGTCGAGTCAAGATATCTTTATGCCCTATTTGTAAAGTAATTCCATTATCCAATATCAACTTCCATGTGAAATAAGGCGTCATTTCCAGATAGGCAATTTTAGCATGCAACGGCATCAATAATCGATTCATCGAATAAAAATACTTGAGCATTGTCACTTGCTTTCCATCCGGCCCCACAAATTGTGGAAGGCGTGAAGGGTACGTTTCCTTTCTTGGGGAAAATAATTCCCCTCCCTCCGCTAAGAGGCTGTGATTATTCCAACGAGCCACTGGATTCTTTTCAATAACCCGTATTTCAACTTGGTCAGGCCAGTGGCGGCGAACAAATATATTCGCTACCCAAGGCAGTTGTAATAAACGGTCCTGAATATAATCAACATTCACTTTAAAAAAACCGCTGTTGACCAAGGGCAACAACAAGGTTTGTATTTCCTGGCGGTCAATGCGGTTCACGCCATATACACGCACGGTTTTAATGGGAAAATGGCTGGAAAGTTTAAAAGAATTGAGTGCATACAGACAGGAAAGAATGACCAGACCCAGTACCACCAGTTTCAAAGTCTGGGTCAGATATTGAAAAGGAGATAATATTGGCTTCCCTTTTCTTATGTCCATTCACTTATCCTGTTCATTTCTTCCGGAACGCCAGGCTCCCCCTCATCCGCCCTTCGGACACCTTCTCCCACAAGGGGAGAAGGTGGCACTAAGCAATGACCCATTATTTTTTAAGTCATGTCGAGGATAAATGGGTCCATGCCTGTGCAAGGATAATAGAGTGAGTGCTACATTCGTCCAATGATGCAGACTTCCGCAATCAATCGTACACCGGTTTTTTCGAGAACGATAGCACCGACTTCAGCAATCAAGTTTTCAATATCTGCACTGGAAGCACGGTTTTCGTTAATAATAAAATTGGCGTGCTTTTCAGAAATACGCGCGCCGCCCAGGCTTTTTCCCTTAAGGCCGCATTCTTCGATCAAACGTCCTGCATAGTTTCCAGGTGGATTGCGAAACACCGACCCGCAATTCGCCGTACCGGTAGGCTGGGTGTTATTACGCCGCTCGAGCAAGGTACGAATATTGGCCAGCGATTTTTCTTTATCGCCGGGAACCAGGCCAAAATATCCGGCTACAAACCATTCATCTGAGGGCCTCGCAACATGGCGGTACGTCACTTCAAAATCGGTAAGCGGGCGTTTTTTAATTTCGCCGCGCCGGTTAATTGTCTCAACTGCCTGTACAAATTGCCAGGTTTCTCCGCCAAAACAGCCTGCGTTCATCGCAAGCGCTCCCCCCACTGTTCCCGGAATGCCTGCCATAAATTCCAGTCCTGCTGCACCCATTCTTGCCGTATGACGCGCAAGCTGCGCAGAAGCAACACCGGCTTCAACACGGATTTCCGTGGGGCTCACCTGCGTTAATTTGTTAAGCACGCCTTGCGTGATAATCACTACGCCGTCCACGCCTTTGTCACGAATGAGCGTATTACTGCCTAACCCCAGCCAAGTCAGTGGAACAGTGTCAGGAAGCTGCTGCAGAAAGTGGGAAAGATCTTCCAGATCAGCGGGAATATACACATAATCAGCCGGGCCACCTGTGCGCCAGGAAGTATAATTAGCAAGCGGCTCATTCTTCAGGAGCTGCCCTTTTGACGCTGTTGTGAATGCATTTTTGTCATTCATTACAATAGATCCTGATACCTTAGCCTTCCTGCCTTATTTAACCGTAATGGCTTCTTTTAATTCCGTTGCTGCAAGACGGGCAGCAAGCGCGCCAATGTTACCCGCACCTTGCATGAGCAGCACATCGCCGTCCTGCAGTTCACGCTCAAACAAGGAAGGCAGTGTGTCATGTTGCTCTACAAAAATAGGGTCAAGCTGTCCGCGCTTCTTGATTTCACTGGCAAGCGTTTTGCTATCCGCAGCTTCAATATGCTTTTCACCCGCTGAGTAGACATCGAGCAGCAAGAGCTTATCGGGTAATGACAAGACATGGCAGAAATCACCAAACAAATCACGTGTGCGCGTATAACGGTGAGGCTGATAGACCATCACCAAACGACGGTTCGGCCAACTTTCACGGGCAGCCTGTAATGTGGCGGCGATTTCGCGCGGATGATGGCCATAATCATCCACAAGCGTCACGCTGCCGCCCTTGGGCAGCGGAAAATCACCGTAAATCTGGAACCGTCTTCCTATGCCGGCAAAATGCTGCAAGGCATCCATAATGGCGCGATCCTGCACTTTCAGCTCGGTGGCAATCGCAATCGCAGCAAGTGCATTCAGAACATTATGCCGTCCAGGCAGATTCAATGTGACCGTTAAAGGCGACTGGCCTTTGGGACGCTCAACCACAAATTGGGTTTGCATACCGGACTGCGTGTAGCCTTCTGTCCTAAAGTCTGCTTCCGGAGACAGCCCGTAGGTCAGGACCGGACGTGAAAGTTGAGGCAGAATTTCCCGAACAACTGGATCATCAATGCAAACAACGGCGAGACCATAAAAAGGCAGCCGGTGTAGAAATTCAATAAAGGTGGTTTTTAAACGGTCAAAACTGTTCTCATAAGTGCCCATGTGGTCCTGATCAATATTAGTTACTACTGAAATCATAGGCTTGAGATATAAAAATGAAGCGTCACTTTCATCTGCTTCTGCAACCAGATAATGCCCACGACCCAGGCGTGCATTACTGCCCACGCTATTCAACCGGCCGCCGATCACAAAAGTGGGATCAAGACCTGCTTCTGCAAGAATGCTGGTCACGAGACTGGTCGTCGTCGTCTTGCCGTGCGTTCCTGCTACAGCGATACCGTAACGAAAGCGCATGAGTTCGCCGAGCATTTCTGCGCGAGGGACGATAGGAATGCGCGCTTGACGAGCTGCTTCAAATTCAGGATTTTGCCAATCAACGGCTGAAGAGCGAACAATGACATCCGCATCTTTGATATGGCTCGCATCGTGCCCGCGATAAATAATGGCTCCCATGACACGCAGCCATTGTGTCAGCGAATTCTCCGAAACATCCGAACCGGAAACCGTATAGCCCTGCCGCAGCAAGACTTCAGCAATGCCCGCCATCCCAACGCCACCAATCCCAACAAAGTGGACATGCTTAATATGTCCCATCTCAAACATCCAGCTCAACGGCAGACCTCCTTACAAATGTCAAAAATTCTCTCGGCTACTCGCACGCGGCGTAATTGATAAGCCGCCTGTGCCATCGCCAAACGTTTCTCAGGCGACTGGGCGAATTGTCTTACTATATCCGCTAATCGCTCTTCTGTTAATTCTGTTTGCTGAATACAGCAGGCTGCCTGGTGTGCCACCATAAATTCAGCATTCGCTGTCTGATGATCATCTACCGCATAGGGAAAAGGAACAAAGATGGCACCCAAGCCTGCCGCGCAAAGTTCTGCAACGGTCAATGCACCCGCACGGCATATTACCATATCTGCCCAGGCATATGCTTCCGCCATATCTTTAATAAAAGGTTTAAGTGTGGCCTCTACATTCATTGATTCATAGGTTTTTTTGGTCAGCTCAAATTGCTTATCCCCTGTTTGATGCAACACCTCTGGGCGTTCTGTGGTGGGCAGATGCCGGAGCGCCTTCGGAACAGCCTCATTCAGTGCCTGAGCACCCAGGCTACCGCCGAGGATCAAAAGACGAAACGGCGAGCGGGCAGTATTGAACCGCTGCTCAGGCGGCGCCAGATTTTCAATTTCCGTGCGTACGGGGTTACCCGTCATGGCCACACGCGGCCGTGTACGGAAGGCGTTCGGGAAACCTTCCAGGACTTTTTTAGCGAAACGGGCCAGTACCTTATTAGTGAGACCGGCTTTGGCATTCTGCTCATGAATAATCAGCGGCCGGCGCATCAACCAACTCGCGATGCCTCCCGGCCCGCTTACAAAACCGCCCATGCCGATAACCACATCGGGGTTCACCTGGTTGATAATGCGCCTTGATTGCAAAACAGCCGTAGCTATTTTAAACGGCGCAGCAAGCAGCGGCTTAATGCCTTTTCCGCGCAACCCGCTAATAGTAATGACATGCAGCGGAAAATCTGCCTCCGGTACCAGTCGTGCCTCAAGCCCTTGGTTTGTGCCCAGCCAATGTACTTCCACACCGTTTTCGCGCAAGCAGTGCGCAACAGCAAGACCCGGAAACACGTGTCCGCCAGTACCGCCCGCCATAATCAAGACACGTTTTAAAGTAGAAGGAGTGTCTTTCATCTTTAACCTTTATCGAATTCCCAAAGTATTCAAGCGATTCTCATGATCAATACGCAGCAGGACAGCGATCACAATACAACTGATCAGCACACTGCTGCCGCCATAACTCATCAATGGCAGGGTCAACCCTTTAGTGGGCAACAAACCTGAATTAACACCAATACTAACGGTAAATTGAATAGTGATCCATAACCCAAATCCATAAGCAACAAAGCCGGCAAAATGATTACCCAGCTTTTGCGCCCGCTGACCCATCAAAAAAATCCGGACCACCAGTAATAAAAAAAGGCTGATTACCAGCAGCATGCCAAAGACACCCAACTCTTCCGCAATCACGGCAAATAAAAAATCTGTATGTGCTTCAGGCAGATAGAACATTTTCTGAATGCTTTTTCCTAAGCCGGTACCCCACCAGCCGCCACGACCGAAGGCAATTAAGGATTGTGTTAACTGATAGCCTGTATCAAACGGCCTTGCCCAGGGATTCAAAAAACTGGTCAACCGAGCGAGCCGATAAGGCGCCGAAATCGCAATCACCCCGAGCGCCGCAATTACCAGGGTAAAGAGACCTGCAAACATGCTAAGACGCATCCCTGCCAAAAACATCATGCCCAGGGTCGTGGCAGTGACCACCACGGTTGCGCCAAAATCCGGTTCTTTCAGCAAAAGCACCGCGATGGTTCCCAGCACAAACATGGGTTTTAAAAATCCGCTTAATTGCGTCCTGATTTCAACATTGCGTCTGACCAGATAACCCGCCATGTAAACCACCATACTAAACTTCGTGAGCTCTGAAACCTGAAAGGTGAGCGGGCCATAGCCAATCCAGCGAGCACTGCCGTTGGCACTATGGCCAATGCCTGGAATAAGTACGAGCGCCAGCAACAACAGAACACCGACCAGCAGATAACCTCCGTACTTTTCCCACTGCGCTATTTCGATTTGCACCACCGCACTTCCCAGCAGCACACCGAGTGTCAGGAAAACAAGTTGCTTAAAGAGATAATAAAAAGGCTGGTGCCACTGTTTATCGGAAATAACGATAGAGGCAGAAGTCATCATGAGCAACCCCAAGACAACCAGACTCAAAACAGCAAAAACAAACCACTTGTCGTAAAGGGCTGGCGTCGCACTCGATTTGTCCCTCGCCGGATGCGGGGTTGATGCGGCTGAATAAGAACGCATAGCGTTTAGTTTAACTTCTCCACAATCTCCATGAATACCTGGCCACGATGCTCATAATGATTAAACATATCAAAGCTCGCGCAAGCAGGTGACAGCAGAACGCTGTCATGCGGTTTCGCTGCCGCCGCCGCTCCCTGCACTGCCTCTTCCATGGTGCGCGCAAATGTAACTGGCACGGTATTACCAATAACAGCCGCCAGTTCTTTTGCTGCTTCACCAATCAAAACTACCTGGCGCACATGTTTTTCAATCACCGGCACAAGCGGTGTAAAATCCGCATTTTTGCCGACACCGCCTGCTATTAGAATGAGCTTGCCCTTGATTTCACTGCCCAAACCTTCAATGGCTGCTTGCGTCGCGCCAACGTTCGTGCCTTTTGAATCGTTATACCAGCGAACAGCTTGGCGCTCGCGTACAAACTGACAGCGATGCGGCAATCCGCTGAACGCTCGAAGCACTTTCAGCATGGGTTCAAGCGCAAGACCAAAACCGCGACCGATCGCGAGAGAGGCAAGCGCATTCGCCTGATAATGTTTTCCCATGACGGGAAGTTCATCAATGGCAAGTAACGCTTCATCTTCATAGGCAAGATACGTATTGCTGCTTTTGGTTAAAAGCCCGAATGTATTCTCACGCGGTGCCTGCAAAGTAAAAAACAGTTTATGCGCCGCATCCGTGTGAGTGAGTGGATCGTCCAGATTGCAGACGGCTGTGTGACAGCGTTGATAAATGCGGTGTTTGGCTCGCTGATAATCGGCAAGTGTCGGATAACGATCCATATGATCAGGTGTGATATTCAACACCGTTGCTACTTGGGATTGCAAAGAGTGCGTTGTTTCCAGTTGAAAACTGGAAAGCTCCAGCACATAGAGATCAGCAGCGGGCTGTTTTGCCAGCAGATCCAATGCGGGCACACCTAAATTACCGCCCACCTGTACGTTTAACCCTGCCGCTTCCGCCATCTTGCCAACGACGGTTGTAACAGTGCTTTTTGCATTGGTACCTGTAATCGCAACGACGGGTGCTTTGACCGCCTGGGCAAACAATTCGATATCGCCGATAACGGGTATGCCGCGCTTAACCTGCTCCGCAATAGCTGGTTCATACAAGGCAATACCCGGGCTTAAAATAATGCTCGCTGCGCTTTGAAGCAAAGAAGAATTTAAACCGCCCAATGCCACGGCAATATCAGGATACGCTTTTTGCAAGGCAGCAAGATGCGGCGGATTCATACGTGTATCCATCACCGCGACAGGCAAACCGCGTGATTTAAGATAGTGCACACATGAAAGACCCGTTATACCCAAACCAACAACGACGTGCAAACCGGATACAGGCATCGTTTTTTCTCTTATCGTAATTTAAGCGTTGCCAATCCACAGAGGACTAGCACAAATGTAATAATCCAGAACCGTACAATCACGCGCGGCTCCGGCCAACCCTTGAGTTCAAAATGATGATGAATGGGCGCCATTTTAAAAATGCGCTTACCCGTTAATTTATAGGAACCCACTTGCAGAATGACAGAAACGGTTTCCAGCACAAAGATGCCGCTCATGACAAAAAATACGATTTCTTGCCGCACGATCACTGCAATCATACCTAACGCTGCACCCAGCGCGAGTGCGCCCACGTCACCCATAAACACTTGTGCGGGATATGTGTTAAACCAGAGAAATCCAAGCCCCGCGCCTACAAGTGAGCCGCAGAATACGACCACTTCACCAACCCCCGGCACGTAGGGAATGGCAAGATAACTGGCATAATGAATGTTGCCGGTTGCATAGGCAAAAACGGCCAGTGCACCGCTAATCATGACCGCCGGCATGATCGCAAGTCCATCTAGGCCATCTGTCAGATTCACAGCGTTACTCGATCCCACAATAACGAAATAGGTAAAAATAATGAAAAAAGGCCCCATGGTTAATGACATATTTTTAAAAAAGGGCAGCACGAGCTGTGTTTCTACGGGTAATTTGGCTGAGAAAAATAGATAAAAAGCAGCGCCGAATCCCAGCAGCGACTGAAACAGGTATTTTTGCCTGGCCGGCATGCCCCGACTGTGTTTCAACACCAGCTTGCGGTAATCGTCCCAATATCCAATGGCGCCAAACCCCAGCGTCATAATAATCACTAGCCAGACATAGCGATTTGCCAAGTCACTCCACAACAGGGTACTAATGAGGACAGAAATAAGAATGAGGGTGCCGCCCATCGTCGGCGTACCTGCTTTGGTCAAATGGCTTTGCGGACCATCATCACGCACCACCTGCCCCATATGACGCGAGCTCAATTGGCGGATAATACTGGGGCCTAACAAAAGTGCCATGATGAGGGCAGTCAACGTGCCGAGTATCGCCCGCAAGGTAAGATACTGGAACACATGAAAAACATGAAAATAGTTTGCCAGCCAGGTACTTAACCACAATAACATGCAAAATCTCCGCTTAGATCGTTCATTCTCTGTCGAGTTTATTTCTTTGCTGCCTGCGTCAGCGCAATACGCTTAAAGATTCATCAACGCAGAGAGCCGCCTACTCGCCGTTCAAGTACATAAGTGCTTGTTCAACATCATCAAACGGGATTTTTTCTTCTCCCACCTGCTGGTATTTTTCAGCCCCTTTGCCTGCGATCAAAATACAGTCTTCCGCTGATGCACATTGTATACTGTTCTTTATTGCTTTAGAACGATCAAGCTCCACGAGAACGCGCTCAGGCCGGGAAAAACCCTGCATAATTTGAGCCGCGATCGCCTCCGGTTTTTCACGGCGCGGATTGTCATTGGTCACGATCACCTGGTCCGCCAACGTTTCTGTTATTTTCGCCATTAGCGGCCGCTTGCTCTGATCCCGCTCTCCTCCGCAGCCAAAAACACAAATTAATTTACCGTTAGTATGCGCACGCAAAACCTGCAGCACTTTTTCCAGCGCATCCGGTTTATGCGCATAATCCACTACCACGAGCGGCTGGCCTTTCCCGCCCAGGGTTTGCATGCGTCCAGGTACGGTTTTTAGTTGGGCCAACTGCCTGAGCGCCTCATCGAAAGGAATGCCATACACGCAGAGCGTAGTCAGCACGGCAAGGGCATTGCTCAAATTAAACTTACCCACCAGGGGCAGCGACAAGGTTCCTTCGCCCCACGGCGTAGCGAGCCGGGACACTATCCCCTGTTTGGATAGCTGTATCGCTTGCGCATAAATAATAGGAAACGCACCCATCATTGAAGCAGGTGGTTTTTCAGTCGCATAAGCATAAACAGATTGATGCTTGGCAAGATCACTCGCCCATGTGCGGCCGTAAGGGTCATCGAGGTTAATAATTGCATGCTGCAAGGGAAATTCAGCTATAAACCGCCGTTTAACAGCAGCATAAGCTGCCATATCGCCGTGATAATCCAGATGATCCTGGGTAAGATTGGTAAAAATGCCTATCTCAAATGGAACAGCATTTATCCGACCCTGATCAATACTGTGTGATGAGACTTCCATCGCTATGGTGCTCGCACCCTGCCTTAACAGATCATGCAGCGTTGCCTGCAGGCTAATGGCATCCGGGGTAGTCAGGCCGGTTTCGCCCAGCGCACCATAAAATCCGCTGCCTAATGTCCCAATGATGCCGCAGGGGATATGGAGCGATTGCATAACCTGTGCAATGAAATGCGTGCAGGAGGTTTTACCGCTTGTGCCCGTCACGCCTATCATGCGCAAATGCGCGGCCGGCTGATCATAAAAACGCGCAGCCAGCTTGCCTAATTGGTGCGGCAGCTGCTGGATGGGAATGATTGGCACACCGCCCTGCCAGGCAATAGTTTCATCAGCTTTATCCGTTTCAAGCAGCACGGCAGCAGCGCCCTTTTGAACAGCTTCTGTGATGAATTGGCGACCATCACAGAGCACACCTTTCACTGCGAGAAATAGATCATTCGCTCCGACACGACGGCTGTCCAGCGTCAGGCGCGCAATGTCACGATCCGCCATAGCAGGGAGCGTGATAAAATCTTTTAACAAATACGATAGCTGCATGCGTCAGTTAGTCAGGGAAAAGGCAGCTTTGTTTATCTCCTGCGAAAATTGTTTACCTACCTGTGGACAGTGATTCAGATAAACTCCTCTCCGCAAAAGTTGAGCAAAACTGCTTGTTAATAATGGTGCTGATTATAACGTAAAAAGCGAAAAATGACCTCTAGGCCGTCGCAAGAGCGCTTTCAGGCGCATCAGGCGGGATATCCAAAATACGCAAAGCTCCTTCCATAATTTTTTCAAACACAGGCCCTGACACCTGGCCACCATAGTAGTGCTTGCCCTGCGGGTCATGAATGACAACCGCCACGACCAACCGTGGATTGCTAAGAGGAGCAATCCCCACAAAAGAAGAAGTATAACGCTTTTCCTTGTATCCTCCTTCCCCCGCTATTTTGGATGTGCCTGTTTTACCCGCAACACGGTATCCGGGCACACGCGCGTCTTCGGCGGTTCCTCCTTTCCCAAGGACAGATTCAAGCGCCTCAAGCACTTCTTTCACTACTTTCGGGTTCATTACCTGTTCGCCTGTGACGGGCTTGTCTATACGTAATAGTGAAACCGGCTTTTTAATGCCCTCGTTTGCCAATACGGCATAAGAACGCGCTAACTGTAATGCCGTGGTTGACATACCATAACCAATCGCAAGCGTCGCCAACGTAAAAGCTCCCCAGGGATTGTGTTTGACCAGCACGCCATTCTGTTCGCCTGGAAAACCGATGCCGGTCATTTCGCCAAAACCTACGCTATGCAATAACGACCATAGGTTATCAGGCGGCAAGCTCAGCACCAGTTTCGCAATCCCGACATTACTGGATTTCTGCAAAATCTGCGTAACAGTTAAAGAACCATTGTTATTATGATCCTTCACCACATTACGGCTCACCCGCATCCAGCCGGGAGAGGTATCGATGACGGTATCCGTTTTGTAATGACCGCTATCCAGTGCACTAGCGACGCTGAAAGCCTTCACGGTTGAGCCGGGTTCAAATAAATCTGTGACAGCGCGATTACGAAATCGATCGCTCATACGCGCTGGACGGTTATTCGGATTAAACGAAGGATGGTTTACCATCGCCAGTATTTCGCCTGTTTTTACATCCAGCACAATCACAGAACCGGATACAGCCTCATTGCGTATAACGCCTGCCAGCAGTTCGCGATAAGCCAAGTATTGAATACGCCTATCAATACTCAATACCAGATCATGTCCGCGTTTCTGCTCCTGTACAGTCTGCACATCCGCAATGATCCTGCCGAGTCTGTCCTTAATAACCCACTTTTTCCCTGGTTCACCAGAAAGCCACTGATTATAACCGAGCTCAAGGCCTTCCTGACCCTGATCATCAATATTAGTAAATCCCAGCACATGGGCAGTCACTTCACCTTCCGGATAATAACGCCGGTATTCCTGCTGCAAATACACGCCGGGAATATCGAGCGCTTTGATTTCATTCGCTACCTGCGGAGAAAGGGCACGTTTTAAATAAACGAATTCACGCCGCTTTTTGCGCTGGCGGTCGCGCAGCGAGACAATGTCTTTGATCTTGAGACCGAGCGCTGCACTTAATGAAACCAATTCTTCTTTAGAGGGTTCAAACTCCTGTGGATTCATCCACACGGAATAAACAATTGTGCTCACCGCCAATGGAAAATTATTCCGGTCCAGTATCATGCCGCGGAAAGCAGGCGTACTAACAAGACGCAATACCCTTTCGTCTCCCTGATGGCGAAGAAAGTGTTGATCAAGCACAGCCAGATCAAAAACACGCCAGAGAAGGCCCAGCACAGCCAGAACGATGACCGATATCACCAAGTAGAAACGCCATGTGATAAATGAAACGCGATGCTTTTGATTCATGATAACAATAGCGCCATACGAAAATTGAATACAGTGTACCTGCAGACACGTTAAAGTAAAACAATACAACGCTGGCTTGGCGTTTATGAATGCTTGAGATTGGCGCGAGCTTTTTTCACCATTACAGCAATGACGAGGAGAAAAAAGAATCCGAAATTAACAGTCGCTAGTCATTAGTTTAATCCCAGAACGACTCAGCCTTATAGGGAGAATGTTTCATTTCCCAAAAGCTGCCGTCTAAGAAACGGTAATTTTTATCAAGCGCGTTAATTCGTTTTAAGTCCTCTTCAGACAATTGGATATCCTGGGCTGCCAGGTTCTCTTTAATCCTTTTCTCATGTATAGATTTGGGAATGACGGAGTTTTTCCGCACCACTTGCCATGCAATCAGTATCTGCGCTGGTGTAGCACGGTGCGTCTTGGCGATTTCTACAATAACAGGATTTTGCAATAACGATGGCTCATCGGTTTTCTTGAGCATGTCTGGTCTATCGCCTGAACCTAATGGCGAATAGGCTGTCACATGTATGCCTTGTTCTCTGCAAAATGACATAAGTTCCGTTTGCGCGAGATAAGGATGACACTCGACCTGATTGACTGCGGGTTTATATTTACTTTGTTTCAGTAACATTTGCAGCTTGCTGATTGAGAAATTCGAAACACCAATATTTTTGACCAATCCTTTGTCCACCAATGCTTCCATTGCCTGCCACGTATCCGCAAGCGGTATCGCATCCAGTGAAAGAAAATCTTCGCCTGTTTCCGGTATGTTGAGCCCTATCTTGCGCTTAAAGGCTACCGGCCAATGAATTAAATATAAATCCAGATAATCCAGACGTAAATGCCCCAACGATTCTTTCAAAGCAGGTTCAACATCTTCAGGCGCGTGATAACTGTTCCATAATTTTGAAGTGACCCATAATTTTTCCCGGGAAATCACTTTATTTTTGATGCTCTCTTCCAGCGTTTGGCCGATGACACCTTCGTTAAGATAAATAGCGGCACAATCAATATGCTGATAGCCGCTAGCGAGCGCCATTTTAACTGCTTGGCCGACTTCTGCCTCGGAAGATTTCCATGTGCCTAACCCTATCGCCGGTATTTGATCACCGGAGAGTAATGTAAATGTTCGCATCATCATTTCTCCTTGTAGAAGAAAATATTATATCGAGATTTTCCGATATGTCAATTCATCATAATTTAGTTCATTATGGTGATGAAGCTC
This sequence comes from Aquicella lusitana, assembly GCF_902459475.1. Classification (NCBI taxonomy): domain Bacteria; kingdom Pseudomonadati; phylum Pseudomonadota; class Gammaproteobacteria; order Legionellales; family Coxiellaceae; genus Aquicella; species Aquicella lusitana. Next base: position 732,328 of record NZ_LR699114.1, on the reverse strand, counting down.
TACAAAAATGGGGTTAAAAAATGGAAACCAGAGTAGCTTAATGCCCGGCGAGATCAGGACAAGCGGAAGTACAATTTATTCACTAATAATCTGTACAGAATGATGATCGGGTATCACCATTCCCAGTTTTTCTTCTGCCATTTTCTGTATACGCGCCTGCATCATCCAGGTGCTTCGTTCAAGCAAAAGCTGGCCGCGTTGCACATGCAGCCGGTTTTGCTCGGCCAGATTGTGCTGATAGCTTGCATACATTTCGCGCGTCGTATGCGTAACATAAATCATGCTCAAGGCTGACATTAGCACGGCTAATGTCAACATCAACATGGCAATTTGCCGCCGCGTCAACAAGTAGGTGAATACCAGATGACGGGTTAAGGCTCCCTGATGAACTAAGCGTGCTGCCGCGTTCATGATAGTTTCTCCGCTATACGTAAGATGGCACTGCGTGCCCGTGGATTAACATTCACTTCCTGTGAACTGGGTTTAATCGGTTTTCCTCTGGATTTTAGTCTTGAATTGAATTGATCTCCTTTAATGGGTAATCCGCGCGGTAATTCAGGGCCTTTTTCGTGCGCCCTGATAAATTCCTTGACGATGCGATCTTCGAGCGAATGAAAGCTGATGACTGCCAGACGACCGCCCACCATTAAAGCCTCCAGCGCTTGCGCAAGGCCTTCTTCAATCTCGGTTAATTCCTCGTTGATAAAAATGCGTATCGCCTGAAAGCTGCGCGTAGCAGGATGTTTCTCGCCTGGCTTTTTAAAACCCGGCATTGCGTGTGTAATGATTTCGGCAAGCTGTGTAGTAGTTGTAATCGGCGCTTCATTGCGTGCAGCGACAATCGCGCGTGCGATGCGTCGAGAAAATTTTTCTTCGCCATATTTCCATAACACATCAGCCAAGGTTTTTTCGTCTACGGTAGCAAGCCAGCTCATAGCGTCGGTACCCTGGGTCGTATTCATGCGCATATCCAGCTTTCCGCTTTTTGCAAAACTGAATCCACGCTCGGGATTATCCAACTGCGGAGATGACACCCCGAGATCAAACAGGATGCCTTGCACCTTGCCAAACACATCAATACCACTCAGGCACATCTCAAGACGAGCAAAAGAAGAATGAAAGATGGAAAAGCGTTTATCGTGGGAAAAATACTGTTTAGCGTACGCAACCGCTTCTGGATCTTTGTCAAAAGCAATCAGGCGTCCGCTTGCACTGAGACGATCCAAGATTGCGCGTGAATGACTGCCGCGCCCGAAGGTTGCGTCTACATAAACGCCATCAGGAGAAACAATAAGATTTTCTACAGCCTCTCGTAAGAGAACTGGTACATGCTGGTGAAAAATTTCGCTCATGTGGCAAACTGCCATATTAGTTTGTAAACTCCCTGCATCACAACGAAATAGACTTCACCTCTTGAGGCAGTGTGGATTCATCCGTATTGGACTCTTCTTCCAGCCATTGTCCACGGCTCTTTTCCCAATGCGTTTCATCCCACAGCTCAAATTTTTTTCCTTGTCCTACCAAAACTGCCCGTTTATTTAAACCCGCATAGTCACGTAACAATGGCGGCAAAAGAATACGTCCCTGGTTATCCATTTCCACATCGGTTGCATGGCCGATCAGCAAACGCTGAATCCGGCGCGCCGCTGGGTTAAAACTTGGCAGACTAGCTAATTTTTGCTCGATCCCCTCCCATTCCGGCAACGGATAGAGCAACAAGCAGCGCTCTTCCGTATCAATTGTCAACACCACTGCACTTTTGCTATCCAATTGCAGGCGCTCGCGGTAACGCGTTGGCATCACAATCCTGCCTTTCGCATCTATGTTGACCGCATTTATGCCGCGAAACACTGCATCATCCTCCTCGAGAGAAAACCCACAAGGGAGATCTCCCAATAACCCTCACATCAGCAGCCAATCATCCTTGTGGGTTAATCTAAATATACCACAAATTTCCACAATACAACACTTTTTGCCACTATATTCCACTTAGTGGCAATTTTGGAGCGATAAGCAGGAAGAGAGATCTTCTTTTTAAATCGCTTGAAGAGAATATGAAGCCCGCTAAAAGCGGCTTAAGAGATTATTTGCTCATAGTAAAGTACTTTGGCTTTTCATAATCATGGCCCGTCAGTAAAGGTGTTTTTTCACTTATCCGATCTCTCAAGGCCTGTTCTTGATAAGCTCTGGTGTATAGCTCCTCATAGGCGGCTTGAACGGCTTGCTTATAGCCTTCGGTTAAGTAATTTTTTGTCGCCGCTTCTTTAAGAATGCTCAAGGTCGCTTGAACCTGGCCCACGATAGTTTCTTTATTAGCTTTTTTCTTTAGTTCAGAATCCGTTATTCTAAGATCATTCAGTGCTTCTATAAGCGCCGTTAACCCTCCTTTCTTCTGGGGAGAAAGTGCGCGAGGATAGCAGCCTTTAAACTCAGCATCTTTTCTCTCATCACACGCACCAATTGAACCGCCGAATGATGGAATACAGCACATAATCGACCAAAAGGTGCCGCAGTTGCGTGTGGTTTTATGTGAACTGATTTTGCTAAGGGCAAGGTTGGGGGCTTCGTTAAGCTTAAATGTCATATATCTCTCCTGAGTAAATACAACTGAAAATAAGGTGAGTCAGTCGATAAGCCGGGTTCTGTCGAGGGCAGTCATTTATCTGGGATGCCTGTTACCAGGCACCTCAAGCAGCCTACCCAAACTCAGTGCGGGTCACACTATTGAGTTCCTATTTGGCCTTGCTCCAAGTGGGGTTTACCTTGCCGTAAGCTGTTACCAGTTACGCGGTGCGCTCTTACCGCACCTTTTCACCCTTACCCTGAACAAATCAGGGCGGTTTCTTTTCTGTGGCACTTTCCGTAAGCTCGCGCTTCCCAGGCGTTACCTGGCACTTTACCCTATGGAGCCCGGACTTTCCTCCCCGCTCACGCGGAGCGGCTGCCTGACTGACTCATGAGAAAGTTTAGCATAAGCCAAGAAAAAATATGTTATATTTCGGAACCATTTTAAAATCCCTGTACGATATATGCGCATCCTATTCCTGTGCCATCGCTATTTAGATACAACGCTTGGCGGTGTAGCTGAATTTCTACACCATCTTCCCCTGGCCTTGAAGGTTCATGATGCAGAGGTGATTATTTATACTCGTGCTAGCAAAGATGGTCCAAATCGGCTGGCTTCACCCGAAATACTGGAAAATCACATTCCCCACTTTTCCGGCCCCTTCCTGAAGCCACGGTTTTTTATCTCCAAAAAAGAGCTGCAACCTTTTCTTAGCCTATGCGAAAAAGAAAAAATTGATCTCATCCATGCCCAAGGCACTTACCGCGCAGGTTTCATGGCCATGCATGCGCATAAACAAACCGGCATACCCTACATTGTAACCAGTCACAGTGATATTTCTGCTGTCAATTCGCAGCGTATTCAACGCGGCAATATTAAACGGCGCTGTAAGAAGGTTTTGGAAAAAGCAAATTTTGTTACTCACCTTGCGCCTGCCATGCAAGAAGCCTCTGATAGCATTCACGTCACAAATCATAAAAGCCAAATCATCCATAATGGAATTGATGTCGCTGCCTGGGAAAAGGTGTTAAACCAGCCTGAACAGGATTACATGCTCGCTATTGGCCGGCTTGAACCCGAAAAAGGGTTTCCTCTTCTCATTGATGCTTACGCCGGGTTACGTAAGAAAGGCTTTCGCACTTCGCTTGTCATTGCAGGGACAGGATCAATTGAAAAAGAACTTGAGCAACAGGCACGAAACTATGGCTTTAATGTCCTGACGGATTTCAGGGACACGAGCAGCATCCCTTCCGAGAGCATTATTTTTCCTGGTTATATTCGCGCGCAGGCAAAAAAAGACTTATTTTCACACGCCAAACTAGTGCTATTTGCCACTCAGCCGCAGGCCTGCGAGGAAGCTTTTGGTATTGTGCAGCTGGAAGCAATGGCAGCAGGCAAGCCACTGATTGCCAGTGACATTGCAGCAGCGCGTTACCTGCAGTCGCGTGGAATGCAAGCTCTCCTAGTCACACCAGATAGCCAACACGCATGGACAGAGGCAATGCATGCACTACTCTATGATGATAATCTGCGCCATGTAATGGGCCAGAACAATCAAAAAGCTGTAAAGCAATTTGATTGGATACATATCGCAAAAGAATACCGGGTGGTTTATGAAGCGGTGCTTACTGAAAAAACGCTGCGTTAATGCGCATGGCTCTTTAAGCATTTCCTTTCATCGACAGCGCTAACTCATACAGGACATTTTTGCGCTCGCCTGTAATTTTACTTGCAAGCGCCACAGCCTGCTTGAGTGGAAGCTCTTCCAGCAGGATAGCCAAAGCCTCCTTGGGTATGACTTCCTTTGCATGCTGTTTTTCCTCTTCAGCGCCTGTGACCAGAATGACAATCTCACCACGCTGCTGATCGGGATGCGATGTAAACCACGCAATGAGTGCGGCCAGATCCATTGCAAGCACTGATTCATGGACTTTGGTTAACTCCCTGGCTACCACGGCTTTCCGCTGGCTGCCAAAAACAGTCGACATCGATTGCAAAGTGTCGAGTAGACGATGAGGGGCTTCATAAAAAATCAGCGTACGCTTTTCATGACGGAGCAGGGTAAGCCGTTGCCGCCTTGCTTCTTCTTTGGCAGGCAAAAAACCTTCAAAAATGAATCTGTCCGTGGCAAGCCCCGAAACGCTCAAGGCCGTAATAGCCGCACAGGGGCCCGGAACGGGGACAACGGGTATGCCAACGGCTTTCGCTTCCCTCACAACAAGAAAACCGGGATCACTGATAAGCGGTGTACCTGCGTCACTAACAAGCGCAACAGATTCGCCTTGTTGCTGCAGATAGGCGAGTAAAACACCTACCCGTTCACGCTCGTTAAATTCATGCAGGGAAAGAGTGGGCTTATTAATTGAAAAATGGTTTAATAGCTGCATAGCATGCCTGGTATCTTCTGCTGCGACTCTGTCAACCTTCTTTAATACCTCGATTGCCCGCAGGGAGATATCCTGCAGATTACCAATGGGTGTTGCTACAACGTATAATGTGCCTATTTTGTTACTATGCATAGTGAGAGCCGTTTACATGCAAAGATCTATTTTTATCAAAATTATCCTTGGGCTAATCATCGCAGTCGGTTTGGCGAGCTGTTCAACGACTACTTTTTCGCCCGCTTCCACTTCATCCTCTGCGCTTTCCCCAGAAAGCTACCATACCACTTTATGGGAAGGGAATGCAGACACGATCTGGAATAAATTGCAGGCCACCCCTCCATCCAGGCTTGCCGCTTTACAGCGAGAAACCAGTGATCCGACGCAAAACGCATGGCTTCAGCTTGCCCTCATCAGCAAACGCAACAGCGTCAACACCCAGCAACTTGCCCATCAATTAATCATCTGGCGCAACAGCAATCCCTCTCACCCCGCCAACCAGCTGCTTCCGAATGACGAAATTTTAAATCAGCTGCAAAATGCCGCGGCGCCGCAACAAATTGCGCTTCTGCTGCCACAGAGCGGACCTTTTGGCACCTCTGGCCGGGCCGTGCGCGAAGGCTTTTTAAACGCTTATTATGCGAATTTATCCAAAGCAGGCCAGCAGCGCGTCAAGTTTTATGATACAGCATCCACGCCAAGCATGGCTGCGCTGCATCAGCAAGCGGTTGCAGAAGGCGCTGATTTTGTTATCGGCCCCCTGATCAAAGACCAGGTGCAGCAGCTGAGCAAATCGGGTTCTTTTACCTCGCCTACACTCGCGCTGAATTACACTACACTCTACTGGGGTTCACTGCCGACGAATTTCTATGAATTTGGCCTCTTACCAGAAGACGAGGTGGCCCAGATCGCTGATCGTGCGCATGAAACAGGCCGCTCGCGTGCCATCATCATTGCGCCGCAAAACGTGTGGGGAAAGCGGCTGGTATCTGCCTTTTCAACGCGATGGCAATCTATCGGCGGCAGCATTCAGGAAACATGGTATTACTCGGCAAACACGGATTTCAATCAGGAAATAGCCCGGCTGCTTAAAGTCAATCTGTCTCAGGACAAGCAATTAATGAAGGAAGGCGGCAATAAGGAATCGCTGCAAAACCAGCGGCGGCAGGATTTTGACGTAATTTTCCTCTTTGCCCAGCCGCAACCTGCGCGCGCTATTTTGCCACTCTTACGTTATTATTACGCTGGCGATGTCCCCGTGTATGCAACTTCATCCATTTATTCGGGCAAGCTGAATCCCGCCAAGGACGCGGATTTAAATGGTGTCATTATTTGCGACATCCCCTGGACAAAACAACTGGCCCGCATGCGATCGGATGATGAAGTCTCTTCAGACCGGCTCTACGCAGTGGGACAGGATGCTTATCTTTTAAGTCAAACCTTGCAGCGGCTTACCTATTTGCCCAATTTTCCTATTTACGGAAGAACGGGTGCATTAACCCTGTCATCTACACATCAAATTCACCGCCGCCTGCCCTGCACCGTCATTCGCAATGAACGTGCTTGACAGACATAAGCTTGGCAAGAAAGCAGAATTATTGGCCTGCCAGTTTCTGCAGGCCAAAGGTCTGCGATTGCTTCAGCAGAATTATCATTGCTATTATGGCGAGATTGACTTAATCATGCAGGATCAGGATGATATCGTTTTTGTCGAAGTTCGCTGCCGCAGGCGCACCGATTACGGCAACGCATTTGAAAGCATCAGCAAAACCAAAATCGCCAGACTGATCAAGACCGCGAACCATTTTTTGCAAATGAAAAAATGGCTTGATAAAGTTAACAGCCGTTTTGATGTTATCGCTATCCATCCTGTAGCAGGCAAAATGCAGATTGAATGGATCGAGCACGCATTTTCGGAGGAGATAAATCGCTACTTATGAACAGCATCATTGAACGCATTAAAGTAAATTTTACAGAAAGCATTCAGACCAAAATCATCTCGGCTGACTCGATCCTCAATATTATTGCTGAAGCCAGCGAGGAAATCGTACAGGCGCTCCTCGAAGGCCATAAAATTCTGAGCTGCGGTAACGGCGGATCTGCTTGCGAAGCCCTGCATTTCAGCTCTGAAATGCTGAATCGTTTCAAACAGGAACGGCCCGGCCTCCCCGCCATCGCACTGACCTCCGATATACCGACCCTGACTGCCATAGCGAATGACTATCATTTCAGTGACGTATTTGCAAAGCAGATACGCGCCATGGGCCATGCCGGTGACTTATTGCTCGCCATTTCTACTAGCGGCAATTCAGCGAACATCGTCAATGCCATCAAGGCAGCCCACGATAAAAACATGGGGGTTATTGCATTGACCGGCTATGATGGTGGTAAAATAGTCGACCATTTGCAGGAAAAAGATATTGAAATACGTGTGCCCGCCTATGATACAGCGCGTATCCAAGAGACACACTTGCTCATCATTCATTGTATTTGTGACATTATAGATTTTCGTTTATTTGGTCACGGAGAAGTAACATGAAAAAATTTATGGCGATTATTGTTCTGGCTTTTTCCTTACAAGGGTGCATTTTTGTTGCAGGCGCCGCTGCCGGCGCTGCAGCGATTGCTATCGTTTATGATCATCGGACTATTGAAAATACCCTTCAGGACACGCGAATCGCCAATAAGATAGCCGATAAAATCAATAAAGTGCCTGCGTTGCGCGATGAAAGCCACATTGAAGTCACCGTATTCAACCGTGTCGTGCTGCTCACCGGTGAAACACCGAATCCGGCTTGGCGGCAACAGGCAGAAGATATAGCCAAATCAGATCCGGAGATTTCCCGCGTTTATAATCAGATTACTATTCAAGGACCTACCTCCACCCTGACACGCACCAGCGATTCCTGGATCACTACTAAAATCAAGGGCCAAATGCTCGCAACCGAAGATTTAAAATCCAGCAGCATTAAAGTCGTCACTGAAAACGGCGTTGTTTACCTGATGGGTATAGTCAACCGCCAGCAAGCTGATATTGCTGTTGATATTGCAAGACAGGTTTCAGGTGTTCAAAAAGTAGTGAAGATTTTCCAGTATAGGACATAATTTCTCGCGAATAATAACTGGGCTAGGAATACAATAGATACCGCAGCTGGCACTTGTTGCCTGCTTGCTGCCTGGTACCTTACTCTTTGCCCACCCCGCACTGCCTGCTCTGTCATCCCGCACTTGTTGCGGGATCCGGTATCAAAAAAATAAAGGAATACATTATTTTTTATACACCAGGCCCCGCAACAAGTGCGAGGTGACAAGAAAATGTGGGAATAACGCAGTTAAACGAACACTCTCCACTTTAATAGCTAGTGCTTGGCGCTTTTGCGTAGAAGCTCGCCTGCTTCCATGAATGCATCATTTTCAAATGTAACCAACATCATTCTTGCTTCAGGAAAGCTTAGTTGGGTACGCTCTTCCGGAAAGATAATTTTTATATGCGCGGCAACTTCTTTATAATCTTTTTTTGCCAACAACTCTCCAATCTCTTCCTTGGAAAGATCAAATCCTACAATGTAAATAGCACCTTTCACTCCCATTCTCATTAAAGCAGAATTTAAATCAGACTGGGACGAGAATATCTGGAATCCAAAATTTTGCTTTTTAGCAAAATTTAATGCCTCAACTGGTTGATAGCTATGCGATGCCATGGATACAATCATGCAGGATTTAAAGTCTTTCAAGCGGTCGTACATGGCCATATAGGATTCATCTCCACTTTTTAATGCATCAATTGCCTTAGGAGATAAATGAAAAGTATCTTGTAATTTTTTCTTCCACAGGCCTGCGTGTTTAACATCCTCTGCAAACATTGACGATACGCTTGCAAGCTTCCTTGGATCATCAATAAAAGAAAGAATGAATAATCTTAAATCTTGAGGCAGTGAATAAAATGGGGTTTGTATATTTTTCTGCTGGGCTTCCTTTTTAATTAACTGGTCAGCAGTACGCTTGGAATTGACGATTTTTTTTAACTCTGCTAAAAGATCCTCCACCTGTCTTCCTTGGATTTGGTCTTTGATTGCTTGCAAGCCTTTATCTTTCCCAAATACGCCTATTTTAATATTGCTAAGCTCACTTTTAATGATTGTTAGCATTTGCTGAAATTTATCAGGTAGCCCATATATTTTTGTTTGAACCCGAGAAGCATCTGTTTTTAAATCTTCCGCAGAGATAGCGGGAAACAAAACAGGTTTTTTTAATTTGAGGTTCTCTCTTCCCAGAATGGCTGAGCTCATTATTTTTTGGTCAGAAAACTGCAAAACAGCATCGACAATTGATTTAATACGATTGCGTTTATGCTCATTTTTTATGAGATCATTTTTTTGATTTTGAATGTATACGTTAATGGTTTCGATAATTGCATTCAGAATTTGGCTAATGTCTTCCAAAACCTGTTTGGAATTTCCACTATTATGGGATTCCATCATCCACCTCATTTTTTATTTCTTATTATTATAGCACTTTTGCTTAAAACGCTTTTGTAGCGAACGTAAGCCCTTGAGTTATGAACAAGAAATTACCAACTGGAAGGTGAAGGAACATTGATAGAAATATAGAACCGTCCGCTATCCGTAAAAGCGGACGGTATCAAAAAGAGATGGATCTTGTTTAGCAATTCACCTTTACAAGATTACCCGAGTTTGTGAGAGATGGCGTCGTGGTAGAGGACTGTTTTTTTTTCTTAGTAGATGGTGACCATAGACCTTCTTGCTCCCTTTGTGCAGTCATCAGTTTGGCCGTTCCCTTTTCTACTTTCGTATTATCAATCACTAATGCAGGTACTGTTCCTACCAACTCAGTGTCATTACTAACCGGCTTTGTTTGACTCACTACCGGAACAACATGCTGTCCATAGCTGTTTACTTCTTTATAGAAACCCGCCACAAAACCCACCAGATCTTTTTTATCTAGCAGACCTTTTTCCATTAGCCTCGCTGCCGATTCTGTCGCCCATTCAATCTGCTGTTCCGTCATAAGCGCATTCAACATGCTGGTTGTATTGTTTGCTTTTTTATTACTGGTAGGTGATTTACCATTCTTTTTATTTGTAATAATAGAATATTTATAGCTGGCAAGCGAACCCGATACCCTATTCATTTCTCCCGCATTTAAATCAGCATTTACGAGAACTTGCGGCTTTCCATTCGGGTATAAAAGAATATTATGCGGATCCGTATTATTGCCGTTGCGCTTCAACCATGAAACATAGTCCGTTGTTTCCGCAATATAGTGACTTTTAATATCTTCAGGATCTTCATTTGGATGCAGCTTCAAACGCTTATTGGTATCTTGTTCTAAAAGCGTTTCAACTGCTTCACGTCTTTTGCCATTACGAAGATTAAAATACTGTGCTTCAGCATCCTTCCAATTTGGCGTCTGCCGCCACTTTTGGACCAAGACAATTTTTTTTCCTTCCATTTCTTCTTCTGATACCACTTTCTTATTTTCTTCTCCTGAAGCTTTATAAGCTTCAAGATCAAGATCTTCATCATTTTGTTTAATTAGCGCAATGGTTTCACGATGCAATAAAAGGAAGTCAGCATAGGCTTTCTCATCATTGGGAACAAGGTAAATGGTGTAGGGCATTTCCAGTGAATTAAGATCACTTACTAATTTGGCAAATTGCGCTCGCGACAGACCTGCGCTTTTGTTTCGAGTTGGGGGATCAATGCAAAGCGGCACACGTATATGATATCTTTTCGAGGTGCCCTGAGTCTTCGCTTTAGTAGCCAGGTCAATCAAGTCTTGGGAAAGCTGCAATGTATATTCTGGTTGGTCAGGTACTGTCAGATTAGTTCTTGTATCCATTTTCTCACTCCACCGCGTTAAATTTTTTTACTATGTTTAGCAATATACTACATAGATTGTAGGATTTATACTATATCCTTGACGCAAGAAATATGGTTAGTTTTCAAGCCCCTAGGATTATAAATAAGTCTCATTTTGCTTATCAAGTACTTCTTCAAGCCCCTCTCGAGTCGCTGTATAATAAGGAACAGACGAGGCTAACTCTATGACCGATAAAGACAACCTAGAACAAATCATCGCCCGGCAAAAACGACAAATTGCCACCCTGAGAGCAGAAAATGACATGCTCAAAAAAAAGGCAATCCTATCGGCCAACAATGACAAAGAATTTTTCGCTTTGCGTGATCTGATTGCGCTTATGCCAGGCAATATATTCTGGAAAGACAAGGAAGGCAAACTTTTAGGTTGTAACAACCATCTTGCAAAGATTCTAAGCCTCACGTCTCCGGATGAAATTATAGGCAAACATACCATTGATCTCGTTGGCGCAGAATTAGCCGAGCAGATAGATAAGATTGACAAAGAAATCATGGCTTCAATGGAGGCAACCAGTATTGAAGAAGTGGGTTTTAATGAAAAACACGAACCTGCTACTTATCTCTCTTACAAAATACCGTTGCGCGATCGCAATGGCGAGGTAATCGGGCTTCTCGGAACTTCTCTTGATATCACAGAACATAAAAGAATGGAGCAGGAGCTTAAAATAGCCAAAGAAAAAGCAGAGGCATCCAACCGGGCAAAATCTCAATTTCTCGCTGTCGTAAACCATGAGCTTCGCACGCCGCTCACGGGCATCTTAGGACTAGTCAATTTTTTAAAGCAGGGAAATTTATCAAAGGCGGATCAACTGACCTCGCTGGAAGACCTGGAGCATTGCGCGCAAAATCTGCTTAGTCTGGTAAACGATGTCCTGGATTTCAGCCGTCTGGAAGCCGGAAAATACGTTTTAAATACGCACACATCAATTAATCTTAATACCCTTATCAACGAAGCTTTAAGTATTACTGCTGCGCTTGCAAAAAATAAAGGCTTGGAATTGACCGCCCGGCTGGATCAACAACCGTCTCTGCAAATCCAGACAGATCCCCATGTGCTGCGGCAGATACTTATTAACATCATTAATAACGCCATCAAATTCACTGAAAAGGGTCAGATTGCCATAGAGGTGCGTATATTAAAGCGCACAGCCCGCAAAGCAAAACTTGCTATTGCGGTCCATGATACAGGGCCTGGTATCCCAGCCGACAAATTGGAACTGATTTTTGAACCTTTCAGGCAGCTTGAAGATGCGTATACTCGGCAATCTAGCCGCAGCGGCACCGGCCTTGGCCTTGCGATTGTCAAACGGCTGGCGGGCTTATTGAACATGACCATCAACGTTATCAGTGAGCCCGGGAAAGGATCCACGTTTACGCTGATTGGGGAATTCGAAGTTCCTCGAGGCGATTCTCTCATTACTGCCCTGCATAAAAAATCTATGGCATATCGTGCGAAACACCCAGATCTTCCTTCCACTGCTCTCTCCTCACTCCCCAAGCAAAAACTGAAAGTTCTCCTTATTGAAGATGACAAAATTGTTCAGCGTATTCATGAAAAAATGTTGGTCGATTTAGGGTGTGAAGTTGAAATTTCCGCACATGGCCATGACGGACTGCAGGCGCTAAATAATCATGACATTATCTTTGTGGACATCGGCTTGCCTGATATCACTGGCTTTGAAGTCATCAGAACAATACGCCAACATCAGGATAAAGAGAAACGAACCCTTCCTATTGTTGCGCTCACAGGCTATACCGGCGAAGAAGAAAAATCTGCCTGCCTGACTGCTGGCGCGAACGAAATTGCAAACAAACCCATCTCACACGGAAGCCTGAAAGAAATTCTGCATCGGTATACGAAACCTACCTGGTAGAACCCCTCAGAGGCGCTCCGTGCAAGAATATTTAGCTTACTCAACAAGCCTTAAAACGGGCTTCTCTCTGGTTTGTTCGCTGGCAATGATATCTGCATCAGACGCATCCGCATTGGAAAAGCCTTCCAATGCCTTCAGCTCAACGATGCCATTGCGTTCTTCACCTTCACTGTCGTCTTCATCTGCATCAAAAAATATACCTTCGCCATTTTCTTCAGCATAGATAGCTAAAATAGCTTTAATCGGGGCAGAGATGAAATGGATCACGCCAGAGAAAGAAGCCTTGAACTCAACGAGTTCATTGGTAATTTTCAGATCGCGCACTGCGACTGAAGAGATATTAAATACTATCTCACCGCCTTCAGCATATTCTTTGGGAATTCTGCAGCGGGGATGATTAGCATCAATGACAAGGATAGGTGTGCATGCACTATCAACAATCCACTGATAAAATGCTCGTAGCAAGTAAGGTCTGTTTGATAACATCATGTTTCTCCCTTAAGCTGTTTCTGCCTTAGCTGATTTCCTCAACTCCTGTTCGGCCTCAGTGAGACTGGCCTGAAATGAATCGCGCTGAAATAATCGATCCGCATACTTGTTAACCACTTTGGTTTCAGCTGGCGGCAGGGTAATGCCCCATGCCGGCAAGCGCCACAAGACAGGCGCGATACAGCAGTCAACCAGTGTAAATTCCTCTCCTAGAAAATAAGGAGAAGCATTAAATGCTGGTACAAGCTGCAACAAATAGCTAGTCAGCTCTTTTGCAGCGGCTCGTGAATCATTTATTTTCCCTGTCTCTAATTTGCGAATCAACGGTCCCCATTCGCGATCAAAACGATAGATTATCAATCTGGCCTTCGCTCTGGCAACAGGGTAAACAGGCATTAAAGGAGGATGCGGGAACCGTTCATCAAGGTATTCAGCAATAATGTTGGGTTCATACAGTGCAAGCTCTCGATCAACGAGCGTAGGCACATTACCGTAGGGATTCAGCTCAAGCAAATCTTCAGTCTTACCGCGTGATTCAATATTAATCACTTCGTAGGATACGCCTTTTTCAGCAAGTACGATGCGCACCCGATGACTGAGAATATCCACTGCTCCGGAATAGAGCGTCATGACGGATCGTTTATTTGTAATAATTGCCATTGCTAACCTTCCTCACATTCAGAAGACAGAGGACAGATAACTGAACAGATAAATCAGCCGACACGTGATAAGCAACTCGCACGGGGCCGACGAATAATCAATATGATCTGTCCTTTGCCTTCTATAACCCGGGTCAAAGAAACTTTTTAAATGACGCTCTCGCCGCACGAAAAGAAAAAGTGGCTGGGGGACTAGGATTCGAACCTAGGTTAACGGAGTCAGAGTCCGCTGTCCTGCCGCTAGACGATCCCCCATCTGATTGATAATACTATTCGAATTATCGCTTGGAGTATTGCGTACCCTTGCGAGCTTTGTGTTTGCCAACTTTTTTACGTTCGACTTCTCGCGCGTCTCTAGTTAAATAGCCTGCTCTGCGCAATGCTCTTCTTACGGAATCATCAGCCATGCCGCCACTGGTGTCATCACCACCTGAGCTATCCTCTTCGTATTGCAACAATGCGCGCGCAATACCATGGCGAATAGCGCCGGCTTGGCCATTCATACCGCCGCCATCAACGGTCACCAGCACATCAAATTTGCTTTGCAGCTCAGTAGCTTCAAGCGGCTGGCGAACGATCATACGGGCAGTTTCACGGCCGAAATATTCTTCAAGCGTACGGTCATTGATAACAATGCTTCCCTTGCCTGGTTTCAGGAATACACGGGCTGTCGATGTTTTGCGACGACCAGTACCATAAAAATTCTTTTCTGCCATATCTTTATCCTAGTTCTATTCTGCTTTCTCAAGGTTAATTTCAACAGGCTGCTGTGCTGTATGCGGATGCTCAGCGCCGGCATAGACTTTCAGTTTGCGCAGCATCGCCCGACCCAAAGGAGTCTTTGGCAGCATGCCTTTTACTGCAATTTCAATAATCTTGGTCGGATCCTTATCCTGCAATTTCTCGAAGGTGGTCTCTTTTAATCCGCCTGGGTAACCTGAGTGCCTATAATACACTTTTTCCTGCTCTTTTTTACCTGTTACTTTCACTTGAGCAGCATTGATGACCACAATATAGTCGCCAGCATCTGCGTGTGGGGTATATTCGGGCTTATGCTTGCCGCGCAGGTATTTCGCGATCTGGGTGGCTAATCTGCCGAGCACTTTGTTATTTGCATCAACAAGATACCACTTGTGTTCACTGGTTTCATCGGTAGCAAAATACGTTTTCATCGTTAATCCTATGGTGTCTAAAATAACCCTATTTAAAGCGCCAGAATTGTATAGGAAGCCGTTATAACGCGCAAGTGGCGAAAGACTTTTATCAGGGATAGGCTGGCTCCAAACCCGTGCTCTCGGACCGGTTTATTTCATTTTTCTCGCTTCAAAATTTGAGGCGGCGGCGAATGATTACCTGATGATCACTCTCGAAAATACAAAAAATACCCGCAATTCTCAAGCTCGTTTATACCACAAATCACGCGCGGCGTCTCTCACCTTGAGCGCATTTTCCTTCACTGTTACGCCCGTGAGACGCGGTATTACCCCTGAAAAAACATACCCAACGCACTAACACGTTACACTTCAAGCTCTCTCCGCCTTTCATGTGATTTTTAAAAAAGGTCCTTAATTTCCAGCCAAATTTCCTTTCTTTTTCCCGTTTCGCACACGCTTTATTTAAGAAAAAACAGGCGTTTTCCCCTTGTTTTCAGGGACTTTTTCAAAAAAAACACTCGCAAAATCCATAAAAAATGTTATTTTATTAATGTCTTTTTTCTTAACTTAGTGAGGAATTGATATGGCAGTGAAGAAGTCAAAAATGAAAAGGAAGTCTGGTAACGGGAAAACTGCTTCCAAAGCAGCAGCTAAAAAATCTCCCGCTAAATTGCCCGCTTTTAAAGAACCCGTATCCAAAAGCGGCATGATCAAGACAATCACCGATGTCACCTGCGTCAACAAAAAAGACGTTGTTGCGGTTATGGATTGTCTTACTCAGGTAATTGAAAAACACGTCAAATCAGGCGGCCCAGGCGTATTTGTTCTTCCTGGCCTGATGAAAATCAGTGTGGTTAAAAAACCGGCGAGACCAGCTCGCAAGGGCGTTAACCCCTTTACCGGCGAAGAAATCATGATCAAGGCAAAACCTGCTTACAAAACTGTAAAAATCAGACCGCTCAAGAAATTAAAGGAAATGGTCGCGTAAGCGCGATTATTTTCACCCCATCAAATCCCCTCTTTTCAGCAAGAAAATGAGGGGATTTTATTTCTGCCTCTGTTATAAATCCGCCGGAGCCTCTCTCACCCACACCAATAACAAGGCTGCAATAAGCAAATAGATGGGCAGCACGGACAACGCGAGGTGATAGCTTTGCAGCGAAAAATAATGCACGCCATCAACCACTTTGCCATCCCAGAGTAAATCGAGTAGCTTTCCGATCCCGGGTTCTGTAAAGCTATCCAGCAAAGCATCACTGGTATTAATCATGGCAACCACTGTAGCTGTGAATGCCGGCTTGTTAATCTCTTTCCCGATCGCAAAGCCCAGCATAAAGGATCCCAACCCGAATCCGAATATAAATAACAGCACTGAAACAGCCCAGAGAGGCAGCTGATGGCAATAGAGCACTAGTACCAGCGCGAGACAGGCAACCATCGTACTCGACAACATGACGTTACGCCTCGCCCCTAGCCGGTCAGAAAGAATACCCAATAAAGGACTTCCAATCCCTAAACCAATAAATACCAGAGAGAGCAAAGACGCTGCTTGTGTATTGTTGAGATGATAGGCTTGCTGCAAAAAAGGATTTCCCCATAGTCCGCCAAAAATGGCGATGGGTGAAAAAGCCAAACCGCTATAAAAAGTGAGCAGCCAGTTTTGTCTATTTTTGACGATATCCAGTAAATCACGCCATGAAACCAATTCGGCTTTTTGAGCAACGGATGATTTTTCAGGCGCGTCCCGAACAATAAAAACAAACAGGATAGCTAAGGCGAAACCAATTAATCCCGTAATAAACAAGCACTCACGCCAGCCCACTGCATCAATAAAATAGGCCAAAGGCGCTTGCCCAAAAATCGCGCCTGCCATCGCTGCAGTCGCCAATAGTCCGCCAACAAATGCATATTGCCGCGGTGAAAACCAGACTGCCGCCAATTTCATATAAGCGACGGTAGCAAAGGCCACGCCTACGCCCATTAATCCACGTGACAATTCCGCAATGAACAGCGAATGCGTTTGTGAAAACAGCATAACGCCCAAACCACAGCAAAAAATAGCTGCAGCAGTCAGCCAGCGCGTGCTGTACTTATCAAGCAGAATACCTACAAATAGCTGAGTGATCATGTAAGTGTAATAAAAGGTTGCGGCAAGATTACCAAGACCTGCGCCCGATAACTGAAACTCGCGCATGAGCTGGTTAGTCACGACACTGGGATAAATCTGCAGGATATATTTATAAAAAAGAAAGCACGCGCAGAGGCTAATCACCACAATGGAATAGCTCAATTCCATTGTCTTTGGCCGTGATTGTGTTGTATTGCTTAACATAAAAAACCCTTCTTGCATGTGGAAATTCGTCATCTATTGAATGCTCATCTGTTAGAAGATGAGCGATATTGGATTCGTGGTAGGAATTTGCCTGCCTTAGCGTCACGAACCAGATGACCGCTAAAACAGGCGGCTAATGCGTATGGAAATAATATTAATAATAAAAAAGGGAAAAGCAGCAAGCATAGAAACACAAGCAGCAGGAACTGCCGCAAGCAACCTCTTTGGCTGGCTGATTTGTTTCATTGTTTTCTCTGCACTATCGCTGCACTTACTTTAACGATCATAAAGAAGGATTATTAAGGTTATCTTAAGAAAAGGAGCGTGTATATAGAACTGGACTTGGCCATTTTTGACAAATGATGCTGATTCTACAGAATGGCTGTCATCCTGAGCGCAGCTTTGTCATCCTGAGCGCAGCGAAGGATCTCCCTTCCATTGTGCATTTGGAGATCCTTCGCTGCGCTCCACTACTGTCCGGTGAACCTGTATCATAAATAAACAGGTCTCCTTGAAATTAAATAAATAGGAGGCTTGTATTGTCTATTGCGATATTCTGCAACATGCAAATTATGTCTGATCCAGACTAAAACGAGATGTAATGAACGTTTCTCATTTGAAACATTTTTAAATATTTGTATCAATATAAAAGCAATCAAGGCTGTTGCTATTTGAATTTTAACCGCATTAGAAGATCGGCCCAGAAATTTTTTAAGTCGAAGATTTTGCTTGATCCATTTAAAAAATAGCTCTATTTCCCATCGGGCTTTATAAAGCTTAGCAATATTTTCTGCTGGTAAATCTTTCAAGTTAGTTACCAAAATAAGAGGAGTTTTTCCTTCTCTTTTTACACTTATATATCTCAGCGTCTCGCTATATTCCATGCGTTTTCCACCACGTGGAACTTTATTTGAAATTCTAAAAAGACAATCTTGTAAGATGGGTTCGCGAGTATTTTTTTGCCGGCTTTCTATAACAATGGCCGCATTCTTCTTTAATCGAGTCACAAAATAAGCCTGCCTTTTGTTGATGCTCCACCACCAATTGTAATCGTAGTAACCTTTATCAAACACATAAAGGGTGTTTTTAAGGATTGGCCATTTTTGTCCCATCGTCGCATCATTACAATTTGGATGACTCAACTTCATCCTTAAGGGCAAATCTAATCCTAAATCATATTCAACATGTAGTTTTAATCCTTGTATATGCCGAGTCGCATATTGCTTTGACCACTCATCGTACCCTTGGCCTCTTAGCTGTATCGGGCTACTATCTAATATCCTGATTACTTTTTTTATTTCTTTATGTTTTTTCCTGGGTAACAAAGACATAAGCTGTTCTAATATCCAAAAGAAACTTTCGGCTGGTCGTTTTCGATTGGCATCACTTAAGGTCGAGCGTTTTACTTGCGTTTTTATACCAATTTTTTGACTGTTTATCGCAACCTCTAACGTGCGTAAGCTTTTAATTTCATTAATATGTGCATAAATCATCGTTTTTAAATGTTCAAATGTATTAAATGATTCATAACGATGATCAGATCGAAAGCGTTCTATACATTCCTTCATTAATTTTTTTGTAACGGGTTTTAATAATCGTTGAAAAACGGTATCTTTCATCAGTTCGTCCTTGGTGCTAAATGTGGTGTTTAGCGCGCTATCATAGCGCTTTACCAAGGACGATCAATTTTTAATCTGGTTCACCGGACAGTAGTGCGCTGCGCTCAGGATGACAGCCATTCTCGCTCAGGATGACAAAGCACGCCGGATGGCAAATTCAGGAGAACACCTGTCAAAAATAGCCAAAGTCCCGTATAACTGTGTCATGTCCTGGTGTAGTTGGTTCGCACTCGCAAAATAGCGGCTATACCGCCCCTAACTCCTCTTTTACAACATCAGCTAATTGTCCCGCAAATTGTTCCACCCGGTATTTATCTTCACCTTCAACCATGATGCGAATTAGCGGTTCTGTGCCTGAACGGCGCAATAACACCCGACCTTTTGCACCCAGTGCCTGTTCCACATTCTTAACAGCTTCCTGAATGCGGGGAGATTCGAGAGAAAAATCCGCCTGGGCTGCTTTCACGTTCAGCAGAATCTGGGGATATTTGATCAAGCCGGAGCGAATTTCCGAAAGCGACTGACGCCCATGCCGCATCGCAGCAAGTACCTGCAATGCAGTGATGATACCATCCCCTGTAGTCGTCGTATCCATACAAACAATATGGCCGGAAGGCTCGCCTCCCAAGTGCCATTGGCGCTTCGTGAGTTCACTGATGATATAACGGTCACCTACCGGCACACGTACAAACTCAAGCCCAAGCTGCTTAACGGCCTGCTCAAAGCCCAGGTTTGACATGACGGTACCCACTACACCGCCCTTGAAAGTACCCATACCCGTTTTATGCTTGGCAATGATATACAATAATTCATCGCCATCTAAAATATGGCCTTCATGATCAATCATGACGACGCGGTCGCCGTCGCCATCCAGCGCAATACCCAAATCGGCTTTATGGGTCAGCACTTGCTGGTGCAAAGCTTCAGGATGCGTTGCACCGCATTGCAAATTAATGTTCAAACCGTTCGGCTCAACACCCATCTCAATCACTTCTGCACCCAGTTCGCGAAACACGTTGGGCGCAACGTGATAAGCAGCACCGTGTGCGCAATCCACTACTATTTTTAAGCCATTCAGAATAATGTCGGATGAAACCGTGCTTTTACAAAACTCGATATAGCGCCCGGGCGCATCAACCACACGAATGGCTTTGCCTAATTCGGCAGAATCCACTGTGGTCATTGGCTGTTCCAACTGTTCTTCGATAGCGGATTCCAGATGATCGGGAAGCTTGGTACCCTGGGCAGAAAAAAACTTAATGCCATTGTCATAATAAGGATTATGCGAGGCACTGATGACAATGCCAGCTTGCGCACGCAAGGTGCGTGTCAGATAAGCAATCGCAGGCGTTGGCATGGGACCCAAGAGATGGGTATCAATACCGGCAGCGGAGAGACCCGATTCAAGCACGGATTCAAACATGTAGCCGGAAATGCGGGTGTCTTTACCTATAAGCACTTTGCCATTACCCTGACGGGCTAACACCTTACCTACCGCCCAACCCAGTTTCAGGACAAATTCAGGCGTAATAGGCCACACGCCTACGCGGCCTCGAATACCATCCGTACCGAAATACCGGCGGGGCTTGTGGGAAATCGGATTCATTTTAGTTAACACTTGAGCCATCGGCTTGCGCAGCGCCTTCATTTGCGTTGAGTGATTTATCTTCCGCTGACTCTTCCTTTTCTTTTTCCTTTACCTTTGGTTTGGCTTTGCCTGAATTTTCCTTATTACTTTGCCAGTTTGCCGGCTCACGTACAGTTTTGCCTTCCATGACATCGTGAATCTGATCCAGGTTAATGGTCTCATATTTCACCAGTGCTTCTGCCATGGCGTGAAGCTTTTCGATATTCTCTTTCAGAATGCGCTCTGCACGCTTGTAATTGCGGTCAATAATCTCGCGTACTTCAGCGTCAATCATACTGAACGTTGCCTCAGAAACCTCTTTATGTCGCGTTATGGAATGGCCGAGGAAAACTTCCTCATCCTGTCCACCAATGGTCAGGGGACCTACTTTCTCTGAAAGCCCCCATTTGGTAACCATATTACGCGCAAGTTCACTGGCTTTCTGGATATCGTTGGAAGCACCAGTCGTCACCTTGCTGTCGCCAAAAATAATTTCTTCCGCCAAACGGCCGCCAAAGAGACTGGAGATTTTGCTTTCCAGATACTCTCTGGTGTAATTGTAACGGTCGCCCTCGGGTAAAAACATGGTTACACCCAATGCGCGTCCGCGCGGAATAATAGTAACTTTATGCACCGGGTCATGCTCCGGCACCAAGAGGCCGACAATGGCGTGTCCCGCTTCGTGATAAGCAGTCAATTTCTTTTCCTGCTCTGACATGACAATAGAGCGCCGTTCGGTTCCCATAATGACCTTGTCTTTGGCTTTCTCGAAGTCATCCATATCAACCGCGCGTTTATTCGAACGGGCAGCAAAAAGCGCTGCTTCATTAACAATATTGGCGAGATCCGCCCCTGAAAATCCGGGTGTACCGCGCGCAATAACAGAAACATCCACATCATCCGCAAGCGGTAATTTACGACTATGCACGCGAAGAATTTGCTCGCGCCCTTTGACATCCGGCAGGCCCACCACTACCTGGCGGTCGAAACGACCGGGACGTAACAGGGCAGGATCCAGCACATCAGGCCGGTTCGTTGCCGCAATCACAATCACCCCTTCACTGCCCTGGAAACCATCCATTTCAACCAGCAGCTGGTTTAGCGTCTGTTCACGTTCATCATGGCCACCGCCTAAGCCCGCACCGCGATGCCGGCCAACCGCGTCAATTTCATCAATAAAAATAATGCAGGGAGCCTGTTTTTTGGCTTGATCAAACATATCGCGCACGCGGGAAGCGCCCACACCGACAAACATTTCAACGAAATCCGAACCGGAAATGGTAAAGAAGGGAACCTTGGCCTCACCTGCCACCGCTTTAGCGAGCAGGGTTTTACCCGTTCCTGGCGGGCCCACCAACAGGACACCGCGTGGAATCTTGCCGCCCAAGCGTTGGAATTTGCCCGGATCTTTTAGAAAATCAACCAGCTCTTTTACTTCTTCCTTCGCCTCTTCGCAACCAGCCACGTCCGAGAAAGTAATCTTGACCTGGTCTGCATTCAACAATCGCGCCCTGCTACGGCCGAATGAAAAGGCACCGCCCTTTCCGCCGCCGGTCTGTTGCCGGAGTACATAAATCCAGATAGCGATAATAATGATCCACGGCAGCAGGTTCAGAAGATGGACCCATAACCCAGGTTGATCAGGCTGTTTCCCCTGTACAATCACCCCCTTGTCCAGCATATCCTTGAGCAGGACCGGATCCTGCCGCATGGGAAGATAGGTCGTAAATGTCTTGCCCGTCTGGTATTTGCCAGTGACATTTTGATCGGAGATGGTCACCGTATTCACATCCCCCTGCTTGATCTTTTGAAGAAAAGCGGAATAGCTAATCTTTTCCTCAGTTTCGCGCCGGGGCCCAAAGTTATTGAAAACCGAAATTAGAATAATTCCGATTACCATCCACAGCAGTATTGTCTTGATTGCGTCATTCACGTCGGTTGACCTCTTTCAAAGTCAAAAAGTACTTTCTTAAAGTATAAGTTAATCATACCTAAACTGGTGACGATAAACTAGAAAATAGCACGAATACTTCTCCTTTTAACTGCCTACTCATGATCCTTTTAAGCCTCTTGCAAGTATATAAACTTCACGGGACCGCCCCCTGGATGCTTTAGGTTTACGAATAGCCACTGTTTTAAAACGGCGTTTCATTTCAGCCAGCAAGGCATCAAAGCCCTCGCCCTGAAATACTTTAATTAAAAAACCACCTTCCGGCATCAACACTTGCAAGGCAAAATCCAGGGCGAGTTCAGACAGATACATCGAGCGGGGAATATCAATACTTTCATTACCGCTCATGTTAGGCGCCATATCGGAAATAACCCAATCAGCTTTTGCTGGTGCCAGCTTGTCCAGAAGGGCTTGTAAAATTGTCTCGTCGGAAAAATCGCCCTGAATGAAGTCCACGCCCTCAATCGGCTCCATGGGCAGCAAATCCATAGCTATCACACGGCCGCACGGTTTCACCAGCCTTGCAACTACCTGAGACCATCCGCCTGGTGCAGCGCCCAGGTCGATGACCGTCATCCCTGGCTTAAACAAGTGACCGCGTTCCTGTATCTCAAGCAGCTTGTAAACAGCGCGTGAACGATAACCTTCCTGTTGTGCCTGTTTGACATACGGATCAGTGAAATGTTCTTTAAGCCACCGGCGGCTACTGCTTTTATTGGCCATTAAATATATGTGACCTCAATAATTTCGTATGTCATCGACCCTTCCGGTGTTTTTACTTCCACATTGTCGCCTTCATATTTACCAATTAAAGCACGTGCAACGGGCGAAGTAACCGAGATTTTATTCTCGTTTATATCCGCTTCATCTTCGCCCACAATCTGATAAGAAAGCGAAGCGCCTTCCGGTGTGGTCAATTTTACGGTTGCGCCGAAAATAACTCTTCCTGTATTTTCCAATTGCGTCACATCAATGATATGCGCAACGGAAAGCTTGGATTCTATTTCCTGGATACGGCCTTCAATAAATCCCTGTTGTTCGCGCGCCGCATGATATTCAGCATTCTCTTTCAAATCACCATGCGCCCTCGCTTCAGCGATCGCATTGATAATTTTGGGCCGTTCAACCTGCTTTAAACGGTTCAGTTCTTCGCGTAATTTTTCAGCGCCCGCTGTTGTCATTGGTACTTTCTGCATCCCGATTACCCCTACACTGGATTTACACATTTATTGTCTTCTATGCTTTTGCTGTCGATTTAAAAGTTAATCCTTTTAAATCAAACATTGGCCATGCCAGCAAGGACTCGCATGACCGGTTGGAAAGTGACTTCACTGCAATTTGCCGCAGGTTTTGCAGATCAATCAGAATTTCATATCCTCAAAAAACTTCTTTACCTTGTTAAACCATGAACTTGATTTTGGGCTGTGCTTGTTATTGGCAGACATGGTTTTCTCAAACTGTGTCAGCAATTCTTTTTGCTTGGCCGTCAAATTCACGGGCGTTTCAACCTGCACCTTGCAAAGCAAATCACCCGGATCGCCGCCACGCACGGAGGGCACGCCCATGCCTTTTACACGAAATGTTTTGCCGGTTTGTGTTTCCGGCGGAACTTTCAGTTTAACGCGGCCATTTAAGGCAGGCACTTCCAGCTCGCCGCCGAGTACAGCCGTGACAAAGCTGATGGGAACTTCGCAATACAGGTTTTTACCATCGCGCTCAAAAAGTGCGTGTGGCAAAACCTGGATTTGAATATAAAGATCACCCGGCATGGCGCCCGCTTCGCCTGCCTCCCCTTCTCCACTCAAGCGAATGCGATCACCGGTATCCACCCCTTGCGGTATCTTAACTGAAAGTTTTTTATTTTGCCTGTGTCGTCCACGTCCATGGCAGCTCGAACAGGGATCATGGATCACTCGCCCTTTTCCCTGACAGCTGGGGCAGGTCTGTTGCACCGTAAAAAAGCCGTGCTGCATGCGTATCTGGCCATAGCCTCCGCAATCCGAGCAAGTCACAGGCTGCGCGCCTTTGCGTGCGCCACTGCCAGCGCACTCGCTGCACTGCACCAGCGTCGGGATCATAATTTCTGCCGTTTTGCCGTAGACCGCTTCTTCCAGCGTTATTTCCAACGTATAGTGTAAATCGCTGCCGCGCTGGGGACCGGCGCCGCCTCGACCACCGAAAATATCGCCGAAAATATCACCGAAAATATCGCCGAAATTCATGCCGCCAAAACCGCCTGCCGCGCCATTGACACCGGCGTGACCGAATTGATCATAAGCAGCGCGTCTTCTGCTGTCAGACAAGACTTCGTAGGCTTCTTTAATTTCCTTGAACTTGTCTTCCGATGCTTTGTCGTGCTGATTGCGGTCTGGATGATATTTCATTGCCAGGCGGCGATAGGTTTTTTTGATTTCCTCATCGCTCGCATTGCGTGAAACCCCTAAAACTTCGTAATAATCATGCTTGGTCATGGCGCCACTTCGTTATAAAAACATAAAAAACACAGGGCGAGCAGTTGTCCTGCTCGCCCATTTCCTTCCACAAGCAGGCGAATCACCTGCTGGCGGGTTTACTTGTCATGCTTGGTTTCGTCGTCCTTCACTTCTTCAAACTCAGCATCGACCACATTTTCATCTTTCTTTTGTGATTCCTGTCCGCCACCTGGCTGCTGGCCTGCAGCCTGCTCGCCTTGGGCTTGTGACGCATACAAACGTTCGGCCATTTTGGCAGAAGCATCCGTCAGGTCCTTTGTTTTTGCTTCAATCTCATCTTTATTGTCAGACTTGATGGCTTCTTTCAACGCTTCAACCGCTTTCTCAATGGCTTGCCGCTCATCCGCGCTGACTTTGTCACCCGCTTCTTTCAAAGACTTGGTCACAGCATGAATCATGTTATCAGCCTGATTACGCACAGCGACGAGATCATGGAATTTACGATCTTCAGCCGCGTGCTCTTCCGCATCCTTCACCATGCGCTTGACTTCATCCTCGGTTAATCCGGAAGAAGCCTGGATCTTGATGGACTGTGCCTTGCCAGTTGCCTTATCTTTTGCGGAAACATGCAAAATACCATTCGCATCAATATCAAAAGTCACTTCAATTTGCGGCATGCCGCGCGGCGCGGGTGGGATATCCGCCAGATCAAATCGACCCAGCGACTTATTGGCTGATGCCATTTCACGCTCACCCTGCAGCACATGAATCGTGACTGCTGTTTGATTATCTGCAGCTGTTGAAAAGGTTTGAGTCGCACGGGTTGGAATCGTCGTGTTTTTCTCGATGAGTTTGGTCATCACACCACCCATGGTTTCGATACCCAGCGAAAGCGGTGTGACATCCAACAGGAGCACGTCTTTTATCGCGCCTGACAGTACTGCCCCCTGAATAGCAGCGCCGATAGCCACGGCTTCATCCGGATTAACGTCTTTACGCGGATCCTTGCCAAAGAATTTACGCACGG
Organism: Aquicella lusitana; assembly: GCF_902459475.1. NCBI lineage: Bacteria > Pseudomonadati > Pseudomonadota > Gammaproteobacteria > Legionellales > Coxiellaceae > Aquicella > Aquicella lusitana. Next base: position 706,317 of record NZ_LR699114.1, on the reverse strand, counting down.
TTTCCTGTACCAGCGGCATACGCGTCTGTCCGCCCACCAGGATGACGTCATCAATCTTGTCGGTTCCGAGGTTTGCATCCTTGAGCGCAATCTTGCAAGGCTCAATGGTACGTTGAACCAAGTCTTCGACCAGCGATTCAAGCTTTGCGCGTGTAATCTTGAGATTCAAGTGCTTGGGTCCGCTGGCATCTGCGGTGATGTAAGGCAGGTTAACTTCCGTTTGTTGGGTGGAAGAAAGCTCAATTTTCGCTTTTTCAGCGGCTTCTTTAAGACGCTGCAGCGCAAGCGGGTCCTGACGCAAATCAATGCCGGACGTATTTTTGAATTCATCAATGAGATGATTAATCAGGCGCTGATCAAAATCTTCACCACCCAGGAAGGTGTCGCCATTGGTAGAAAGCACTTCAAACTGGTGCTCGCCATCGACTTCAGCAATTTCAATGATAGAGATATCGAATGTACCGCCGCCCAAGTCATACACAGCAATCTTGCGATTACCCGGCTTCTTGTCCAGACCATACGCAAGCGCTGCCGCGGTGGGTTCATTAATGATACGTTTCACTTCGAGACCGGCAATGCGACCAGCATCTTTCGTTGCCTGGCGTTGTGAATCATTAAAGTAGGCTGGCACGGTAATGACCGCCTCTTTCACTTCATGACCCAGATAATCTTCCGCTGTCTTTTTCATCTTCATCAGGATCTGCGCTGACACCTGCTGCGGCGCCAGGTCTTTATTTCCCAACACTTGCACCCACGCATCCCCGTTTTCAGCCTTGACGATGGAATAAGGCACGGTTTCCTGGGTTTTACGCACCATCGGATCGTCATAGCGACGGCCGATAAGGCGCTTGACCGCATAAATTGTGTTCTTGGGGTTCGTCACTGCCTGATGCTTGGCAGGCTGTCCTACCCGGATTTCATTATTATCAAGATAAGCAACAATAGAGGGCGTCGTGCGCGCACCTTCTGAATTTTCAATGACTTTAACCTTGTCTCCTTCCATGACAGCAACACAGGAGTTCGTGGTGCCTAAGTCTATGCCTATGATTTTATTCGTTGCCATATTATTCTCCGCTTGTTATCTATCTATTAAACATAAGGGCATTTATTCATATTTCAATGCTGACAAGGGATAGCCAAGACAAGAAGCACCTGCCGAGATGTATGACCTGCATTGAAAATAGCCATCCTGCCCCCTTATAAATTTTTATTCTTTCCCTTTGGCCACCGTGACCAGCGCCGGTCGGATCAGGCGGTTATTGAGGGTATACCCTTTTTGCAAAACGGAAATCACTGTACCGGGCTTCGCTGTATCCGTTTCCTGCATGGAAATAGCCTGCTGGAATTCAGGATCAAAAGGCTCCGAAAGCGGATTGACTTGTTTGATGCCGAATTTCTCAAAAGCGGTATAAAACATTTTTAGTGTTAAACGCACGCCTTCGATAACGGACCCTGCCGCTTCCTGCATCTCGTTTGGTACATTGGAAATACACAGTTCCAGACTATCAACAATGGGCAACAGCTCTGCGACAAATTTTTCAAGCGCGTACTTGTGCGCATTGGCCACATCTCGCTCTGCGCGGCGCATGGCATTCTCACTGTCAGCCTGCAAACGGAGTGCCCGTTCCCAGTTTTCGCTAGCCTTTTTCTCTGCCTCATCGAGCTTTTGCATTAACTCCTGATATGAAGGGTGCTCCAGCAACTCGGTCAGTTTACTTTTATCAGAATTTGATTCATTCTCAGCATCATGATCAGGCGTATTTTTTTTCATACCAGCCTTTCTCCTTTTTTCTTTCTTTATCGAATTAACCTATTATAGGCATGTATATATGGACGAAATGACGAGATTCAAGGTAGGTTATGAGGTAATTCATATCGGGGTGTGAACATGCCGTCACAGTTTAAAGTCGTTGGAATTATGGGAAGGGTCAAAAACCCGGGCGTGATTGAAACCTTGAAAGCGCTGATCCAGTACCTTCGCCACCTTGGCCAGACATTATTGGTGGATGCGGAAACGGCTGCAGCCATTAATGACCCTTCCCTTCCCAGTATTCCCAAAGAAGCATTGAGCAAACGCTGCCAGCTCCTTATTGTCGTCGGCGGTGACGGTAGCCTGCTGCATGCGGCGCACACCGTCGTCGAGAGTGAAATCCCCGTACTCGGCGTCAATCGCGGACGACTGGGTTTTCTGACTGACATTCATCCGACGGAGCTTCAGAAGATCAAATCGATACTGGAGGGAGAATTCAGGCTGGAAAAACGCTTTCTGGTGACAGCGACTGTTGAATATCACGGCAAGATACTGGGCCAAAGTGATGCGCTCAATGAAGTCGCGCTGATCCCGGATTCCGTACCTCACATGAATGAATTTGAAATTTATATTGATGAGCAGTTCGTCTGCAGCCAGGATTCGGACGGCGTCATTGTCGCCACCCCCACTGGTTCCACCGCATATGCACTCTCAGGCGGCGGCCCTATTCTGCATCCTGAACTGGATGCCATTGTTATCGTGCCCATGTTTCCGCACACACTCAGTATTCGCCCCATTGTCATTCAGGGCGATCATCGCATTACCATTATCATTACGCCCAATAATACCGCCACACCGCGCCTCACCTGCGACGGCCAGGCTTTCATCAGCACGCCGCCCGGCAGCCACATCACCATTCGCAAGAAGCCGAAGCAGTTACATCTCATTCATCCTGTGGATTATGATTATTATGAAACCTTGCGCAGTAAGCTGCATTGGGGACATAAACTTCAGTACGTGGAATAAACTATGCTGACACAAATTCATATTCGAGATTTCGCTACAATCCAGGAACTGCAACTGCATCTCAACAATGGCTGCACCATGATCACGGGTGAAACCGGCGCGGGAAAATCAATTTTCATCGAAGCCATTGAGCTCGCGCTGGGTGGGCGCGCGTCGCAAAACATTGTCCGCCCCGGCAAGGACAAAGCAGAAATTAGCCTCTGTTTTGATGTCACGCACTTTCCCAAAGTCATCGAACGGCTGCAGAGCATGGATCTTTATCAAGGTGCACCAGAATGCATCATTCGCCGGATCATCACGAGCGATGGACGTTCTCGGTGCTATATCAACGGCTCGCCTTCTACTGTTCAGCTGGTTAAAGAGTTAGGCGAACGCCTGTTTCACCTGCATGGCCAACATGAGCAGCAGGTATTGCTGCAAGCGGAAACCCAGCGCGAAATGCTGGACCGTTATGCTGACCAGCTGCTGCTGGCAGCAGAAGTAAAAAGGCTCGCGGAAGAGTGGAAGACGATAGACCAGCAAATTAAAAATCTGCGCGACAAATCCGCCGAACGGGTGCAGCGCGGTGATTATCTGCGCTTTCAGTTAGATGAATTGCAGGCCGTGGACTTAAAGCCCGGCGAATGGGAAACACTGGAAGCCGAACATCATCGGCTCACCCATGCGGAAGAATTGCTGCATCATCTCCAGCACACCCTGCAATTGATCGCGGAGGATGACAATCAGAATGCCCTGTCATTACTCAACAACATACGCAAGCTGCTGGAATCCATTCAGCCCATTGAATCCAGGGCAAACGAATGGATCACGGTACTGAATTCTATTCTCATTCAACTGGGCGACCTTGAATCTGACTTGCGAAATTACCTTGAGCAGACGGAACTTGATCCGGAAAAACTGCATGCCATTGAAACGCGTGTCAGCCAGATTTTCAATCTGGCCCGCAAACACAAACTGAATCCGCCGGAGTTGGTGAATTTTCAAAAGCAATTATCAGACGAACTTAACGCACTGAATTCGAGCGATGAAGACATCATTCAACTGGAAATGCAACAGAAAAACGTGCAGCAGCAATATGCCGAACAGGCTGAAAAGCTGAGCCTGGCACGAAAAAAAGCCGCGGCCAAACTGGAAAAAGAAATCACTGCCACCATGCGTTCGCTTTCCCTGCCGCATGGTGAATTTAAAATAGAACTGGAAAAAGAACCTGCGTTGCTATCGTCTCATGGCAATGAAAAAATCGTTTTCCTGATCAAGACCAACCCTGACCAGACGCTGCAAGCGCTCAAAGTGATCTCAGGCGGCGAACTGTCCCGCTTGAGTCTCGCGGCCCATTTGGCGCTTGCGAGCCGAACCAATATTCCGACCCTCGTCTTCGATGAGGTGGACACTGGTTTAAGCGGTGCAACAGCAGAGAAAATTGGAAAATTACTGCGAAAACTGGGCGATTCCTACCAGGTTTTTTGTGTCACACATCAACCGCAGGTCGCCGCCTGCGGACACCATCACTTGTTTGTTGAAAAATATTTCGTAGAGAAAAGCACCCATACCCGTTTGCGCCTGCTGGGTCCGGAAGAAAAAACCCGCGAAATTGCACGCATGCTGGGAGGCGAAAAAATTACTGAAAAGACCCTTGCGCATGCCAGAGAAGTGTTGCAAGGCGTTTAATTCCAAGGACTGCAGGAAAGAAATCCCAAAAGAAAGTGCAAATCAAAGTAAACTCTGTAGAGCCCCTTGGTTTGCACGGATTGAGAAGTTGAGAGAAAGTCGTTTAACTAAATCTTCTTGGCAGCAGACTTATTACTTCTGACGAGTCACCTCCAATGCCATTTGTATCCGGCACACAGATTTGAACTGGGGTTCTGGATTGTTTTACGTGTTCCATTTTTACAAAACCCGCAGCATTTTTTTTCGTCCCGGGCTCAAATGTGTTTTTGGTTTCCACATAATTTTCTTCGGTTTTTAATGGGATGTATGGATTCTTTTTGAATAACTTCATGAGAGTCCCCTCTTTCAACTGATTGAATGCTGATGTTTTTCAGCCAGCAAGATAGCATGGCCATTCATTTTTTTGCTATCCCTTTTTCTGGCACTTGGCGCAAATGCCATAAATATTTAAGCTGTGATCTGTAATGGCATAACCTGCCTGCTTGGCTATTTCTTCCTGACGCGTTTCGATGACTGGATCGACGAATTCTTCCACACGGCCGCATTTCACACAGACCAGATGGTCATGATGCTCGCCCGTATCCAGTTCAAATACCGATTGGCCTCCCTCGAAATGGTGCCGCATTACCAGGCCCGCTTCCTCAAACTGCGTAAGAACACGATAGACCGTCGCAAGCCCAATCTCGACTCCCGAATCAAGGAGAATACGGTATATATCTTCTGCGCTCATGTGGTGTTCCCTGGCCGTCTCCATGATTTCAAGAATCTTCCGGCGCGGGAGCGTAATTTTGAGGCCCGCCTTTTTGAGATCTGTCTTGTCCAATGCTATGCTCTCCCTCTTTCATAAAACATTATTTGTCATTGCCCCTTTTTCCATTAAAATGGCGCAAACACTCATTATAAGTAAAGGTATTTTACATGAAAAAATTGATTTCTCTTGTCCTGATCAGCTTTTTTGTCACCGGCTGCTTCTTCCGCGTTCACAAGATCGACGTAGATCAAGGCAATATTATCACGGAAGAAAATGTACGCGAGCTCCATAAAGGCATGTCTCAAAGCCAGGTAAAAGAAATCATGGGTAACCCGGTACTGGTGAATATCTTTACGCCTGAGCGTATGGATTATGTCTATACGCTGCAAAAAGGTCACGAGAAAATGAGTGAAAAACGACTTACGCTGGTTTTCCGCCGCGGTACATTGCAGGAAATCATTCAAAATTGATGCTGCAGCGTATCAATTGAAATTTACTGTCACTTTCCGGCGGTTTTTTTCGCTTTTAATCGCCGGGCCTGTTTGGGATCGATAGTCAGTGGTCTGTAGATTTCAATCCTGTCACCTTCTTTTACCCCGTCAGAAAGCCGGCGTGCCTTGCTGAAGATCCCTACTTTTTGCTGGGTCAGATCAATCTCAGGGAAAAGCGCAAGCATGCCTGAACGGTGAATAGCTTCTTCGATCGTGCAGCCCGCTTCCACTTCAAGCGCCAGAATGCGCTGCTGATCGGGAAGCGCATAAGCCACTTCTATTTTAATCAGCTTACTCATGACCATACAGCTCTGTTGCGCGCTTGCAAAATGCATCCACCAGGGTATTTGCAATATGCTGGAACACAGGCTGAAAGAGACGGTCAATGAACCCACCTGCGAATTCGAATTCAAGGTCGAGCAGCACTTTGCAGGCATGCGTATCCAGCGGTTGAAATTGCCAGATGCCCTCCATATGCTTCAATGGCCCGTTTATCAGCTCAATCGTCATGCGCTCATAAGGATAAAGACGGTTGCGGGTCGTAAAACTCTTGTGGATACCTTTCCAGTTGATTTCCAGTTCAGCAACCACTTCTTCCTCGGTGCGGCTAATAATCTTGCTGCTATGACACCAGGGCAAAAACCGCGGGTAATCTTCAATGCCATTCACCAGTTCGAACATCTGGCGGGAGGTATAAGGCACCAGGGCGCTTCTTTTTAAAATATTCATGTTGATTCCTGACAAAAAGAACGGTAATTATATGGCATCCTATGAAACAGACGCAAAAGACAAATACATCTATCGCGGTTAATCGAAAAGCGCACCACGAATACTTTATCGAAGATCGCTTTGAAGCAGGGCTGGCACTTGAAGGCTGGGAAGTCAAAAGCCTGCGGGCAGGACGCGTCCAACTCGATCAGGGCTATGTGCTCATCAAGAACGGTGAAGCGTGGCTGTTTGGCGCCCTGATCACCCCTTTGCAGACGGCTTCAACACACATCCATCCTGATCCGCAGCGCAGTCGAAAATTGCTTCTGCAGCGTCGTGAGCTCAATAAGCTGATCGGTAGTGTGGAACGCCGCGGCTTTACCGTGGTACCGCTTTCCCTGTATTGGAAGAATAACCGAGTCAAGCTTGAAATTGGCCTCGCAAAAGGTAAAAAATTGCATGATAAACGCGCGACAGAAAAAGAGCGCGATTGGGAACGTCAGAAGCAGCGCCTGTTTAAGCGGTAAATTTCTTCTCCTGATAAAAGGATTTTATGATGAAAAATATCTCTGTTTTTGCGGGTTTCGTCCTGGCCACTCTCTGCACCACTTCCCTTTTTGCCCATGGTGAAGACAAGCCTGGGCCACATGGCGGCTTCATTCGTATGCCCGGCGCATTTCACACGGAAGTCATGGCGGAAAAAGCAGGTCTTCGTATTATGCTGCTTGATATTAATTTCCAAAACCCTACTGTCGAGGACTCTTCTGTCAAAGTGACCCTGAAGGCCGATAATAAAGAAATTCTGTTGAAATGTAAGACTGATAAAGATTCTTTCTTCTGCCCCATGACCGGGCATCTGCGGGAGAAAAAAGGCATATTGGCCATACAGGCCATGAGGCATAAGGCAAAAGGGGCTCAGGTTGAGTATCCCTTCCCTTTACAACAGGCATAGAAAGCGTGTAAAAGTATCTATCCGATTGATGATGAAGAATTTTCAAGGAGGCTTCAGGCTTCCTTAATATTTAAGTCATTTAATCAACTATACTTTTGAATGGGGGCGACCTGGTTTCGACGTGGATTGCGAAGCTTGAGGCGCATGCCGAGGACGTAACTTAACCTCGTAAAAAATGTTACAAACTTTATAGATGCCAACAAAAAACGCATCGCTGTTAACGACGCAAGCATGCTTGCGTTAGCCGCCTAAACACCGGCGCAGCACCGCTCACCAACTGGGCTTGTACGGTTGGATGTTTACGCAAGTAAACTAGGGCGGTCATAGATACAAGCTCGCAGGATGATCTGCCCGAGATCAAACTGCTAAACTCAATAGGGCTCGCTGCTTTAACATCCTTCCAGCCGGAGGTGAGGCAGTTAAATCAAATGACTGGATAAGCATGTAGACCCGATAGTAGAGGGTTCGCGGACGCGGGTTCAATTCCCGCCGCCTCCATAATTAAGTAATTAATTGATTTATATATTAATTCTGCTTCACTCATTGAAAACAGACTTATCAAAAAATCTCCTTTTTTATTCCATTAGAAAAAAACATCGAGCGGGTTGATCTAAGATGGCGTTAGGCCTAACTTGTTGCCCACCTTTCTATCTTTCTTAACCACTCCATTAGATTATACCCCATAGGGTATGAAATTGATTTCATCCCTTACAGGGTATAGAATTAAATTTACACCCTATAGGGTGTAAATTGATTTTTCTTAGGAGTTAGCAGATATGTTAATTCGTTCACCCAAAGAACTTGCGCTGCTTATCGTTAATCAACGCAAAAAGCTTAAGTTAAGCCAAACGGAAGTTAGTAATCTAGTTGGATTAAAACAAAAAACAATTTCTGCATTAGAAAACAAGCCAGAAAGTACACAACTAGATACATTATTTCGAGTATTGTCAGCTCTTAATCTAGACATTCAGTTGTTATCTAAAGATGAAATACCCACAACCAAATGGAAAGAAGAGTGGTAATAATGAAATCACGTAATCGCATTCTAAATGTTTTAATGAATGGTATTTTGGTTGGTAAATTAGAAAAAACCACCCAAGGCAGCTTGACATTTAGTTATGATCAAACATGGCTAAATACACCTGGCGCGCGCCCCATTTCATTGTCATTGCCGTTAGTGAAACAATCCTTTGCTGGTGATGTTGTTTATAATTTTTTTGATAACCTGCTTCCAGACAATCAACAAATCAGAGCTCGCATTCAAGCCAAATTTCATGTCGGGACAAACCAGCCATTCGATTTATTAGCGAGTATAGGTAGAGATTGCGTAGGAGCTATCCAACTTATTAATGGCGAAATACCAATTTTTAAAAAGAAAATTAATTTCGAATCATTAGAAGAAAAAGAAATAGCATCCATTTTAAGCAGCTATCTAAATAATCCACTTGGCATGACAGATACCGCTGAAGAATTTCGAATCTCGATTGCGGGCGCACAAGAAAAATCAGCTTTTTTATATCATGATGGCAAATGGTGCAGACCGCTTGGCGAAACGCCGACCAGCCATATTTTCAAATTACCCATTGGTTATATTCAACATCAACAAATGGACTTAAGTGATAGTTGCGAAAATGAATGGTTATGCGCGCAAATTGCCAGTGCTTTTGAGTTGCCTGTCGCAACATGCGAAATTCTTTATTTTGAGAATGTTAAAGTACTTGCGGTAGAACGATTTGACCGAAAAATGGCTAGCGACAATACCTGGTTAATGCGACTACCACAAGAAGATATGTGCCAAGCATTAGGCATTTCACCCAATTTAAAATATCAATCAGATGGCGGCCCAGGAATCAATGAAATTATGCGATTACTGCTTGGTTCTGCTGCTCCGGTTGCAGATCGAGATATGTTTTATCGATCACAAGTCTTATTCTGGTTGCTAGCAGCAATCGACGGTCATGCAAAAAATTTTAGTGTCTTTATTGAACCCGAAGGAAAATATCGCCTAACACCACTCTATGACATCATGTCGGCTTATCCGTTGATGGCCAAGAAACAATTACAAGAAAAAAAAATAAAAATGGCCATGGCACTGCAAGGCAAAAATATTCATTATCATTGGCACAATATACAGCGCCGGCACTTTCTAGAAACAGCAAAAGCCGTTAATTACTCTCCTGAAAGAGCAGAAACAATTCTTGACGACATGTTACAGCAAGTCGATTCCGTGATAGAACAAGTATCCGAGAAATTACCCAAAAAATTTCCCAGCAATATATCTCAACCTCTATTTGATGGGATGCGAGAGATGAAGAAGAAATTGGAGAAATGAAAGAGAAGTTAGGGAAATCGTATGCGCTAGAAACGGTTTCGGGGTGAGGCCCTAACTTGTTGACTTAATTGATTGATACTTAATCTCAGCTAATTCATTATTAGTTTTGCTGTTTCTTTTAATCGACGCAATGTAAGCCCGGTTGCCTTTAAATACTTAATGTTTGCAACCAGGATGTTATTTAAAAGCTGTATTAACTATTAGGGAAAGGTAATACGCTTCCGATCATGGGAGGATTATCCATAATAATGACGCCTTGCTTTCCACTATAAGTATATGTGACTTCATAGCCCTTTTTAATACTTGTTTTCACATAGTGAGTCGAACAGACAGTGGAGTGAACTATGTGAGACTGGGGAGCATTCATACTGTTTTGTACGCTGTTGCCTGTTAAAGCGCCAATGGCAGCGCCTGCTGCAGTTGTTACAAGACGGCCATTGCCTCCACCGACTTGAGAACCTAAGAGTCCACCTGCAACACCACCAACGACTGCACCTGCGCCAGGCGTATGGCTTTCTTGGGACTCATACACAACACGTCGCACATCTCGGCAACGCTGTTTTGGAATAGAGGCAGAAACATAATGCGGTTTTACATCTATTACTTGAGCAGTTGGTGCAGGAGGTTGTGGTTGTTCTACAGCTTTTTCCACAACAATTTTTTCAACGACAGGTTTCTCAGTTGGTGCTTGAGTTAAAGGGCTTTGTAAAATGAATTTCATTGCCAACGTTGTTAATATAACAATGATAGCAATACCAGCAACACCGCCTAATATAAATAAAGTTTTTTTACCTTCATGACTCATTTCATCACCTCTATTATTTAATGCAGGGGAAGATAACTATTTGAAACGGACCAAATTTGTATCAAATTTTATATATATTTATTAATTTGAGCGAAATTGTACCACAGGTTGCTACTCATGCAAGCAGACTGTGCAAAATATGATCATATTTTGCATATTATCTTTAAAAATCAATCGACTGCCATGTTCTGCTTAAATACGATAGGGTTCAAAGAGAGGGAGCAACGAGAGGGTGAAGCATAGATTCTGGGTCAGGCCTGACACTGTTTTTGGGCTTAAACTTAAAATAGAATGGGACAACCAATTAAAACAGGCGCGTCAGGGAGAGAAATTGATGACCAATTGGAAATTAAATGAATATCACCGATGGAAACTGCAGGATTACAAAAAATTTATAGAAAAAAATACAAAACCCAAACCGCAGAAAAACAGATTTAGCCTTCCTTCTTTAGGAAATATACCTTCCTTAGAAAATATACCTTCATTTGATTTCCAGCCAATGAACAGTCATGTTTATCTACGAAGTAATATCTATATAAAATTATCAAATAACCAGATTGGACTATTATGTTTTTTATTATTCATCCATTCTTGTTATGGCAATGAAACTCAATATATTTCAGATAGCGCGAGCGCCACTTTATCCAATTTGAATCTGTTTAATATGATTCGTTACGAAGGTTTGCCCATAAAAAATATTTCAGGCCATGTAACAAATTGTCATTCAAAGCATATAGGAATATCAGCAGGTAAAGTTTGTTTAATTAACGGCATCAAACATGTAATGAAAGCGATTGCCAATAATCATACAAACCTTGAATATGCTCATAACGGTTTAATTTGCCTTTATTATAATAAATTTGTCAGGAATAATTTAGAAATTAAAATGCCGATTATAAGCATCGCTTACCAAAAAAATGGTGTATGCAAAGCCAGGAATAGATTGATTGGGCTGTCCACTATTAAGGCTGATTATTACACCATATCCAAATGGGACGATGATTTTAAACCTGCCGACACAATCATCAGCAAGGACATAGGCAAAAAAAATAACCGCAAACGCATCACAGATAAAATCGGTGAAGATGGGTTAGTTAAGATAATAGTAGCAAGCACATTTTTCTATGACATGATAGAAAACCTCAATAACTGGGGATTTGACAGTCATGGCTTGATGATTGTAGATGCAGACCTTCCTTATATTCTATTTTCCGACGATTACAATTCACCCGAAGAGGCGTATTATAGCGGCGCGGATGTAATGTTAGGAAAGATAGAAAAAAATTTTGGCATTACGCTTTCCTTGCGGGATGTTATGGAAATGAAAAGTAATTATCTTCGAATGGCCGAGATGGAACCGCCACAACTGCACAGAAAGGTTAATCTTTCCGCTAACTTTTATAGAAAGTTAATTGATTCATATAGTCAAGTTTGCGATGACGTTATTCAAGAAATAAATATAAAAAATCCAGCCTTGTTGCCCGATATGCCATCCCATTTAATAACTAGGGAATTTCAAAAAAACCTGCGTAACTATTACACGCCAATAAAAAACATGAAAAAATCACAAATAGCCCGGAGGTAATTTCCGTTACACCCACGCCTGTGCCGTCACTTTTGTTCGAGCTCGAACTGCCAGTTTCAGTAACGCCGGTTGCCAATCGTTGCACTAAATTTGGAGCTGATTTGAGGGAATGTGCAAAAAATCATGTTATGATATTTTTTAATTCAATCAGTTAGCTAGTCAATAGCGTTAACAATGGCTGGGCATGCTGCGCGCTATACCGCATATAATTTTAGCAAGAATGGTCAAATTATTACGTTCCAGAAGCAGTATCCTTGTTCGCGTAAATTAAACAACAAAATGAACGAGAGTAAAGCATGAATTATCAGCATCAATTAAATAAAGTCATTGAGTATATCGGCAAACATCTTGACGAGGAACTCACACTGACCCAATTGAGCCGTATTGCCTGCTTCTCAAAATATCATTTTCATCGTTTATTTACTGCTTATACCGGATTGTCTTTACAACAGTATATTCGCTGGCTGCGATTAAAGCGGGCCGCGCATCAGCTGATTATTGATAAAGATCGATCCATTATTAACATTGCAATTGATGCGGGATTTGAATCCCATGAAGCTTTTTCACGTGCATTTAAACAAACCTGCGGCATGAGCCCAAGTGAGTTTAGACATGAAGCAAGCTGGCATATGTGGGAACAACCACCCTATTCGTTGCCTCAACAAGGTGAAATAACAATGAACGTAACCATAAAAAACATAAGTGCTAGGCGTTTGGCGGTAATAGAGCATCGTGGTGACCCTAAGCGCGTAGGAGACAGTGTCAACAAGCTGGTTAATTGGGCCAAAGCGCAGCCCATCAGCCTTAAGCCAGTGCCTGGTGAAGCCTTTGGATTTGCTTATGATGACCCAAAATCAACGCCTGCTACAGAGTTTCGTTTTGATCTTGGCATCACCGTTCCAGAGCAGTTAACCCTGAAAGGTGAGGTGATTGAAAAACGGCTGCCCGCTGGCCGATATGCCGTAGCGATGCATAAAGGATCACGTGATAATATCAGCGATACGATTTATGCATTATACCGCGATTGGCTGCCGAACTCTGGTGAGGAATTAGCCGATCTACCCTGTATTTTTTGCTACTACAACTTTGACCATGAAGTAGCGGAAACGGAATTGCTAACAGAATGTTGGTTATTATTGAAATAATGTGATGGGGGACGTTTTATTACGTCCCCTTTTCCATACTTTGTCTTCTCTGTAAAATACCGGCTGGTTCCAATGCTATTTTTTGATTAAAGGAATAGTAAATGAAAAAAATCAGACACCAACTCATTCGTAAATTCCATGAATCAAAACAAGCACCGCTGTGGAAATGGATAGTCGTTATCTTGATAGTAATAGCCATGCCGTTATTTTTTTCGTTTGTAAACATGATGCAAACTCAGCAAGCGTTAGATGATGAACAAGAAGAGGAAGCAGCCCCGGAACCTGCACAAAACGAAATGAAAAACAGCTAAACTTACTCATGCTTACCAAGGCTAACGTTTTTAAGAGATCCTATTCATGGCTACCACCGACAAAATACATATCGATGTCACTCTCGTGCGGCGGCTTATCGCGGCACAATTTCCGCAATGGACGCATCTTCCAGTCAAGCCGGTCGAATTCGGCGGTTGGGACAATAGGACCTTCCATCTTGGCGAGCACATGACGGTCCGGCTCCCCAGCGCTGCGATATATTCACCGCAAGTAGAAAAAGAACACCGCTGGTTACCGAAACTGGCACCACACCTGCCTCTCCCAATCCCCATCCCTTTGGCCATGGGGAAGCCCGCTGAAGGATATCCGTGGCATTGGTCCGTCTACCAGTGGCTCGCCGGCGAAAGTGCGTCTATTGAGCACATCACCAATCTCCGCCAATTCGCCATAGCGCTGGCTGAATTCCTGGCTGCGCTGCAGCAGATTGACACTGCCGGTGGACCGCCAGCGGGACCGCAAAATTTTTATCGTGGCGGCCGGCTCGCAATCTATGACGCAGAAACCCGGCAGGCAATCGCCAAGCTTGGTAATGAGACCGATACTGAAACTATGATAGAAGTATGGAATGCAGCCCTCGCTTCCACCTGGCAAGGCACGCCCGTCTGGGTTCATGGTGATGTCGCAGTGGGTAACTTGCTCGTCGACAAAGGCCAACTAAGCGCAGTCATTGATTTCGGACAGCTTGGCATCGGTGATCCAGCATGCGATCTTGCGATTGCATGGACATTCTTCAACGCGGAAAGCCGGAAAGCATTTCGCGCAGCTCTGCCACTGGATAGCGCTACCTGGGCACGTGGCCGTGGCTGGACACTATGGAAAGCCTTATGCGCACCTCTGCCCGGCACCAGTCGCCGCGAAGTAGACAAGATTATTAATGAAGTGCTTGCTGATCACAAACGCGAAAGATATTAACGATAACGAACTCGCAGAGATTATCTTATTACCAACAATAATATTGATCTGTTGAAAGATCATTTCTACTGTGTAGAAGAAAAGCTAAAAGAATACATTGCAAAAACAACATTAGAAACCCATGAAACAGAGCCAACATCTAACCATTGAATAGATTTTAATCCTCATACTATAATCAATCCCGATTATTAGTCGCAATCATCTACAACACAATAACAAGGAATAACGAATGATCTCGCGCCAAGAAAAAATCTTAGCTGGCTGGGGCAAGTATAGGCAGTCCTTACCTAGCCATATCACGCGGGCTAATAATGCACTCAAACGGCATAGCACTATCATCGCTCTCAGGAAAGATCCTTCAGTTTACCCTGAGGATTTTGAAGAAGCGCGAAATATTCTCACCAAGCTATACAAGATAAATGATGATTTGGTTTTCTTTCAGAAGAAGTTCCAAGCTTTAGAACTGAATAGCCAACAGATCAGAGGCACTGTCTATGAATTAGCTAATAACCAGCTTGCTGTATTGTCCTGCTTAATCGAACTCAACAAAATCCTCGCTGACAATCATATGTACCAGTGGGAAAAATTTAAGAAAAACAAGAAGCTGGAGCCTATCTCCAAGGCACACCAATATGCACAGGAAGCCTGGCGGATTTGGAATGAAAATCCCTATCTGGAAAATAATCGAGACGATGCCTTGAAAAATTTTGTGTCGCATGTTGAAGATCGCTATAACTCCTGCGTTAATCCGGACAAGGCCAAATCGGGCACCAAGCTGGAACGGTTATTAACAGAAGCGCGAAACATACAAAATAAAGAACGCGCTTTTAAAAAATTTGATGAAGCACTGGAAGAAGCTAAAGCATCCAGTGATCTCATCGCTCAGTTCAAGATATTGTGGGAACAAGGAAGAGATTATACTGATTGCCTCCATAATTCTCTCAGGGAAAATGCTTCAGCAAGTGAAATCAATCACGTCCAATCCATCGTGGACAAACTAGTCGATTGTTATACCAGGGCATTAAATATCATACGCCAGATAGAGAATGCAAATAAGAACAAAACGGTAATTGATTACAGCTCGGGCATTTGCATTGATCTCATCTTCTTCACGAAGCTATATCTTACAATGGCATCATTCCCCTCTATTGCTAATGACCAGGCCAAAAAGGAAGAACTGGTAAGAAATGCCATGACTGCACAACAGACAGGCAATGAATTTGCCAACGTCTGCCGCGAAAACCATGAAGATTATGCATTGCTCAAGCAGGAAATTGAGCAAAAATCACAACACCTGGAAAAAGAAAGCGCCGAACGGATCGCTGAAAAAGAGGAAAAAGAAAAAGAACAAAGAGCAAAGCATCAGCTGCAAGAAGAGTACGATTTAAAATTTGAAGAGTTACTGCAATCCTTTCCAGAGCAGATCAAACCCAAAAAAGTTAACCATCACGATTCCACCGCAACGATACCTTCTTCCGAAGATAAAATCCCAGAAGAGGACGACGAAGCCATGCTGTATATTCAGGACGAAGGACCGCTTGCCTCACTGGTTTACGTCAATTTCAAAACACAACCGCCACCACCACCGCCTCCTTGCATTTACTTTAAAAGCGAGGAAACCTATCTGCACCAACTGAAAATGGCCAATGAAGCGGGTGATATCTTCGGTCAAATCCAAGCTTATACCGATGCTGCAGAGTATTACCGCGCCAGAGCAGAAAATGACTTGAAACATCATTCGCGCCAATTAGAATCCGCCATTAGCAATCTGGAGGCAGCCAAAAATTATTTATTGGAGGCAACCCAGCTTCTCCAGCAAGCCAGACAAAATCTACAGTTTGATCAAAATTCACTTGCTCCATTTGAAAAAGCGACCAAACTTGTTCTGGAAAATACAGAAGCGTTACTTACCAAAACTATCCAGCAGCAAATCAGAAAATGTGAACGCCTGAACAGAATACACGATGAAGTGAAAGCTTATATTATTAAAAAGTACGGAAAAGCAGCCTGGTTTAAACACACGACTTTTGACTGGGACACCTTATCTTCCAAAGCAAAAATACGTTTATCTTCTCAATCTCAACTCGGCCAATTGCAGTATCTTGATTTTGAAGTCCATCAGCTGATCGGATGCCTGCGGCCACCGCTACTGAATCCCTCAAATGTGCCAGCAAGTTTGCCGCCACATCCAGAAAATAGCCTGCCTGTCAGCACAGATTTTCAACTGACGAGACAAGTCACACGGGCACACATTAAATACAGTTTTTTCAATCAAGAAGGTCAGCGGATTGGCCCACTTGTACGCAGCTTGTCCCATGAATCTTTCTTTGAACCTGCTGACATAGCCATCAGAAACGAAGAACGCAAAGGCTACGGCAGGCAATAACAGCGGAAAGGCAAATAGAAGAAAAGTCTATCAGTCATCATTACGCTGACTAATAGGCTTCAAAACGCACTTATCAAGTTAATAATTAAATACAAATCGAGGACGTTATGTTTGGATTTTTTGATAACATGCCAGCAGATTGCATCAAATACATTTTACTAAAAACCACACGCCAAGATCAGGCCCGTGCAGCACAGCTGAACAAGCAATTTAATACACTGGCAAATGATCCATTACTGGATTTATACAAATACAAATTCCTTAACGTAGGATTTTTACTGGGCGACTGCCTGGTGAAATTAGCCAAAATCGGCAAAACAGCACCGTATGAATATATGATCTTCCTTATTGAAAAAGGCCAGATAAAGAAAAATTTTTGGATAACCTCTTCACATGCCCAGTCCCTGCTTCCCCTCGTTGCAAAGGGCAACATTGAAGACATCATTAGACTATTCCGAGCATGGCAAGATCCACTTTTTCGCGCTTCAGCCACGCTGTTAGAGGAACAACTGCGGCGCTTGGAAAGCAATATTGTCGCCTGCCAGGAAAAAGATTTCAAATGTGAGAACGCGATCAAGCCTCCCTCACTTTAAACCAGCGCATGAGATGGTTCTTGCACGTTTTTTTTATGTTCCTGAATGGCCTTCAGAAAGAGCTGGCCATAATTTTCCAGCTTCTTTTGTCCTACGCCATTGATAGTTAAAAACTCCGCTTCACTGGCGGGGAAATAAGCAGACATTTCAATGAGGGAAACATCACTAAATATAATAAAGGGAGCCACACCCATTTTTTCCGCCAGTCGCTTGCGCAATGCGCGGAGTTTCTCAAATAATCCTCTATCATATTCAAGCCCTGGCGCTGCTTTTCTGTCTGTTTTTTCGCGTTTTGAATGCGTCTGTTTCTTTTCTTTTGGTGCATTCAATTTTGTGCGAGGCTTGGCAAGAATGAGTTTTTGCTCGCCGCGCAAAAGCGGCCGCGCGTGTGATGTCAAACGCAAGACAGAATAATTCGCAATGTCCTGCTCAAGATAGCCTAGGTGAATTAATTGTCTCAATACGCTATGCCATGCTTCCAGGCTCAAGTCCTTGCCTATTCCATAAGTTGAGAGGCGCTCGTGGCCCAGTCGTTTGATTCGCTGGTCATCACTGCCGCGCAGGATATCAATAATATAGTTGGCTCCATAGCGCTCGCGAACCCGATAAACACAGGATAATGCCTTTTGCGCATCCACCGTGCCATCATACGTTTCAGGTGGATTGAGACAGATATCGCAATTATCGCAGTCGACGGCGAGTTGCTCATTAAAATAATTCAGTAAAACACGGCGGCGGCAGGTTTGCGATTCAGCAAACGCGGTCATGCAATTTAATTTATGCAATTCGATACGCTGCTGTTCAGCATGGCTGTTTTTTTCAATCAAGGATTTGATTAGGGCGATATCATTCAAGCCATAAAGCAGTAAAGCTTCTGAAGCTAATCCATCCCGCCCCGCCCGGCCTGTTTCTTGGTAATAGCCTTCAATGTGTTTGGGCAAATCATAATGTACTACAAACCGCACATTGGGTTTATCTATTCCCATACCAAACGCGATGGTAGCAACAATAATATTCACATTGTCCCGCTGAAAAGCAGATTGTGCCATATGTCGCTGGCTGGATGATAATCCGGCATGATAGGGCAGCGCAGAATAACCGTTGTCTTGTAATTTTTCCGCGACTTCTTCCACGCGCTTGCGGCTGAGACAATAAACAATACCCGATTCGTTCTTTTTGTCCTGCAGAAATTCGGTCAACTGGTTAAAAGGCTTTTGCTTTTCCAAAATGGTGTAACGAATGTTTGGCCTGTTAAAGCTTGCAATATGTACATTCGCACTAGTAAGTTGCAAACGCTGCGTGATGTCAGTTCGCGTTTGTTTATCCGCTGTTGCGGTCAAGGCAATAATAGGCACAGCGGGGAAATGCTGTCGCAATTGCCCCAGTTGCAAATACTCGGGCCTAAAATCATGGCCCCACTGCGAGACACAATGCGCTTCGTCAATCGCAAATAAGGCCAGATCCAGATCTTTAAGACGTGTTAAAAAAGCGGGTGACATGAGCCGTTCTGGCGCGATGTAAAGAAAATCCAGTTCTTCATTATGCAGCTTCGCCAGAACTTGCCTGGCCTCGGCTTCTGCCAAGGACGAATTATAATAAGCCGCCGCCAGGCCGTTTGCCTTCAGGGACTCGACCTGGTCCTGCATGAGCGAAATCAGCGGCGACACCACAATCGCCACTCCTGGGCGAACCAATGCAGGCACTTGGTAACAGAGGGATTTACCTCCACCCGTAGGCATCAACACAAAGTTATCATCGCCAGCTATCACGCTGCGGATAATCTTTTCCTGAAGGGGGCGGAAACGGTCATAGCCGAAAGTATCGCGAAGAATGTCTTGTATATCTGCTTGCTGCATCGGCGAATCCATGCTTGTTTTTGTTAAAATCTAAAAATTGGGTGCATATAAAGGCACTTGTATCAGCGTTAAGTTTTTAACCTCAGCGCAGTCCTATCATAGCGGAAATTACATGCAAACTTAACCAATTCGATATGCATCCGCTACCTTCGTATAGATTTTAAGCGGCGACATGGTACTCTTTAACAATTTTCTGCATCAGAACATGATATAAATCCCGCCTGACGGATCGATGCAGCTCTATAATTTTTTGAAGAAAAGCAGCTGATGGATTTGTATTAACCCCAGCGATGACTTCCTGAACCACATCCTCGTGCGTATTTGCATAGTAAGCAATTCCCTTTAAATCATATTCCCCGGTAACCAAAATATCATTAATAATTAAACGTAAAAAACCAGCTTCCAGCATTGCTTCCTCCATTTCGATGGTAAAATTCATTAAACGAAAAAACTCCTTATATTCGCACCTAAAAACCTCTTTTATCTCTTCACAGATCCGAGCAAATATTTCAGCTTCGAATAAAAGACTCTCTTCCTTTGTGAGCTTTTTAGGGTGAATTCCTATCAAATAACACCATGGTTGTATTGCAGACATAGCATCCTCTCTTTGTCTAATTTTTAATAAGCTCAGATAAATAACAATCCAATTTTACGAACTTCTTTCAATTCCAACTGGACTATTATTATAAGAACATTGAATTTAAAAAAATTGTAGCGGATAATTCTTACAATTTTTTTTCTTAAGAATTTAAGATAAGAATTAATGTGTATATTTTTTGAACATTGCGCAAGCCGCCCTCTCTCGATGAAGCGGGATCCAATCTCGTTTTCAATTCTGATTCAACATGCTATATAGGTTAGCCGTGCCTATTTGATTCAATAAATTTTTTATCGACCAATCCTGAAATACTTGATAGCATTTAACCAATTACTTCCAGGAAGATTAGTATGGATATTTTGACTTTTTTAATTGAACTAGCTCATACAACTCCTCAGCAACATCAGGAATTAACCTATTTAATTAATATGCAACCCATCGAAATTCAGGATGCTTTTTTATATAGCAATTCTTCTCTTTTGAAAAAAGCGCTTGTAAAAAATAATGACGATTGCTTTAGAAATGAACGAACGGTTGCTCAAATACGATATTAGTTTATGAAAAAAGGATCTCTGACAGTTGTTGGTAGCGGCATTAAGTTTATGTCACATCTGACTATCGAAGCTAAGAACTGCATTGAAAAATCAGAAAAAATATTATTTCTAGTTAATGAGCCCGCCATGAAAGAATGGCTCATTAAATGTAATCCATCCTCTCAATCATTAGAGAATGCTTACAATAGCCATACCTTTAGGATCGACTCATATAATGAAATGACAAATACAATTTTACATGAACTACAAAAAGGACAACACGTTTGCGTTGTTCTTGAAGGACATCCTACAGTTTTTGCTAAACCAGCTTTAGATGCTGTGGTCGAAGCCAAAAAAAAGGGATATAAGGCAATTATCTTACCGGGCATTTCGGCTGAAGATTATCTCTTCGCAGATATACATATCGATCCAGGCTCAACAGGTTGTCAATCTTATGAAGCCACAGATTTTCTAATTTATCGGAGATCATTTGATGGCTGCAGTCATCTTATTTTATGGCAAATTAGCGTAATAGGTTTACTTGAGAACAAATACAAACATGATAATAATCGGGGTATTCAAGCATTAGTTGATTATCTAAGCAAGTGTTATGATCTCCAGCATGAAGTTATTTTATATGAAGGAAGCCAGTACCCTCATATATCATCAAAAATTACTAAAATTCCATTAAAAGATCTTCCTAATACTGTTATTTCAAGGCTAACCACATTATATATTCCCCCAATTCGACAGCCATCATGTAATATAAATATGCTAAATAAGTTGGAACTAATATAACCATTTGAGCTCTAAATAATGATCGCTAAATCCCTTATTAACTTAATTAAAAATTATTTAAATAACTACAGAGGACTGCAAAAAGAGTGTTGGAAAACTATTATTTTAAATTTTATAAACTCTACACTTATTGGGATTTTTTACTTTTTGCCATTATATTTTTTAAATGAACTAAGATTTAGTATTGTAGTTTCTGGCTTTATTATATCATTTTACAGCCTAGGAACCATTTTTGGTGGAATAATTGGAGGCAAATTGTCTGACCAATTATCGCCAAAATTTATATCAATAGGAAGCCTCCTTATCCAAGGGGCAATCTATCTGGCCTTATTCATGGCTAAATCAGTAGCAATATTGATAATTCTCATTTTTTTCCTTGGCATCTCAACCTATGGGTTTATAACTTCCAATTTTCTCTGGACACTTTCTTACTGTAATAACAAAAAAGAAAAAATAAAATCGATTAATTTAATTGAAACAGCTTCAAACCTTGGCCTAGGCCTCGCTGCAATAATTATCGGAATTATTGCAAATTTCAGTTTTCGATATTTACTGCTTGGCGCAAGCATTATTTTGCTTTTGCTATCATTGTACCTAATTTTAACTTATCAACGTAGGCTTAATTTTAATGAAAAAATAGTAAGCAATATCCCAGTCAGCGATATAAGCAAAATAAAAAAATTAAATACGCTAAACCAATTAATTGTTTTCGTTATTATTAATTTATTTTTTGCTGGAATAATTATCTCTCAACTTAGCAGCACTTATTCAATTCATCTTCAAACTTTGTTTTCAGATTATGGCTATGGGAATTTTAGTGTCATATTTGCGCTTAATACTTTTTTAATTTTTTTATTACAAACACCATTAGCCAATTATTTTAGCAAATATAATCATATTATTATTATTGGAAGTGGTGTATTTCTTTTAGGGTTCGGCATGTATATGCTTGCTTTTTCTTTTTCATTTTACCTTGCAATTATGGGTTGTATTTTGTACACACTTGGCGAAATCCTTTTCTTCTCAGTGGCGCAACTAATCTGTTATGAGAACGCTCCCCTTAATAAAAAGGGATTTGTTCTTGGCACATACAGAATGGTATATGCTTCAAGTAGAGCTATTGGCCCAGCTTTGGGTGCGTATGTGTATGAATATTTGGGAAACAGTATATTGTGGTTTAGTTGTAGCGTTATTGGTATTTTTAGCTTATTTAGTGCCATTGCATTTAAAAGATTTGTTATCTTTAGAGTCGATACTGATGCAACCTCTGACAAATGGCGCATCAGCAGCGAACTTTCCAATTGAGCCCTCACCATTTAACGAACCCGCTTCAAATCTTTTATCAGCGAATGGGATGTCTGAGGAAGGCCGAATAACAGCCTGACGATCAGCTTTATTGTGAAAATAGTTAAAATTCACATTTTTTGCGATTTTTCCAATGATAGTATCAGAACATATATTTGAATCATTTGCTAACTCTTCACAAAAAATATTCATAATATGTTCTAATTCGAGTATTTCAACAATGGTACTTGAGCCTTCTCTTGATTTTGGGGAAAAAACATATGTTGAAGGATTTTGTAATGAATAATAAACAGGATATTTACTTTTTTCAAAATCAAAGTGGGCAGGTTGCATTAGGGTTGGAATATATTTTTTTAATCCATAGCAATCCAAAAATACTCTTTGAAGCAGATTTGCTGGTAAAGCATCGTTATTACATGACGGAACATAACCAGGAGCACCGCCTAATGCAGTTGTAAATAAATGTCGCGCTGTATCTGTCAAATAAGGGTTCGGTTTAAGATTTCTTTTTTCCTGTATAATAGAAAAAGCTATATCATAATAAACACGATTTCTTTCATACTCAAATTTTCGCCATGCAACTTCATGCAAATAAAGCTTTAAACTTATCCATGCTTTGTCGCTATGAAGCTTATTAACCCATTTTTCGCTGAAATACATTAAACATGATCGCCAATGGCAATTTAAGACATTGCTTTGAATAATCTCTTTAAAAACGTACCAATGTTCATATAAAGATTTAGGAGCCTGCCTTTGGACATTAAAGTCACGCCTCAAATTCACATAGTTTGAATTACATCCAATATTGGGCAACATAAAAGTTGAACGTACGCCAGATGTAACTGTCAGTAGCCCATTTGGTGCATAGACATGTCGACTTTTACACCCCAATATTGTTGAAAATGGAAAAAATTGTCCGGGAGAATAAATCAACCATGGAATGGTTATACCTTTATGCTTTAAATCTATAAAATATTCCAATTGTTTCTCAAGAACCATGCCCATTGGTGAACCGTCACTACCATAACCGAGATCTTTAGTAATCCCCTTAGGCGCTTCTGGATCTGACAACCGATAATAGCCGCCTTTACCATCTGGAAAATAGGAACTTGTTGTATCGCCCTTAAGAGCACCATAGGGAAGATACACAAGATAAAGTGGGAAAGTTTTATCTGGATTTAATTGATCCACTATATCAGCAAAAACTGGCTCTGCTTGAGCTACCCGTTCACGAATATCAGCCCAATAAACCTTAATAATTCCATTATTGTCATCTGTTATAGTTGCCATAAAGAAGCTTATCCATAAATTCTATGATTTTTTTAAAGGCTGATTTTTACTCGAGAGAATATTCTGCCGGGCATTTTTTTGCTGTAAGTATTGAAAACTTAATAAGCCAAAATTAAATGCAATTTTAATGATTAGACCAGGCTAGTCAATCGAATAGGCAATATAAAAAATAAAAAAATTCCGAATAATTAATTTAGATTATGATAAAGATTCTATTTTTTGCCTTTACTCTACCTCACCCCCTCCGGCGGCCCCCGAAACATAAAAGGCTCATTAGTCACCGCAGGTGAATAAATCGCATCCGAGAAAATTGGCGCAGGTGGAGCAGTATTGTTGGCACAGCCGTGTAATAACACCAGGGCAAGGAAAAAAGCGCCTGATTTGAGATGCATTTTTATCATGTCTTCCTCCATACATCCGCTGAAAACCAAACTTCACCAAAGATTGCCGCAATATCGGCCCACCTTCGATAGGACATTGATTTCAGTATAAAACAGAAGCCCAGGCCAACAGGTGAAAATTATTAAAACCCGCTATTTATCAAATATATATTGACAAACGAGACCAATTATGGTTAAAATTTCGCCTCATTCGATCTGTTAGTTCCAGAGAACTACAACAGAAAATTCTGAAACTTATTAAAAAAATTATAAAAACATTGCCCTAACAGATCATAACGTTAGGCGGCTTAAAAGAACCATCATCTGCGAGTGGTAAATTATGCATGAATTAGCACCTCTCATTTCTGACCTGACTGTTATGCTGGGTGTCGCCGGCATTGTCACGCTCCTGTTTCAGCGCATTCGTCAGCCTGTGGTACTTGGCTACCTGGTCGCCGGCATGATTATTGGCCCTTATATTACGCCGCATGGCCTTGTAACTGACATTGCCAATATCAAAATCCTTTCAGAGCTTGGCGTCATTTTCCTGATGTTTTCATTGGGACTCGAATTCAGCTTTCATAAACTGACGAAGGTCGGCTTTTCTGCGCTTATCACGGGCCTCTTTGATGTGACCATGATGATACTCCTGGGCTACGGCGCCGGGCGGCTGATGGGATGGGACCACAATAACTGCCTGTTTTTGGGTGCAATGCTTGCCATTTCTTCGACCACCATTATCTTTAAAGCCGTGGGCGAATTGGGCCTTAAAACCAAACGTTTTGCTGAAGTCATTTTCGGCGTGCTCATTGTAGAAGATTTACTTGCCATCCTGCTGTTAGTCGCGCTTTCTACCGTCGTCGTGACTAAAAATGTTTTTTCGCCAGAGATGTTATTCGCAACCATCAAATTAATTCTTGTTGTTGGCGCTTGGTTCTTGGCTGGCTACTTTCTGGTCCCTTCTCTTTTTAGACGTTTATCAAGCTACATCAGCCAGGAAACACTCACCATCGTCTCCGTTGCCCTGTGTCTCTTTCTTGTTTCCATCGCGGCTTACTTCCATTATTCGACCGCGCTGGGCGCATTCATCATGGGCTCCATTCTTGCCGAGACCGTGCTGGTCCACCGTATTGAAACATTAATCACTCCCATCCGCGACATTTTCGGCGCCATCTTCTTTATTTCCGTCGGCATGCTCATTAATCCCTTCATGATTGCCGAACAGTGGAAAGCCGTGCTGCTGATCACGCTCGTGTTGATGGCGGGCAAAGTCACTGTCATTTCCATTGGGACTTTCCTCACGGGGCAAAGTATCAAATCCGCCGTGCGCTCAGGCTTTGGTATGGCACAGATCGGTGAGTTTTCGTTTATCATCGCAACACTCGGCACCGCATTAAATGTAATTGATGAAAAACTGTATCCCATCATTGTGGCTGTTTCGAGTATCACGACCTTCACCACGCCCTATATGATCCGACTGTCAGGCCACATCGGTTTGACCCTTGAGAAAAAACTGCCTGAGCGTGTTAAATACTTTCTCGATAGTTATTCAGCCTGGGTCTATCGCACGCAAACACGCTCAAGCGAAAATTCGTTGCTACGCTCCGTGACGGTGCGGCTCATTCTAAACGGCATTATCGTCGCCATTGTCTTCACGCTGATAAACAAATTTGTTTATCCGGAAATTTTCAAAGTGGCCATACGCAAACAGAACGCTAAAATGCTAAGCGAACTGATTGCCATTCTGCTTTCTTCACCTTTTATCTGGGGCATGCTGTTTTCTTACAAACGGGCCGTGCTTCCCGAATATACGAAAACAACGCTTAACCCCGTCATCTTTCTGGTCTGGCTCATCACGCTCATTGAAATCGTCTTTCTTAGTGTTGTGTTCTTTCATACGTGGATCACGACAGCCGCTTTCATCACACTGGTCGCTGTCTACTTTGCGGTCGCTTACCGTCATCTGGAAAAATCCTATCAATGGTTTGAAGGACAGCTGATAGGCAACATCAAAAAACAGCCGGCGAAGCAGTCGCGTTACAAAGAACTCGCGCCCTGGGACACCCATTTTGTGGAAATGGAAGTGGGTGACAAATCACCTTTCATAGGCAAGATGCTAGGCGAATGCCTGATCCGCCAACGTTACGGCGTCAATATCGTCGCCATTCACCGCGGCCATCACACGATTCTTGCACCGCGCGGCGAAGAACGCATCCTGGATAACGATAAACTGATCGTCCTAGGCAACGACGAGCAGATTGATTTATTTAAAACTCAAGTGACGCTTTCCTCATCAGAACATGAGCAGATTGATCAGCTGGAAAATTTCGCCTTAAAGCCCCTTTTACTGGCGAAGGATCATCCGCTGGTAGGCAAAAGCATACGTGATTCCAGGATACGCGAAAACCTGAAAGGCCTGGTGGTCGGAATTGAGCGCGGCAACAACCGAATACTCAATCCTGATCCGGAAACCGTTTTAGCCCCAGATGATTTGTTACTGATTGTGGGTGAAGATGAAAGTATGCGGCAATTCTGCCTCAATACCTTGTCGTAAAAAATCATCGCCACTCAATCAAACGGCCGTCCTGAAAAACGATGACTTGCGGATCATGCCCGCTATAAGTGAATTCCGTCACTTCAACCGTATAAGTTTCCAAGGGAGACCGTTCTGCTGGCAGGCCACACACGGCTGCCACTCTTTGCGTACTATCACCGATGCCGAAAATGCCGCCGCACAAATTAGTGTTCACCGTATAATACGCCCAATTACCGCAACTGGTTTGCAACGTGGACAGCCTGTTACCTAATTGAATGTAGGCTTGCCTACATACCGGCAGCCAATAACGGTCATTGATATAAATACTAACCACCCGGTCGTTCTTAAATGACACAATCAATTGTGAAAAACCGCGATCGAACACGTGTCCTCTGTAATAAACCCACTGCTCAGCCGTATAAATCGTCCGAGTCGTTGTTCTTTTCTCCAGAGGCTCTCCGCATTGTTTTAAGACTTCAGAAACTGTATCACCCTTGTAAAGAATGCCGCGGCCGTTTGGACACGGCAGTGCATGGAGGCTTGCGGAAATCAGCAGCAATGACAACAGAAGAAAATATTTCATACAATTTTTTCCTACGCCTCAGGCTTCTTTTTATATTATATTCCCTTTGGCATAGCCGGACGGGGCGCGCAAAAAAGCCAATAAAATCCGTGACAATGGGTATTCATCCCTGCTTCTGCCTTACATGAGCACTCTCCACAATCGGTTTTTTTGCTGCTAAGATTCAGCATTCCATTATTGTTTAATAAGGACATTAAATTTGAAACGCTTTCGCCTCCTCTTTACTTTTGTTTTAGCTGTCCCCACGCTGACACTTAGCCCTGCAGCGCATAGTTCGCTGGTATCACGCTCGGCACCCGATTCCACACCGAGGGGCCCACATGCTACAGCATCGGCTGAATACCGTTTTCCTGCAACAACCGATAAAGCCATTCTTCCGGATAGAATGACAGAAATCTGGGCAAGAGTATTTTATCCCAAAGATGTCAAAAATCTTTCCGGCAAAGCGCCACTCATCGTCATGCTGCATGGCAACCACGGCACGTGTGGCATTGGTTCAAATCCGCGTAACGATAGCAGTTGCAGCTACACCATGTCTGGCACTTGTCCTAGCGGTTATGTTCCTACGCCCAATCATGAAGGTTACAATTATCTGGCGGAAAATCTGGCTTCCTGGGGCTACTGGGTCGTTTCTATTAATGCCAACCGCGGCATCACCTGTGGCGGCGGCGTAAGTGGTGACAGCGGTTTAAACCTCGCGCGCGGAAAATTAGTGCTCAAACACTTAAGCCTGCTTTACACATGGTCTACATCAGGCGGCGCACCTGCCTCGCTCGGCCTCGGTGCAGACGGACTCATTGGCAAAATTGATTTTGGCTCAGTCGGTTTGTTCGGCCATTCACGGGGCGGTGAAGGCGTGCGCGCTGCATATAATCTTTATTTGGACAAAGACAGCCCCTGGCCTGCTCAAATACCAGGCTTGCACGTCAAAGCGATTTTTGAAGTTGGCGCTGTGGACGGCCAGACATCGCGTGTGCTGGATGCCGATGGCACAGTTTGGAACCAATTGCTGCCCATGTGTGATGGCGATGTTTCCGATCTGCAGGGCAGGTATCCCTTTGAGCGCATGTTGCTTAATAAGTCCGAGGATCCTAATGCGCAAAAATCGCTTTATGAGGTATGGGGAGCCAATCATAACTTTTTCAATACTGAATGGCAGGAAAGCGATGCGTACGGCTGCAAGAAGGGCACGCCTATCTTCGATCCTGACAAGTCCAGTTCCGCTGAACAGCAAAAAGTGGCATTGGCAAGCGTGCCTGCCTTTTTTAGAAGCCGGCTGGGTACAGAAGCAAATCCAGGTTTTAATCAAAACTTTAATCCCCTTGATTCCTTGCCCGAGGCGGTCACACAAATCACGCAGATCGATCGGGATTTCACGCCTTCTCCGGGCGCGACAGAAACCCGCATCTTTGAAGATTTTGATCGCGACACGGGCACAAATAGTTCAGGCAACCCCAATGTCGCCAGCCAAATCACCATCGAGCATGTCAATATCAGTTCGTACCGTCCGCAAAGAGCGGCTTCACTTGCCTGGAAAGCAGCAGGAAAAAATACTTACTTCGAATCCATTTGGGCAGGTCCATCTCAAGGATATGATATCCGTGATTTCGCAACGCTCGATTTCAGGATTGCGCGCCGTGCCGATGCATTGAATAAGGCTCCAACAACGGATTTCAGCATTCAGCTTGAGGATGCAGCCGGCCAGCTTTCGTCCGCCATTCGCGTCAGCGAATATGCGAACATTAATGGGCCTGGCACTTCCAACCCCGTTCTGAAAACCGTACGCCTGCCGCTCAAGGCATTCCAGAATGTTAATCTCGCCAAAATTCGCGGTGTCCGCTTTACCTTTGACACAACCAAAACAGGGGCTTTGTATCTCGCCAATATCCGCTTGCAGCGACAGACAGGGTTCGGTGAAGAACAAACGAGAGCATCAACCCAAGCGTATTTAATACCCGCCTTGGCATCATCTACAGCTAGCACTCATCAGCAGAATTCGCTATCGCCTGTTTATGTCCCTGCCCGTCTTAATACGATACGCAGTATTCGGTTTGTGCAGCGAAGTCGTTTTGCAGCAGGGCGGCCGGCAGTTGAGATCCAGGTAGCGAGTGAAGTGCCTTTCCCCGCCATGAATCGTCTGCCTGTGCTTAAAATTGGCGATAAGGCATTTACATTGAGCCGCTATTCAGATCCTGACACGTTGAAAGAACTGACATTCACCCTCTCTGAAAAAGAGTACAACACGCTTTCTCCGGGCAGTGATGTCAGCGTGGAAAATGGAAAGATCTGGCAATTTGGCGCACTCAAAAACACGCTTAAATAGTTTCAGACTGTTTCCTCCCAGAGCATTTATCACCCGGCTTGCAGCCGGGTGATTTTTATGTGATATATCTAGATGGAGGAGATTGTCATGACGACCAAGATTCAGAATAAAAAATATAGCAAATTTATCGATGCGGTCCCTACAAGTCATTCACTTTATTATTTAGTTGAGAATGACCCGGACACCGCCGATGGTATTTTAGATTTGATCCTGGAAAATGATGATTTATTTTTACACTACATTACAAATATAGATCAGCTTGGGGTATTCGTCAGCACATTCAAGTACAGACAAGATGAAATCCTCTCACGTGTATTGATCTTCCCGACCGCTTCCGAGCTGATATCCGATACAGATGCTTTCATCCGATTACTCGCGCTATTTCAATTGCCCAAACAGCAGCACTGGATCGCAGAAGTTTTCACTTCGAATGAGACCTTGTTTAAAAAAATATTGCCGGACGAAGATACGCTCAGAATAGTAGAACGTTATCTTCCAGCCTATTTCCTGGCTGATTTATATAAAATTTATAATCACCCGCCAGAGGAAATAGTGAAAATAGCTATCGAAACAACCCATTTCAGGCTGCTTGATCTGCTGCAAAATGTCCTGCAAAGAAAACAGCAATGCCAGCTGTTAGGTGCAGGAGAGACAGACAGGTTAATGGCAACCATCCAGCAGTATCAAACAGACAAAAATGAAAATCTCGATGCCGCGGTAGCAGTCAGTCTGGAAGAATTAAAAAAAGTGCTGCTTGCGAAAATCCCCTCGCTTTTCAACCTCTGTTTGAATTTTTTTTCAACGCCAAAGTCATCCGGGACGGATCTGTCACCACTTCCAGATCCCTTGCGGACTGCCATTACAAACAGGCGCTTTATCGCTAAATGATAATGCAACTGTTTGATAGAGAATAAGCATCTTCATCCGGTCCAGCCTTAATTTCTGTTACCTTTTGAGCAAACAAAGACAAGCCCGAAACTTTTTCTGCGTGCTTGGCAAGCATTGGCGCAGCCGGTGATTTAATATTCATATAGCCATATTCTTTAAATAGCGCCATGATTTCATGCTTCTTCTTTTTATCGATCGACGCTAGCCAGGCGATTGCATTGTGGCCAGCTGAATCCTCTTTCAACGGCAGCTTATTATCCATTTCCAATAACAATGCCACGACTTTAGATGCGCCATTTATCATGGCATATTGTAATATGTTCGCCTTAAAGGAATTTTTTTCATTTTCCGGGTCGGCGTTGAACATAATATTGATCAAGGGAGGGCTGAATTTAAAAAGCGTATTTAACACTTCCACATTATCTTCAATAATTCTATTGGATAAAAATTCAAGAAAATTTTTGTCTTCTAGATCAATACAAAGCATACCGATTTTTAGCATGGAATCTAAGGACGCGGCGCTGCCATTCATATAAAGTTGATAATGATTACAGATAAAACCATCCAACAACAACCAGCGTGAAGAAAGTGGCAGATAACTTAAATCAGCGCCATAAGCAAAAAGCTCTGTTGCAATTTCAAGCTCATCTAACTCCATCGCGTAACAAAGCGCAGTCTTGCCAGCCGGATAAATATCCGCGTCTTCCTTTGAAGGAATGTCCAGTTTTATATATTTATTTTTAAGAAACAATCGCACGGCATCAATGTTTTCGCTTATAACCGCCATATGCAATTGAGTCAATCCGGTTTTTTCTTGCTGGTAATTAATACGAATATCAGGATGTTCCATGAGGGCAGTCAAAATATCCACATCGCCTGAATGGGCTGCAAGGTGTAAAGCAGTGTAGCCTGATTTTTTATTTTTACCTCCCACAGGTTGATTAACACGGATACGCTTGTCATTCAATAACAACCTGACTATCGGCTCATGGCCCCTTAAAACAGCAACATACAATGCACTATAATCATTCGCTATCAAGGCATTCGTTTCTAACGTCGGTGATGTTAACAGTGCGGCGACTTTACGCGTGTCGCCGCTGACAACGGCGAAATATAAGGCCGTATCATGATCATTATTTTTAATGTTTGGATCCGCACCCATCTTTATCAATAATTCGACTTCATGATGATCGCCGTCCCAGCAAGCCATCATCAGTGCATTCATCCCATCTCTTGCCTGTTTATCAATAAGCGTACGAAGGTTCATTTTAGAATTACGCTCATCAATGGCAATGAGTTCTTTTATTACATTTTCTATAGTCAGTTGATGGGAAGGCGCTTCTTCCAAATCATACACCTGGACTGACAGCGCAAATTTGTCGGTATAGCAATTTTTAAATCCATCAGGCAACAGCGCCAAGAAATGATTCAGGTTGGCAACATTAAAATGATGATAGCCATAGCGGCCGTTAGCATTAAAATAAATCAACTCATGTTCATCTGCCATATAGACATAAGCAGCGTGCCGACCAGCGCCAAAGCTTAAAAATTTCCCGGGTCTTAGCAGTAATTCAAAGAGTTTTTTTAATGTTGCTTCGTTATGAACCCAGGCCACGCAAATTTCAGGTTCAGCGATCAGATCGCAGCCGATAATTTCATTGATGGCTTTATGCGGAATTGCTTGGTTTTTCTGTAGTGTGGCAACATATTTTTGCAAAACAGCAAAATCATTTTCAATTTCTGGCGAAGCGTTCTTCTGATTCCATTTGGCAATGCGTAACAGCAATTTTTCGAAACCAATTAATTTTTCAACGGGAACAGATTCGGATAGTTTTTTATTCACTTGTCTGCGCAGAAACAAGCCCAATCCGGAAGTCAAACAATATCCAGCGCACAAACCACCCTGAAAACCGGGCAACTTTTCCCAACCTTGTTGGTCACAGAAAATCGACCACTGCCGATTAATATGATTTTGTGAAAGGTTGGTTTGAATTATTTTTTCTGCTAACTGATCAAGCAGGATGCGTACTTGATACAGCGAATCAAATTCACCGTCCCATTCCGCGATGTAATGAATGAATTCCTGAAAATCTGTATCCTGTTGATATTGATATGCGCCTTCTGACTGCAACCATTTTTCAATATGGATATCAGCGAATAAACCGTCTTTTTCAAATTGATGCCCGAGACCCAGATAATCAAAATACCGACACAGCAAATTTGCGATTCGTTGCCAGTTCATGCTCCACTTCTCGTTTTAGCCTTTTATCGTTTTGGGCACAATTAAGCTTTCGTTAATAATCATTAAACCGCTATAACAACCATAGCAAGTGGTAGTATAAAGGATAAAGTTTAATGTTTTATGAATAAAATGTTAAAAAAAACCCATTTCGTCGCGTTTTTCAAGCAATTCTATGCCTACAACAGAGTCATTGGGTTTGTCACGGTGCCTTATGGGTCCTCATCCCACTCATAGATATTGACTTGGCCAACGCCGCGTTTATCGCTATGTCTATATGGCGCTGAAGATCGAATCTCGACCTGATAGTAGCAAGGTGCCATAAAAGCACAACCATAAGTGCAAGGCATTGGCACGGGATAAACAGGTACGGCATAGACAGGCGCTGCAGGATAAACCATATAATACTCAGCATGCGCGTTGGTGCTGATCGTGATGAATAAGGCAAGAACGCTAAATTTTAGTAAACAAGCATATTTGCTTAAAACGTTTTTATCCATAAAACACTCCTCGTTTTTTATTTTATTTTAATTATATTTTAGCACTTGGTGCGTCGGATAGATGAACAGGGGCACTCTATTTTCTAAGCGCCTCATCTTACAAGAAAAATTCGCCCTGCAATGCGGTTGACGCTAGCATATAAATGGAATTTATATTGAAAACACACGCTTAAGCGTTTTGAAAACGAACGGAATCAAGTAAAATAGCGGAACAAGGACAGGAAACCTTCATGCAGAAAAGTATTAAAAACCACCTGCCGGCGCCCAGCTTCTGGCTATCACTGCTCATGCACTCGCTCTTGTTGCTGTATTTTTCATTGGTCCTTGTCTCGCCTGTTCCTAAGAACCAAAAATCACCGCATCTCTATGTTCCCTCCTATGTATATACAGGAAAAACTCCACATCAGCAGCAAACAGCATCCGCATCCTCAATTAAAACGCAATCGGAAGATGCGGGTACGCAACGTTTAACGAAAAAAACTGACACTACACGGTCTGAAACAGAGATGGGTGTACGTCCTAAGTCCATGCTGGCAGCAAGCTTTTCTGCGCTGCAGCAGATGCAACAGGAATCCATTACGTCGTCCTTGCAAACGCTTAAAGATATAGAACCCATTTATCTGGTAGGCGACTACAACCAAGTCGCCGATCCTTTGGTTAAATTACTTGGCAAAGCCCTTTCTGCCAATTTCAAATATCCTAAAATGGCAGGCGAATTTGGCATCAAAGGCAGGGTCGTGATTGGCATGACACTGCATCCTGAAGGCTATTTTTCCGATGTGCAAATTCTGCGGTCCAGTCAGCATCAGGACCTTGATGCAGCTGCATTATACGCCGTCAATCAGGCACCGCGAGTTAAAGGTGCAGACAGATTTCTCTCGGCGCCTAAACGCTTTGTAATTGGATTCGTATTTAGTTAAGCGCGTTACGATAAGGAGGACCGAATGAAAATCATTAAATTATATACAGGCGAAGATGGCAAATCGCATTTTATGGAAATGGATTGCGGGCAGGAAAAACAGCAGGCTTTAGGTGTTTATTCTAAGAAATTTCCGGCTTCCGGTATCCAGTTTAGGGATTCAGAACCCGATTTAGCCATGAACTGGCACAACGCACCCCAGCCGCAATATATCATTTATCTGGAAGGGCAAGTCGAGGTCCAAGCAAGCGGCGGCGAAACGCGCGTCTTTCACGCGGGGGACGTATTATTCGCTACAGACCTGACTGGACAAGGCCATATCAGCAAAGTACTCACCCAATGCAGGTCTGTCATTGTGACTACAGAATAAGGCTATCCTGAATGAACTGAGTTTGTTTTATACTCTGTCATCCTGAGCACAGCGAAAGATCTTCTATTGTGCATTTAAAAGTCATTTGAGCTAAAAACGCTCTCAGGACGACAGCTATTTCTGTAGAATCAGCATCCTTTGTCCAAAATAGCCAAAGTCCAGTTATACTAACTCCTTGGAAAATTACAGCGAGAATACTGCCATGGATATGGTTCAACTTATTCTGTTTGATGTCAGCCGCATCGGTATCGGAATCATCTTTTTAATTGCTGTGCTGCTCGATTTTCTGATGCGTCCTATGGTATTTGAGATGATGGCTCAGAAAAAAGTCCCCCTTCCCTGGCTCTTTTATTTAGGCGCGGTTGCCTGGAAAACCATTACCAGCATTGGACTGGTTTTTAATATCTACCCCTTTTGGGCAGCTATACTTTTGGCAGTTTATATTTTTCTGGCAACCTGTGTTTTCAATAATTTTTGGGCCGCTTCTTCCAGCGAAGAGCGCAATCAGCAAATGGTGGGATTCATGACCCATCTAGCTCTTTCTTTTGGCTTATTAGCCGTTGCAGGAGGGTATTATTACTCATAACCAACCCTAGCGGCTAGGGATAGAACGTAGCCTGGTCTCAATATTAGTGATCTGCTCATTGATTGCATTTATATACTTGGTATCGCCGCTTGCCCGGGAAAAAAAATAGTTTTCCGGGTGCTCTTTAAATAAAACCGCTTTTTTTGCATCGTTAAGCAGTTTCAATTTTTCAACCGGAATTTGGCATTGCGCCACCCTTTCAAATAGTTTTTTTTCAGTTATATCTGCCAGCTTTTTCCAAGCGTCCTGCCAGCTATGTGTGTTTTTGAGAAAGATAAATTTATCAACAAAAGGATGTTGGTGTGCATTAATCTTGTCGACATATTTTTCTCTTGCGACATTAAATACTTCATAACATTTTTCTAAAGAATAATGCTCAAAGTATTTTTCGAGTATTTTTAGATTCTGTTTGCTATTTTCCTTCATCAAAAACCACGGATCGCTATCAAATCGGTTTTTAAAATCGGGCCAGATAAAATAGCTATAAAACTCGGTTGAAAATTTTTCAGGATCAGGCTCATACATTGCTTTCAAATCGCAAATCACATCCTCATTATAACGCGGCAACTGTATCTGCTTATACTTCAGTAAACTGCAAATCATCATCTCGACAATAGCCGCACTGCCGCGATGATAAGGCATTGCATGATAAATATGCCAGGCGACTAAGCCGATATCCTGAATCAATTCTTTGAATTTTTCTTCATTGGTAAAATAATCATTGGCATCCATTATTTTTTTAAATACAGGTTCGATCTTACTAAATGCCTTTTCAATACTCTCCGTTGGCGAATGCAACAAGAGAAATCCGCCTTCAATTTCTCCAATTACGGTATACGGATCGCCGTTATGAAATATACTGACTGCTATGTCAAAACTTTCGTCTGGCACTGGCAGCATACTGCTTGTTTTTTCTAACTCGGCTTTTTGTATCTGCAAAGCTTGATAAAGCTCAACATTACCGCTCGCATACGCCTCTTTTTGTTCTCTGGTGAGATTAAGATATTTAGCTGCTGTTGTGTTTTCATTCTGTTTAAGCTTTTTAGTAAGTTCATCGTATTTTTTCTTTAACGGCGTAATAAAATCGCCATATTTAGGTGAAACAATGCGGGTCCATGCACCCGATTCAACATCTTCTCTTGGCGCACCAAATAAATAGAATTCCTCGGAATTTGACGCTTTAGCAATTTCTTTTCTTTTTAGCGCCAGAAAACCGCAAAGCTCTCTTGCGGTTTTGATTTGTCCAACCTCCATTTGGAAAGCTGCTTCATTTACGCTCGCAAGGCAAGATCTTGGCCATGCATCCGATTTCCAGGCATCTTTTAGCTGGGCAGATTTCGAGATGAAAGTATACATTTCCTCCATAATAACCCCTCTTTTGTACTTAAAATTATAGCAAAATACCTGGGATTCGTTTTTGATGTTTCTAACTTATTGATAAATCATTACTGCCATAGCTGAGATATACATACTGCTTTTATCGCGTGATTACACATGAAATCCGTGATGCAGATGCGTTTTTCTGAAATAAAAATGAGCGGGTTTTGGGGCCCGCTCACCGATTTAATTAATCAATTATACGGCCACACAATGACTTTTGTGCCTACTCTCGCGAAATTAAAGCGCAGCCATTCCGCATCTTCAACATGCATGCGTACACAACCATGGCTTTCATTGCCATCTACTACGTTATACGATCCATGTAACCCCTGATGGCCATTAAAGAACATGCAATACGGCATCGGTGCGCCGCCCCTGGGTAAAGGGTATTTGCTGGATTTACACTTTGCACTACCTAATGAATTAATACGAAATGTGCCAACTTTAGTGCGGCAAGGACGTTTGATGTCGGGGCACCAGCTGGAGCCTGCCGTCGCTAATCCGCCGCGGATTAATGTACCGTCCGGCCCGTATGCACCCCAGGCATGTACGCTGGGATCGACCACGACCACCTTCTCACCCCGCGGTGTAATTTTCTGCGGCATACGCGCAGCGTAATTGGGTTTAGGTTGAGACGCTTTAGGCGGTGAAGCTGCGTAACGCGATGTAGAAGCTTGATTGGCAGAATAGTAAGAACAGGAACTTAACATGAACGCAGACATGACAACTAACATAGCAGATAGAGATATCCCTCGCATGGCAACCACTCCTTTTGTTTTTTATTTACCTTCATTTTAGCCTAAAAATCACATTTTTTCTTTAAGAATTAATTTTAAATTAGTCAAGTAATTATTATTAGTACTATAAATAATCAAAAATTATCGTATTTCCTCTCGCGCTTCACGGCGTCTGGCTCCCGTCGACAAGCAGCGGGACAACGGCAAGAGGAAAATGTACTGGACAGCAATGCGCCTTGAGCGGGAATGACAGAGTTTGTCGCTGGTAGGATTTATTTAGCCTGATAAGCTTCCACTTCGATATCTATTTTCACTTCATCGCCCAGTCCTGGCAGATATGCATTAATACCAAAATCCGAACGTTTCAGTTTTGCATTGGCTGAAAAGCCTGCTGTTTTTTTATTGGTAACGGGACTCACGTCTACTTTTCTCAGGTTAACATCAAGAACAACAGGTCGCGAAACACCATGCAACGTCAATGTCCCCTCGATTTTCGCCTTGTCTTTACCTGTCAGCCTGATCTTATTGCTAACGAAGGTAGCCGTGGGATATTTAGCTGTATCGAAAAAATCTTCTTTTTTTAAATGTTCATCTAATTTGGGAATACCTGTGATGACGTCATTCACATTGATCGTCACATTCACTTTACTATTTTGCGGCTTGGCCTCATCCAGGCTCAACGTTCCTTCCGCCATCCACTTGCCTGTCTGTTCTGAAAAACCAAAATGGCTGATTCGCCAAAGTACATAGGAGTGCTTCGGATCAATGATATAAGTTTCCGCCGCCGCGTGCGCAGATAGCATAAAGCACCAAGATAATATAAAGACGACAAGGGATCGTGTAATAAGCGTTTTCATGGTCGCTCCTGCGTAATGCGTTAAATTTTAATTTACCCAGTCTGTCATAACGCGGTCAAGTAGGGAGGATGGATTAATAAGGTTTAATGATAATCTTGGTCCCCATTTCAACGAAATGATAGCGCAACCAGGCAGCATCACTGGTCCTAACACGTACACAGCCATGACTGATGTTGCCTTCTACGACATGAGGCGACCCATGCAGTGCCTGGTTGCCGTTAAAGAACATGCAAAATGGCATAGGCGCGCCACCGTCCGGGATGGGATATAAACTGGATATGCAGGTTTCATCACCTAGAAAATTAATGCGGAATGTGCCTGGCCGCGTATGGCATGGCCGATGAATATCATGACACCAGTCTGCGCCACCGGATGCCAACCCGGCCCGGATAAGATTGCCATCCGCGCCATAGGCACCCCAAACGTGCCGGTTAGGATCAACCAAAATGGTTTTCTCACCACCTGTATCAATATATTGCGGTAATCGTTTGGCATATCGAGCGTCATCCGCGGGTGGAAAATCATAAATAGGTTTGTGTGACGCCTCTGGATAAAAGGTAAAATCAGAAAACGAAGAACAGGCTGTCAGAGCGAAAAAAATCAGAGAAATACCGGCTTGTGAAAGCGGGTTTCGCATCCTAAACACTCCCTCTCTATTATTTTTATAATGTTATTGTATCCTGTAAAAGCTGCCTGTAGCTTAACGGCCCTGCCTACTTGCTGATAATTATAACAAATAAAATTTTTGTCGAGGAAATACACTTTGTTAGAAAGCAAAAACCCGCTTCATGCAACTAACTTATGGGTTCTTCTTTTGTTTTGTTGGCAAATTATCTTTTGATGTCTGATTAATTGATACCAGATTAGCACCAAAATCATCATCACTCATCTGGGCATAGTGATGAGAAACCGGCTTGAGAAATTTAATAGAATTAATGATTTTCTGGGTCCGACTATCCGATTTATTTTTTTCTGTCTTCTCTTTTTTGGATGCTTTAGTGAGATAGTCTTTTAATGCGGGATGTGCAAAATCAGCATGTAAATCAGAGAGGTTCAACTTGGTTGCACGATCATCAAATGTTTTTTTACAACGAATGGAACTGCAATACATGGCTGTTGTTTCGTCATCTATGATGAACCATAATTGCTTATCATCTTTGGCAACAGCGACGCCAACAATAGTTGCATAGCATTTTTTATTTGTGCTCGTCACGTGTAATTTCCGCCGCTCCAAAAACGCAGCTCCGAATGGAGCCAATGCATCTGGCGATGTATCCAGCTTGACAGTTTTAAAACCTGCGATAGGTAATTCAATATATGCCTGCCTGCGCTCAGCAAATTTTTCTTTTAAAAGATTCAGTTCCGATTTTTCCTTTGCACGTGTTTCCATTAGCTGCTCCTTTAAAAAATGACATGGGATTATCAATACTGAGATAACGATATAATCCAACTAATTTTGTTTATCAAGAACTAAATGCTGACTTAAAAAATCATCATTCGGGCGAAAGTGGCAAGATTAGATGGCATGAGTATTCCGTGATGGGTTAAGCCTCTTCTTTATCTGGTTTACTTCGCCGTAGCAATTTGGTTTGGGAATGCCGTTTCTTTTCAGTCATCCGACGCTCTTTCGACGCACGCGAAAGGCGAGTAGGCCTGCGTTTTTTGGGCATGATAGCAGCCTGCTTTAATAACGCCAGCAACCGCTCAAGTGCATCCTGCCTGTTTCGCTCCTGCGTACGATATCGTCCTGCTTTTATAATCAGCACACCCTGGTGCGATATTTTATTTCCAGCGAGCAAGGACAAACGACGCTGTACGGTTTCCGGCAGCGAGGAATGCATGACATCGAAGCGCAACTGCACCGCTGTTGCGACTTTATTGACATTCTGCCCGCCGGGTCCAGCAGCACGAATAAAGCTAAAACGAAGTTCGGATTCATCTAGATAAATATTGGGTGCAATCTTAATCATTCAATGTTACCTGCAAAAACA
This sequence comes from Aquicella lusitana, assembly GCF_902459475.1. NCBI lineage: Bacteria > Pseudomonadati > Pseudomonadota > Gammaproteobacteria > Legionellales > Coxiellaceae > Aquicella > Aquicella lusitana. The sequence goes on along the minus strand of NZ_LR699114.1, from coordinate 666,211 downwards.
ATGTGTACGCTGGCTCAATACGCAAGAATGATAGCCCTTTTGCAATAATTGTTCATCACTGAATTGGCGATGCATATTAATCCAAAGCGCTGGGTTATTTTCCAGTTGACTGGATTGCTGCAAAACATGCGTCATCTGCGCACTCAAATCGACTTCGGTGCGACCTGCATAAAACCAGATTGAATTCAACTGCGAGCCTAACGCATCATGATCGGGCAGTTTACCAGAAGAATAAATATCTCCTTTGCCGGCACTATAAGTGCAAAAAGCATTTTCATTCTCCAGATATTCAATGACACCTGGATAGAGATAAAATACGACCTGTGCGTTTCCTGCTGATAACTGGGGTTTGGGCTGATTTTCCTTGCTGAAACTAACGGCTTTTAATACAGCGAGAGACGGTTGGGACGCTGCCATCTGGAGGGAACCGCGCTGTAAGGAAAAATACAATTTGGCAGGCGCCGTGGACGGAACAGGGGGGCCCATCCAAATCATCGGAGGGGAAAAACCAGTAGTTTGCCGCGTATCATCTGCAAATGGTGTAGACAAACTGATTTCTACTCGCAAACCGGTAGGATAGGAAAAACCAGCCCATCGAATGAAAGATTCCTGATAATGTGAAATCGACGTTTGAGTTGATTGATACCTGCCCAGCCAATCTCCATAAAAAAAGGTGCCAATAATGAATATAATTAAAATGAAAGGGATGCAAACGAGCAACAGTGCACTCCATGCCATCATACGCACACTTTGGTCAGCTGTTTTTCTGCTGATATAAAACCAAAAGATCATGATTAATAGAAGAATGAGCGAAAAAATTAAGAGAGTGGGAATGCTTTGAAAATCATATCCCTCCTTCCCTAATGCCAGAGACATCAAAGCCGCACCGACGGCGAACAGAACAGAGACAATGAAAAGAATAGAAATCAGTATCGTACGTGGCATGCCGCAAAATTCCTATAAGCTGATAAAAATAGTGTATCGCATTTTTCCTTCTCTCGCCCTGGCTGCCTTATTTATGGCAGAATAAGTCAATACGCTGAGATGCCAGGAGATAATTGGTGCGTCAACCAGGGAAAAACAATGCATAATCTTACCGTTTTCATCATCACCTCTGTCAGTATATTGCTTCTCATTGCTGCCTTTACTTTATTCATCAGCAAATATAGCCGGCTGCCTTTTACCATTCTGCTGGTTATCATCGGCTATCTTGTTTCACATCTTGCTACTTTTGGACCCGATTTCTTGCAACCGCTTGCGCATTATAAAATTCACCCGGATATTATTCTTTACGCTTGCTTACCTACCTTAATTTTTGAATCTGCTTTCACCATGGATACGCGATTGCTGCGTCGTAACCTGACACCGGTATTAACGCTGGCCATTCCGGGGCTTTTTCTCTCAACCACTGTCATTGGCACACTTGTCTGGCTGTTCACGCCGCTTAGTGTCCTGGTCGCTCTGCTGCTCGGTGCCATACTTAGTGCAACCGATCCAGTGGCGGTCATTTCGCTCTTTAAACAGTTAGGCGTACCAAAGCGCCTTACCATTCTCGTCGAAGGCGAAAGTCTGTTTAACGATTCCACCGCCATTGTGACAGCAAAAACAATTTTGATGGTCATTCTCGCCGGTGCAATTACCCTGAATACGTTTTATCTTGGCGTTTATCAATTCTGCATAGAATTTTTTGGCGGTATCTTGGTGGGGATGGCCATGGCATTCATCACGGGTTATGCGATTGCCTGGATTGAAGAACCTGTCGCAGAACTCTCGCTCACAATCATTCTGGCTTACCTCTCTTTTATCGTTGCTGATGAGTTATTTCACGTCAGCGGCGTCATGGCCACTATTACGGCTGGCATCGTCATGGCAGGCTGGGGTCGCACCAAAATCTCAGCCGCTACAGACCAGCATTTGCGGCATTTGCTAGAATTCCTTGCCTATATTGCCAATGCGCTCATTTTTCTGCTGGTAGGCTTGAGTATCAATCTTTCTACGCTGTCTAATTCCATTTTTATCCTGAGCATGGTTATTTTCGCCATGCTGGTTTCACGCGCACTGGTCATCTACGGGCTTATACCTTTGATAGGCAAACTGCCGAATGCACAGCCTATCAACAAACGTTATCAAACCATCATGTGGTGGGGCGGTTTACGTGGCGCCATTGCGCTTGCCATTGTATTGGGGCTGAATGATCTGCCTGATCAGGAACTATTGATAACCCTCGTGATGGGCGCCGTACTCTTCACCATCCTTGTACAAGGATTGTCGATTAACCGAATCATTCACTGGTTAAGACTGGATCAATTAAAAATATTTGATCGCTTCATCCAGATAGAAACAGAGCTGGTTGCCGATAAAATGACACTGGATCGTATTCCCGAATTGCAAAGCAGTGGTTTATTTTCCTATAAAATCGCCCAGGACTTGCAGACAAACTGTGAGGAAGCCATTGAAACGAGCCGGCAAGCACTCCAGGTATTGCGAGAAAAGGAACTCGATAAAAAACAGGAAAAACGATTACTCTTTCTAATTTGTTTTGCCGCCGAAAAGCATCTCTATTATGAAATGTTTAACAAAGGACATCTGAGTGAACGGGCTTATCGTATTTTAAACCATGATATTGAACTTGAAATCGATCTAATGCGGTACACGGGTGCGGTAGCAGAAAAAGTGCCAATTGGAATCATGAAAAAAATCAGTAAATGGCTAATCAATGCATTTGACTATCTGCCTTTATTAAACAAACTAGGCAAATGGATGCGAATTTCACAAATGGTTAATGACTATGAAGAGATATGGGGTTTGCATCAAGGCAGTGTGGCTGTGCTTAATCACTTGGATGAAATTGCTAAACTCGAATATATTAAAAGCGACGCCACGCAAGAAGTGCGTGAACAATTTCGACATTGGTTAACAACTACGACAAAATATCTTGATAACATGACCGAACAGTTTCCTGAATTCGTCCATGATATGCAGCAGCGTCTTGCCAAACGCCTTCTGCTGCAAGCCAAATACGAATCGGTCGCAAGACAGGCGCAGCAGGGTTTACTGCCTGCCGGCGTGGCGGATGTCATTATTAAGAAATATGTGGATGAGCTGCGTGAATTACGCAAATCTCATCCTGAAAAATTAAGGCTGAATCCACACGAGCTACTTCGCAAAGTCCCTTTTTTTAAAGATGTACCTGAAAACGAGGCCGATCAAATTCTGTCGCTTTTAAAAGAATATTATGCTTCAGCAGGTGAAATCCTTATAAGAGAACATGAGCAAGGCGATACATTTTATCTTATTATGCGCGGCGTCGTACGCATTATCAAAGAAAAAGATGGCCAAGAAATCAATGTGGCAACCCTTATGGCGGGTGATTTTTTTGGCGAGATGGCGCTCATTTATAAAACGAAACGCACTGCGACTTGCAAGGCCGTGACACCCTGTCTGCTCTATACGCTTAATCGCTCTGCATTCGAACAAATGCGAAAAAAATTTCCTGCTATTGATAAAGCCATTGCAGAAACTGCGGCTAAGCGTACTCAAAATTGAAATAGCGCTTCGATGGCATATGACTGCTGATTATTACGAGCGCCATTGTCGCTCTTATCCTTAAACGCGCTTACATTTGAAAAATCATGACGTGTTTCCGCTCTTAACAGCCAATTTTTTAACGGGACATAAGCCAGTGTCAGTGTCATTTCACGCCAATTTTGCCGTACGCCAGTACGGTAACCATCTGAATCCGCGAACACTTCTCCGCGCAATGAAGTACGCCATTTGTCATTCCATAGATAATTCAGATAAACCGCAATGCCTTTCCAGTTGGCTCTTGCGACGGACCCATTAGGCAGCGCGGCGCGTGTTTGGATGCCGTAGTCATAATTCGCAGCAAGACTCATCCTTTCCGTGATATACCAAGTACCATACCAATCAAGCAGATAACGCTTTCCAGTCGGGCCGCTTTCTGCGTTATCTGTGAGATGTTGCTCACCTGCATAACCGTCCACCATAACAGAAAATTGAGGGTGGACCGCATAACCCACAGCCATCTCAACAGTATCAAGATCTGCGGCCCGCCGCACCGTATCCCAGCCGTTATTGACACCCACAATGAGGCGCAATTGATCCGTCACCACATCCATCACCCGTATACCCATATGCGTTCCGGCTTGTGCGTAGCCATCCAAGATAGAGCGGGAGAAATTACTGTCTTGTGTGTAATCAAATTGTTCAAGGCCCGCAAGTGATAGCATTTCACCTGCTTTGATAACAAAAGTTGAATAACGATATTGCAGATAAGCTTGTGGAACAGCAAAACCAATATCCCGTGCACCAAACACGTCCGGGTTCATCCCTGCAGGCGCAATACCGTTAGCATCACGGCCAAGTATGAAGTTGATTAATCCACCCAAGCCCTGCGTTGGCCTTTTTGATAAAGTAAGGGCGGCCTGTTGAAGTGTGAAACCATTGGTTGCAAGATCATTGACACGGTTGAATTCACCGCTAACAAATTGATTGCTGCGCAAGAGATAATTATAGGAAACATCAACATAACCTGAATAACTCACTTCTCCCGTTTCTGGGTGATTTTGCCCTGGTTTATCCGTAGCGGCAAACCCGGCGGTTAGGTAAATCAGGCCAGCGCATAAAAACAAAAGCCGTAGACGCACGATACTTCCCTGTCAAATTAAGCGATGGAGATCCTGTTGCTATTATACGAGTTTAAATAAAGCTGCAACAGCGTATAACGACTTAAGTTAACAGTAAATCATTTGCATGGCTCCCCATGCTGTGACTGCACAGGGAACCGATCATCGCCATTCGCATTTCAATCATTGATAAAAATCAGGCACAAGCAACTTATTAAAATAGGGCCTGATTTTTTCAGGGATGGGTAATTTAGCTGCCTTGAGTTTATCTGCCGCCATATTGACCAATTCTTTAGCCTGGATGCGATTGGGCATACGCTTTAAGCCAACCATTGCTTCACGATAAGCAGCGTTATATTCACCAGTTTTGAGATAAAGTGCTGCTAGTAATTCATAGGACGGTTTTACCGGTATGGGCGGTCCGTAGCCAAAACTCACGCCGTTTTCAAGCGCTGCTGCGCGTCTCAGTAATTTTTTTGCTTCCGTTATTTTGTCTTCGCGCATTTTGATGATTGACTGTAACTCAAGCACCATAATCTTCGCTGCAATCAATCCACTCTGCGTAATGGAAGTAAAATAATTCTCATACGTATCCTGCCTAGGATTGTGTTCAGGAATGCTTTGCATAAGCTTTTCTAGCTCCGCATTAGCCGCCTCTATTCCTGCTTTGCCTTTTTTGCTAGCGAGTGCGATCAGCGCATTTGTGTATAAATCTGCTGCGGTTGCGGAAAGCTCTATGTTTGTCATGTCTAATGACATTAGATCAGCTTTATAATCACCGCTTTCAATAATATAAGCCGCGCGCATTAGAGCATAATACCATTTCGCCATGGGCGTTCCACTGCCTTCCGCGATCTTTTCCATGGTTTTGGTAGCTTGATACGCCATGGGATATTGTTCCTTCTGCAGATAACCATAGCTTAACCATTCCAGCGCATGCAAATCGTCAATGGTGTAATCATTGGGATTGGAAAACTTATTTTGTTTTACACCCGCTTCCCAAGCAGCCTTATTTGAAACAATAACGTCATCCCATAATCCCAGTGCCAGAAAAATATGCGAAGGCATATGCAATGCGTGCGAGGCATCCGGCGCTATTTTGGCGTAGCTGCGTGCTGCGCGCAGGCCTAGCGGTGCGTGAATGGGATCGTCATAAGAGTGAATCACGTAATGCATCGCTCCTGGATGTAGCGGGTTGCGGCCATAGATTTCCTCGGCAATACCTGCCGCCTGCATATAGGTTCGGAAATCCCGTTTCCCTTCTGTCACACCTAACAAAGCCAGCGCATAAAAACTTGCAATCTCGTCATCTGCAGGATACCGGCGATAAAGCTGGCACATCGCTTCCGCATAATTTTCATCCCGTGTCTTTTTTTCGCCTTTGCCGTAAAGCAGGTTAATAGCATGAATCAATCCTTTTTCCTTAGGTGTTTTTGCCTTGCGGACACGATCGGCAGCAGTAGGCGCAAGTGCCTTGAGTATTTTATTGGCTGCACCTAACTCCTGTTCACCCCATAGCGGATGATTATACGTCATCGCCTCTCCCCAATAAGCTAATGCAAAATCTCTGTCAATATTTCTTGCCTGTTTAAAATAGGCCCGCGCCTCACGGTATTCAAAGCTGTGAAGCCATGCCACGCCTTTTTCAAAATAAGGCTGTGCCACTTTGCTGCCGGATGTCGGGAACTTAATTTTTCCAATCTGCGAATTACCATGCGCATAAGCCAGATGTAAAAACAAAAAGAAACAAGAAAAAACAATGCAAATTTTTTTATACATAAAATAGCTCCAAAATCATTACACGCCTGTGCCAGTGCGCTGGGCAATGACAAAATAAAGCGTTCTTAAACAAGTACACTCAGGTTAAATATTTTTGTTATGTAGTTGTTCAAAATTATTTTGGAGGTTTAAAGACGGGGACAATACGCGAAAGCGGTAATAAAATCACAGGAATAAAAAAGGGTTTTATGCCCACCAGAAATTGGATAGTATTCAAATCAGCAGAAAGAATGGCGAGGAACTGACTAATATTCTGGCATGATGGCTGTGTCAAAATTTTAATACTCGAGTTTGTATGACAAGTTGAAACCATCGTTTGCGCCGTTTGTTTTGCCGCCTCAGGCCTGACGCTCAAACTGAACTGTGCTGTCGTCATCCAAAACAACAAAAACATAACGAATAGATTGATTAATTTTTGTTTTCTAAAATACGCCATACTTCACCTGAGCAAAAAACTGCTTCACCCTAACAAAATTAGCATCTGACGTCAATTTCTACTGAAATACACTATTTGATGCTTACTTGTTTTTTGCAATGCCTAATGCAACAGAGGCGTTGTTACACAATTTTTATTTATTTCATCATGATACCCATGAAAATCCCATGGCAACAACGATTTAGGCTAAAATAATAGTAAATAAGAGAAGGAGTGATGTCATATGCCAGCAAAATGGATGGCGATCGCATCCGCCTTGTTTTTTTATCGCCGCTCTATTCCTATGCCCAGATTCTTGAAATAAGTGGATCGCCTTATGCCACCCAGGATGCACCACTTCCCGAGTTTATTCGACCTGTAGGAGAAAAAGCGATTGTTGTTGATCCCCAACGTCATGTGTGGGGTGCATATAATCCAAAAGGTAAATTAATACGCTGGGGAATAGCGACCGCAGGGGATGACTGGTGCCGTGATATCGATCGTGATTGCCGCACTAAAGTGGGTCATTTCAGAATTTACTCCTTGGGCGACGGCAGTTGCGTTTCAAGCAAATATCCCTTACCCGGAGGCGGTGCACCAATGCCTTATTGCATGTTTTTTAGCGGTAACCAGGCATTGCATGGCTCAACAGATGTTAGCTTTGATAATGTCAGTCATGGCTGCGTGCGTGTTCACCTCGATGATGCAAAGTGGCTACGCTATCATTTCGTAGAAAAGCCCAAGGCTTCGAATCGTTATCTAGGGACCAAAGTGATTATCCGGCCTTATTAAAAAAAATAGATAGAGGAGAGGCTTGTATGGAGAAAACAAAATACTTAAAGCACGTGATACTCATTGTGTTATTCGCATTTTGTGTATCGTGCGCGTCCACTCGGCACCCCATTTGCAGCAGTTGTACGGACGATGATATCACTTCAGCCGTCGTATACAAATTAAATAATGACCGCTGCCTCGCCTATCAACCTATTTATGTTTCAACTTCTGAACGCGTTGTTACGCTTGACGGCTATGTGTCTAATCCTAATCAGGCAAGAACGGCTGTTTCACTCGCGCGATCGGTACCGAATGTAAGAGAAGTACACTCAACGCTCGAAATTAGGCCGTATGGTTTTTGAAGTGAACCGTCATGCCCGATGTTGGCTGGCATGACGGGATTATTTACTCAAACGTACTTTAGCTACTGCTTTTTAATATCAATCAATTGCACTTCAAATATTAACGTCTGGTTCGGTCCAATATCAGGTGGAGCGCCGCGTTCGCCATAAGCCAGATGGGCTGGAATATATAATTCCCACTTGGAGCCTACTTTCATCAGTTGAAGTGCTTCGACCCAGCCCGGAATCACGGCGGATACAGGAAAACTGGCTGGCTCGCCTCGTTTATAAGAACTGTCGAATTCCTTCCCATTAATAAGCCTGCCCGCATAATGCACTGTTACAACATCATTGGCTGTGGGTTTAGGCCCCGTCCCTTCGGTAATGATTTTATATTGCAACCCATCAGGCAAGGTAACAACGCCTGGTTTGGTTTTATTTGCAGCTAAAAAAGTTTCGCCTTCAGTTTTATTTTTCATCGCAGGTGACTGTACCTCTGTTTGCTGGCTGGTTGCCGGTAGTGTTGTGCTGGTATTACTTTGCGCATAAGCATTGGTGCACAACATGCCAATCCCCAGCATAATAATCGTTAATTGCTTCATGCTCGCATCCTGTTATTTGATCCATTTAAAGTCACTCAGCTTAAGCCTAAAAACACAGTATGGCAATATTTTCCTGCGCGCAAAAACTACCTTCTTATGATATGCTAATGCCAAGACCACAGGGAGGCGGATTATGTTTTATATACGCAGCATCGTCATGGGAGCCTTGTTTTGCTTTTCACTTGCCAGCCATGCTCAAAACACGGATGTCAGTTTTAATGAAAAAGCACAGAAAAGTTTGGTAGAACATTATAATCGATATAAAGATAAGGAATATTTTTCGGGCGGTGCGCTCTCCATTTATATCCCCGGTGAAGACATCAAAAATTATTATGTTGGACGGACGGCGCATGATGACCAAACGGGCCGTGACATCACTGCCAATACACTTTTTCAGATTGGCAGCATTACCAAATCATTTACGGCGGCCATTATTCTGCAGCTCGAAAAAGAAAAAAAATTAAGCATCGATGATACGCTGGAAAAATGGTTGCCTCAGTATAGCAAATGGCCCCAGATCTCTATTAAGTCCCTCCTCAACATGACCAGTTGCCTGCCTAACTATTCCGATACGCCCTTATGGAATGTTGATGAATTCCATCAACCCTTGAGGAGATGGAAAAGTGAGGAATTAGTCAGCTATGTCTACCCAAAAGGTGAGCTTTCCCCTCCTTTGAGACAGGGTTATTTTTATACGAATACAGGTTATATACTGGCCTCCATGATTGTAGAAAAAATAACTGAACACAGCTTCACCCAGGAATTAAATGAGAGAACAATCAACAAAGCTGGCTTGGAGAATACTTTCTATCCTGTACCGGCTACCGAAATAGCCATTCAGTCCAGACTTGCTCACGGCTATAACTATAATCAGTATGACAGCCCCAATTTCGTTGGCCAAAATTTACAAAATAATAATCTGTCCTGGGCTGCGGCTGCAGGCGGTGCTGTTTCCAATACTGAAGATATTATCAAATGGGTAAAAGCCCTGTTTACTGAACACGTCATCCTGGACGAAGCACAGCAAACTAAGCTGAAACAAATAGTCTCCGAGCAAACAGGCAAACCAGTCAAGGAAACAACATCGACGGATCCACGCGCATTCGGTCTGGGTGTTGCGCAGGGCTTCGATAAGCATATGGGAAGATATTGGTATTACGAAGGAGAAACCCTGGGTTATAGGGCAATCTATCTCTACACGCCTTGCAATGGCGTGATTATTTCTGCTGTTTTTAATAGCGCTGTCGACGCCAAGAATGACCATATAGGCGAACTGATGAAGCAGGTATTCAACCTCGTTCAGGAAAACTATCCTAAACTAAAGTGCAAACCCGTTTAATGACTCCATACATGGCATGATATATAATGAATAACTATTCAAACAATGGCACTAAGATAAGATGATGAGCCGAATAAACCAGCATGAACAGACCAGTACCGTTTCCTGGAAACCTTTTGTTAAAATCACGCTTGAGTCGCTAATTTCTTTTTATATCGCCACATTCTGTGTCGCCATGTTTTATATACATCGCGGTGAAAACTGGCTGCTTGCCGGCATTATTCTGGCCTTATTATATTTATTCGTCATTGTTGTGTGCGCCAAGCGGGTTTTCGAAAAACTGCCGATGGCAGCTATTTTTCTTTTAATACCCATTGCGCCCCTGATCGCACTTATTCTTGTTGTGTCGCTTATTCCGCTTCTCCAATATTTACGCTAGAACAAACTGCCTATGTTATAATTTTTTGCCAAGGTTCTGTATTAGATCCTAAAAACATAAGGCAGCACAAGCATGATGCGTGAAATCCTTATTGACCCTACTCATCTGAATCATGAATCGGCCTTAGTGCTCGAGCACCTGGCTGAGCATTTAAAAAAAAATCATATATTGGAAATGAATACGGGTACAGAATACCCGCTCATACTGGACACGCTTGACAATAAAAAAATTGAATACCGCATCCGCTTAACCCATACGCTCATCTACCGGCAAAAGATTAATTCTTCAACCCATCGCACGGAGGCACGCTATAGTGTTCTCGGTGATCGTTGTCTGGGTTCAGGTAATTACGGTGGTGTGTATGAAGTTTTGGGAACATTAGCGCCGCTAAAAGACCAGGGCTTTCACTATAAAACGAACAAACAGCGCGTGACCAAAATCCAGCAGCACCCCGATAAAGAGTCTCTTGAGGAGGCTTTAAAAGAAGCCGAATTGTCCAGGATGGCTGCTCATTTACATGCCAAATACATTACCGTTATCGAAAAAGAAAATCAGTCGGCTACTTCCTACCTGGTCATGCGTAGATTTGAAGGCGAAACATTGATTAGGCTTTTAGCCAGTGATCAAGCGGAGATCAATCCGCTTTCGACCGAAAAACGTCTGCTGCTTTCCATTAACTTATTGCGCGCCTTGCAGGAACAGGTCCATGATTTTGGACTGATTCATCGGGATATCAAACCGGAAAATATTCTCGTTGACCCAGAGACGTGCGAAGTCTACATCATTGATTACGGCCTAGGGCGAAAAGCAAACAAGGATGACCATCACTATTGCGGTTCGCGCAAATATGCACCCCCTGAGGCGATTGGCATGACGGGCAAGATGGACGAAGCATCAGATCGCTTTTCCCTCGGGCTAGTGCTGGGACTTGTTTGGCGATCAGAGATTAGAAAACCGGATGAAATAGAAAAATCGACTGAAAAAAACTATCAACCAGAATTTGAAAACCTGTTTCACAATATCAATGACTTGCAAATAAATGAGCAAACCAAAATTAAAATGATTTTAAGATGCCTGACAGCTTATAAAAAAAGCTCACGTGGTTCATCACAATGGGCGATCGATTTATTTGATGCAATATATCTGGAAAGAAAATTGCGAACCCTACCGCCTAATGAAACCACCGACGTTCAGTCAGCGCATATGCAAGCCATGGCTGCTCGCGAGGCTTTAAAAAAAATTCGGGTGCAAGAAAAAAACATTCTAGATTGCATTCAGGAAGTGATAGATAATACGATGGATCATATCCCTTCTTCACTCTATGCCTTGAATGAATTGATCGAAACAATCGGGATTCAGGCATTCAATGATCTTAAAAACCAGGATAAGGAAGCCGTTAAACAACGAACACAGTCCATACTGACTGAGTTCGTCGGCCATCTCAACACCATGCTTGATATGCTGGACGTCGTCGAAAAAAACAGCTGGTTCCTTAACTTTGATCCAACTTCAGAAAAATCTAATCATCGCACAATGATCCGTGAGCTTTACGAATTGTTCAGAGATATTGACGTTATTTTAAATAAACAGAACCGCCGTGAAATAACACTTGATAATCTTGTCACGCTAAATGCACGTTTTAAATCAGAAATACCGGCATTCCAATTACGCCTAGCTAACCTCACCCATGCAATTGAAACAGGACCTTATCCCGTACATATGCAGTCTTATAATCGCATTATGCACCGTTTAAAAATGACTGATCAGCTCGACAAGTTGAGCTGCTTAAGAAACAACATACGACAGGCCATTAAATCTTATATTCAATCTACATTGCTTCCTGAAACGATTGCAAAACCCGATCGAGCCGGCTCAGATGATAGGCTCGACTGCATCCAAAAAATACTTAATTATACTGATGAGATATCTGATGTAGCCATGCTGACCCAGTCGCTTCGAAGTAGTTTAAAAACGATGAAAACGGGCTTGTTTGGCACGAGCCGCTTGCGTAAAAATATTAAGCAAGCCATCCATGCGATGGAGCAATCCCATCAACATTCGAACAAATTATAGGATTTTTTAGGAGGATTTACTCTGTACACGACAAAACTTCTAACCGTTCGCCCTGAGGAGGATTTATGAAAAAAAGATGGCTCATTTCTATCATGCTAATAACTGCATCCGCTTTATGTTTGCTGCCGCTTGCTTCTTTTGCTGTTAATTCTGAACGCGATCTTGCGCATTCAGATTCAGTTATCCGTTATCAAAGTCCTTATTCGGTCACTGAAACCCTTGACCGCATCAGCGAACGATTGTCTAAAAAAGGCGTGATCATTTTTGCCAGAATTAATTTCAGTAAGGATGCAAACAAAGCCGGCCTGATGCTGCCTGATGAGGAAATGCTTATTTTTGGCAACCCTAAAGCAGGCACGCTGCTGCTACAGGAAAACCCGCTGATTGGCCTCGATTTACCGCTTAAAATACTCGCCTGGCGCACATCGGATGGTATGACTCACCTGGCCTATCTCGCCCCAAGCGCCATCGCAAAACGCTATGGCATTAAAAAAAATAAAGCTGTTTTTATGCAAATGGACAAACTTTTTTCAACCATCCTAACTGATGTAACAGGCAAGCCAGCGAAGACATCAGAATAATAGAGGGTGTTTATTTAACTGTGCATCGGCTCGCTTAATGTTTGGGTGACTTTATGTTATTGATTTATAATAATATTATCTTAAAAAACCAGAATGTTTTATACTATTTCTAAATGCTCATGAAGATTGATTGAGGAGAAAAAAATGATGCGTATGCACATAAAAAGTTTCTTCGGCCAACTTGTTTTGACCCTATTTATCCTGACAGCTTCGAGTGTTGCCTGGTCAGAACAACAGATTGATACAGGCCTCAAAGGCAATTGGAAAGTAATTGCCTGCCAGCTCAATACGAAGTGGCTAGCAGACTCCATCTTTCGCGAATTCCGCTACAACATTACAGCTGACAACCGTTTTTATATAGAAAATGCCGACCTGACTTTCCCCAATTTCATGGGTGGTTTTCCAAAAAGCAAAACGGGAAAAATTGTGGTCGATGCCACCGCAACCCCACATACGATTGATCTGATTCCGGACGAAGGCCCTTATAAAGGCAAAGCATTCAAAGGTATTTACGAGCTGGATCACGACATTCTGAAATTGAATTTTGCTTTCCCAGACAAGCCCCGACCAACCAGTTTCACCGCACAACAAGGCGAGGTTTATGAAGTCTGGCAGCGCATTGGGTCCTAGCCGAATAGGTTACTGCCTTTGCCCTCTCCCGTCACGCGACTTGTTCGCAGGACCCAACAAACCCTTGAAGGGTTTAGGGACACATTTATTAACCACATAACTACTATTTATTGAACAGAACAAACTCGCTCGGTATACTAATTAGCCAATCTGGCATTCATTGATCGCGGACGAGTTTAAATTGTGCATCCTTTTTTAAAAACCCTGTTTTTGCTGGGCCTATCCAATACATTCATGACTTTTGCATGGTATGCGCATCTCAAAGAGGCAAGCCATAAAGCCCTTTGGATCGCTATTCTGGCGAGCTGGAGCATAGCGCTTTTTGAATACGTATTTCAGGTGCCTGCCAATCGCATTGGCTTTAACGCCGCGCACTTGAGCCTGGCTCAGCTTAAAATTCTGCAGGAAGTCATCACGCTGGCTGTTTTTGTACCCTTCGCGATTTTATACATGCGCCAACCGCTCAACTGGAATTTTCTGTGGGCAGGTTGCTGTCTCGCAGGTGCGGTTTTTTTCATTTTCCGTTAAGGCAAAAAAAACGACTGCTATTTTTTCTTTCGCAATAATTGTTCATGAAAGAAAATGCGCGCAGGCGGCAATTCCAAGAGTTCCGGCAAAAGCGCCAGCACCGCCTGACGCTTTTGTATAGTTTTTTCTGCATCAATAAATCGTGGTGCTTCATATTCCCGCACCTCAGCCGAGTCGACATTCAAGTCAATCACAAACGCATATTCAGGGATATCTGCATCATAAACACGGTACGATGTTAGCCCTTGTCGCTTCGCCTGACGCTTTAAATGCTTAAGGTTTTTACGCAGACGATTAGCGAACATGGACACTGCCTGCTGATCTTTTTCCGTGATTGCGCGCTTTGCCTGACGGATGCGGCGTACATTTTCTGCTTCAGGACTGTTATCCACAAACCACTCAGGTTCTATATCGAAGAGAAATAATCGGCAGGGCAAAGCACCATTAAAAAAAGCATAGGAACGTCGGGATCGCAAACCCATCTGCTTACCCAACTCAGGATTTCCAGTAAAAAGCGCAGCGTGCCAACCTTCAAAATGCTGCTTCAATCGTTCGCCCAGCAGGGCATACAATGTTTTTAATTCCTCAACTTCACCCAGCCGTTCGCCATAGGGTGGATTCACCACCACCAGCCCCGGTTTTGCATTGGGTTTGGGCACAAAAGCAGCCAACTCACGCTTTTCCACATGCACTTTTCCACGCAAACCGGCGCGTTCAATATTTTCAAACGCTGATTTGATGGCCTGAGGATCATGGTCGTAACCCACTATCACTGGCAAGTTTGCCATACCCTCTTGGCGTGCTTTTTCAGCTTCCGCGACCAATGTTTCCCAGCGCGCAGGCACATGCTTTTTCCAGCCCAGAAACCCAAAATAATGCCGCAGCAAGCCAGGCGCAATATTACCTGCAATCAGTGCGGCTTCAATTAACAGGGTTCCCGAGCCGCACATGGGATCCAGCAATGTTCCCTTTTCTTTTACTATTGTTTCCCAGCCGGATCGCAGCAGAATGGCAGCTGCCAGGTTTTCTTTCAGCGGGGCTTCCCCTCCACTCACGCGATAGTCCCGCTTATGCAAACTCTCGCCGGATAAGTCCAGACTGATAGCCGCCTGGTCTCGATGTAAATACACATACACACTGACCTGCGGCGCTTCGCGTGCTACACTGGGACGAACACCAAATTTTTCGCGAAACTGATCCACAATGGCATCTTTGACTTTTTGCGCACCGAACAACGAATGGGTAATAGCAGATTGCGCGCTGACAAAATGCACCGCCAGTGTTCCTTCGGGATCGATATGCTCTTCCCAGTTAATCGTTTGCACGCCAGCGTATAAAGCCTCGGGTGTGGCAGCAGGGAAAGTGGCAAGCGGCAGCAAAATGCGGTTTGCGAGTCGTGACCATAAACAAGCCTTATAAGCCAATGACAAGTCGCCTGTGAAAGCAACTCCCGCCCGTTTTTCCTTTACGTCTTTGGCACCTAATGCACGTAGTTCGTCTACGAGAAGCAGTTCAAGACCTTTGGGTGCGGTAGCAAAAAGAAGTTGTGCTTGATTGCTCAATTACTTTTCTCCATTTTGCAAAGACAGCTCATATGCCTTACCCAGTCCCTGCAGGACCAGATCAGGCAGAATCACATCAAATAATGATTTGTCTTTATATAACTGCGCGAACCCGCCTGTTCCGATGACCATTACCGGCTCATCAGCAAAAACTTCGCGTTTGTAGCCGGCAATGATTTCCTTAAGCGCGCCCAACTGACCATAATACAATCCCGCCTGAATGCTTTCACGCGTGGATCGCCCCAAATAAGCCGTTGCTGCTTCTATATCCACTTCCATTAATTTCGCTGTATTCAGTTTTAATGACTCCATGCCAAGCCGCATGCCCGGCAGGATGGTGCCACCCAGGTAATCCCGTTTTTTAGTGACGGCGCAAAGCGTCGTCGCTGTGCCCATATCGATGATGATCAGGTTTTTATTTGGAAAAGCATTAACAGCACCAATGGCATTTGCGATACGATCAGCGCCCACTTCATTTGGGTTTTTATATTTAATGTTCAATCCTGTTTTCACGCCTGCTTGCAACATAAAAATCGACGTGTCGAAATAAAGTGAAAACGTATGGCGTAGCGTGTAGTCGCAACTGGGCACAACCGAACTAATCGCTGTGGCATGGATATTTTCCGGCGCTATTTTTTTAGCCTGGAGGATATTCAGCAAAAAAATACCGAACTGGTCTGCGGTTCCAATCAAATGTGTCGCGTAACGAAAGCGCGCGATCAGTTTATCTTCGTCAAATATACCGCCCAAAATATGAGTATTGCCAACATCCAGGCACAACAGCATCTTCTTCTCCTTAATGTTCCAGATCTACAATGACGGGTTCGAGCGATTCAGATGCGTCAATGTGCGCGTAGGAAATGATAAAAATTTTATCGCCAATTTCCGCTTTTCTGGCGGCAGCGCCATTTAAACTAAAAATGCGGCTACCTGCTTTCCCTTTAATCGCATACGTTTCCAGGCGCTCGCCGTTATTTAAGTTCACTACCTGGACTTTTTCATTTTCACGAATGTTGGCCCGCTTCATGATGTCTTCGTCAATGGTAATGGAGCCCACATAAAATAATTCTTTCTGCGTGATAGTAGCATAAGCAATTTTCGATTTCAGTACGGTGATCAGCATAAAAGAAAGCGCTCCTTATTTATGAATAGAAATGTTATCAATGAGACGCACATCATCCAGCCAGACAGCGCCTAAACGTCGCTGCCATTTCTCCACAATATAATCGACCTTAAAACCCAAGGCCTTGAGCTGCTCTGCTATATGCTCGACCGGCTGGTGGCTTTGCAATAATTGTGGAAAATGCGCCGCCTTTTGCCGCTGCTCTGTGTTGAGCCTGGAATTACGTGAACTTAAAGCGAGCCCGTCTTCAGCCCGGATGGTCTCACACGGAACAATGTCGACAGGTAAAAAAAGCGCGGCCGCCATTTTTTTAACGAGCAGCAATTGCTGGTAATCCTTTTCGCCAAAATACGCACGCGCCGGTTGCACCAGATTCAGGAGTTTCAACACGACAGTCAACATACCGTTAAAATGTCCAGGGCGGTATTCACCTTCCAGTTCCCTGCTCATTTCAGTTTCAGTGAGCTGGATCTGGTAATGGTCTGGATATAATGATTCTGCATCCGGCAGCAGCAGATAATCCACCTGCTGTGAAGCGAGAATGGCAGTGTCCTGTTCCAGGGTGCGAGGATAAAGATCGAAATCACTCGCTTGATTAAATTGCGTTGGATTAACAAAAATACTGACCACCGTAATTTCATTCTCTCTGCGGGAACGCTCACACAGGCTCAAATGGCCTGCGTGCAAATGCCCCATCGTGGGAACAAAACCAATTGTTTTGCCCGCGCAAGCTTTACGTATTGCTTGCCAGGCATCAATTTTCGAAACAATGTTCATGCTGCGGAAACTCCCCTGATTTCACTGCACTGATATAGGTTTCAATACCTTGCTTTAATTGCTCGTAACCATTGACAAACGCTTTAACAAATTTGGGCTTAAAATCCTGATTCAAACCGAGCAGGTCCTGAAAGACGAGTACTTGACCATCGGTATCTGGGCCTGCACCAATGCCTATGGTGGGAACAGAAAGCTGCTGCGTGACAGTTTTTGCAAGTGGTGCAGGGACACATTCAAGCACAATGGCAAAACAGCCCGCTTCCTGCAAAATCAGTGCGTCTTCTTTTAACCGTGCTGCGCTTTCCTGTGTTTTGCCTTGCACCTTGTAGCCGCCAAGCGCATAAACCGATTGCGGGGTAAGCCCCAAATGACCCATCACAGGGATGCCCGATTCCGTCAAATGACGGACCAGTTTTGCATTGCCTGCAGCACATTCCAGTTTGACAGCATGCGCTCCTGCCTGCATCAATACCTGCGCAGCCGTTACATTTTTGCTGAGTGATTTTCGATAGCTTAAAAACGGCATATCGCCGACAATAAATTTATTCCCCGCGCCGCGACTCACTGCCGAGGTATGAAAGCACATCATCTCAAGCGTTGCTGAGAGTGTATCTTTGTAACCGTGCATCGTCATGGCAACACTATCGCCTACCAGTAAACAATCCACCGGCGTCTCCGCCAAAAGACGGGCGCTGGTATAATCATAACAAGTAATCATGCTGATTTTATCGCCCTTTTGTTTCTTGGTATAAAAATCCAAAACGTTCATATCGACCCTCGCTCTTTCAATTGCTGGAAACAATGGACAAAACTTTTATATACCTCCTGAAAAGGATCTGACGCCAATGCAGCGAGGTTTTTTTCGATGGTATCAATATCATTGCGTGTTAACGGACCGGAAAGCGCACTGGCAGGGTCACTGACCAAGTTGTGCATTTGCTGAAAAAGATAAGGGTGCGCAATCAAAGCAGGCAGATTTAATTCTTTCTCAAAAGCTTGAAACAACTTTTGCCACAACAGTGAACTAAAGTTACCGCTCAATACACAAAACGCATGATACTTGGATTTCAGGGAAGTATGGAGCCTCACATGTTGATTTGGAATGCCCGGCAACAACTCTGTAAAATCAGGTGCATCATGGTCAATGACAAACGGAATCTGATGATATTGTTCCAAACTATAGAGACTTGTATTGAAAGTCATTAAGGGATGAGCGCCGCAGGCAAGCGGGCTCACAAGACACCCGGAGAAATGGATTTTTAAAGCGGAGGTATCTGCCAAGTGTTGAAGAATAAATGCGTCAATCGCACTGTCCTTGATTAATAACAGAATGTGCGAAGCACGATCACGCAGTTGCTCGAGCCTTGCGATCGGCTCATGGCGATGCCAGTGATCAAAGCTGATATTAAGCTGGGAAAAATAATGACGCAGATGACGTGCTACACGGCCATTGCCGATAAGGAGATAATGCGGTACTTGTCTCATGATCAAGTCCTAAAGCCACACAGGGCGGCAACTCTTTAACAATATTACGTCATGTCTCTGCCCTGCCGAGGGTCAGATCGGGAGTTAATGTATAGGATGCCGCCGATTAATGCAAGTAGGGATAAAAACCCTGTGGCTAGTGACAGGGTTTATGCGATTGTTAATTTTGCAGGTTAGGCACCTTCCGTCTGCCCGAAAGATTTTCATTCTTCTCCATCCCTGTTGCCGCCTCATGAAGCATTTCCAGGTCTATTAATGACTTTTGATGATGAACATCAGTAGCCAGTTTTTTTATGGCCTGGAAAAGGATTTTTTGGGGAGAGAGCGGCGCGCAGGAAGGAAATAAATTGAAAGCACTGACGCCATGATTCTTATTCGTAGAAACGACTTTCGCCAAAGCGGCCAGGATTTCGTTTTCGCTTTGAAAATCATCTAATGCTTGAAGAATCTGCTTCATTTCATTCAGCGCAGGCATGAATTTTTTATTTTTAGAAGCGGACGATTTGGCCTGCCAATAGTTATCAGCATGAATAATCCTGCTCAACTTATCGATCAGCGCGGTGGAAGTAAAACGAGATTGGCTCAGATCTGAATGCGGATCAGCCTTAATTTCTGATATATCTTCCTCAGATTGCAGCAGCTTTTCTTTTTTATGGCCTAGCTGAATGATGGGTAATGCGGTAGACGTGACTTTAGTTTCTTCAGCCACTGTACCGACATAACCGCCGAGCAAAACGGGTGAACTCAATGATAATTTTTTATCTTGTACGGGTTGCTTAGTGTTGGCCTGAGAAGAAAGCATTCTGCTAAATAATTGTCTTGCCTCTTCTTCATCTTCACTACCGACAGCGAAATAATTCTGACAACCATTGGCCATGTCATTTAATGGTTGAATACTGTGATAATCGAGATTAAGCAATTGAAGTAGAAACCCGGCCAAATCTGGGTGAAGTTTGTTAAAACTATCCAGTTTTTTCAGCTCATCAATAATATTAGTATAGTCAGACACCACATCCTGATAATGTGCATCCGCATCCTCATATCGTCTCTCAAAATTCCTTGTGTTCCTTATCATTCGACGAACTACAAATTCCTGCAAGTCAGGATGGCAGAGTTGCAAGATGGTAAGGGCTAACGCAAAGTGGTCGTTTAATCTGTCGCGTACTAACCGGCTCAAATCCGGGACTCTCTTTTGCTTCGCGATTTCATATAAGGAGATGGGATGCAGATAACCTTTGTCTGAGAAATTTGATGGTGACAGGGGAGCTTGTTCAGGACCATTGTGATAATAAGTAGCGGCTCCCAAGTCTGTTAACTGTAATTCTCCGCTACTCTTGAGCAACAAATTTTCCGGTTTAAGGTCGACAATAAAACAACTGATTGCATGTAATGCACAAACCTCTCTAACAAGCGATTTAATATAAAATCCGTGTTCTTTTCATCATTTGTTAGCGATGATTTGCGGATGGACTTTATCAATTTTATTCCATTACCAAAATCAGCTAATGGCAGCGCCTGATAAATCTGGTCTTCTTCACGTTTGTTTTTCTTGTGGCTGGCAAAAAGCACGATAGGCAAATCTGCCGCCAGTGCCTTGGAAGATTTAAGTTTTTCATGCAATTCCAATTCCTTCTCAGCCATTTCTAAAACATTTTTACGATCCTGTTCGGTCGTTTCTAACAAAGCAGAACTTGACTTAACCTTCCGCACGGCAATAAAACGTTTGTAATCTTTATTATTATTTAACTGCGGTGTTTCTTCACTTGCCAACAACCTTCCTAACACAACTTTAGCGTAGGTACCCTCACCCAATACGACCTTAAAAGGTGCTGACTCCACTTTATCGTCACGAATAAAATTCTTTTCACTGAAGCCCGGGCACGCTTTCATTATTTCGCGTTTTTCACTTTCGGAAACCCGATGCACCAGTTCAGCCTGAAGGTCAGGATCGTGATCTGAAACAATAATGGAACGGCCTTTTTTACTTCTTGAAGTCAAGTCCAGCCTGGATTCGCTAGCTGTCAGTTTTAGGTTGGTTTTGTGTGATTGCATGATTTTTATCAGTAAGTTATTAAAATTGATCTGCAAAAATATACCAGAGGATTGTTAATGCAATATTAATGCTTAATAAAACAAGCTTGTACACGCAAGTAGCAGGCGCTTTAAAATGCATTAATATTCAAAAGGTTATTAAAAACTCTCCTATTCACACCAATCAAGACCCCGGCCTTGCCGTCTAATCCAATCAAAAATAAAGAAAAAAGCGCAACAATATAGAACTAAAAACCGTCAACTATACTTAAAACAGTTATTTAACAAAATAATAAAAATCCAAAAATTAGGCGGAGAGGAGCATGGTGCCAACCCCATCTAAATTTGGTTCTTTTAATGAAGAAGGCTGGACCAATTCTAAAAAAACTTTTCTATCAAGACTGGAAAACCTGGTCATTGATAATGACATAGAGGTAAAAAAACTAGAATCACAATTGAGAAAAATGAAAGAAACAGATCCGAAAAATTTAAATGAAGTTGAAAGAAGTGCTTTGCTAAACAATATTCATGAGCTTGAATCACAATTAGCATCCAAAGAAAATCACCTGAAAAGCATCCAACTATTTGCAGCTGAAATTACAAAAGAGGTCGAGATATTTTCCAATGCGTTAAAAGAAGTATCTGATACACAAGGTTCAGTGGATGCGCTTAATAGTTTTCAACGTGCCTTAAATAATGTCATGGCATGTCTTGTCAAATTTGATGCCTTCAGAAAAAATGAACTTGGCAACGAAATAAAAGGCGGCGTTGTGTTGTGGTCTAAAATCAACCAACGCTATGCGGGCCTACTCGCACAAGCAGATAATAAAACGACACTGGAAGGCTCCTTGGCTGGCAGTTTATTTGATGGCATTTCATGGGGAATAGGATGGAGCACCAATCCGGAAAATCTCCTGAAACAATTTTGGATGAAAATGTCTATTGAAATAGCAAACACCGCAGACCAAGATGTGGAACTGCACGCCTTCGGGCAAGTCGTCAGAGAGAGTGCATTTTATACCGATGAATGGCCCAGGATAGAGGCAAAAATCAAAGAAGACGAAGGATTTAAAGGGCTTTATTTAACCAAGCATTTGTTGGTTGAAGAAATCGCAAAAGACAATGATATCTATCTGCTTGAGAATCCACTCACAGAGGATGAATTGAAAGAAGCCAAATACAATAATTGCTACATTTTTTCTAAAGTGCCTCCTTCACTTATCTATATCAGTAATGGGATAGCAGAATCGCTTGTTATAACTGATTCCTATCCTAATCAATTCCAGAATGCAATTAAAAAAATGAAGAGCAGCAATCAACCGCTTGATAAAGGTGATGACCTAAGTAAAAAAGGTGGGCCGCTCATACGAGAATATTCATTCTCAACAGTGCTGAGAAGTTTTATCAATAAAAACCCGGGACACCAGGTAAGCAAAGGGCTAAATGTAATCAGAGGGAAAAAAGTCAGTGTATTAGACCAACATGAATTGGAAGCACATATTCTTGAACAGGACAATCTTTTTAAAAGTGTACAACAGGTTTGGCAAGACTTCCAAACAAAAGAAGGCAAAGAAGATGAGGCTGCAAAAGTGCAAAGGCGAAAAGAATCTACTTTAAATGCATCTCAAACTCTCAGCCCTGATAACAATCCGGAATCAAAAGACGCTCATTCACCTCTCACCCCTCCTCCCACAAGGGACATTAATGTCAATCAGCTTACCAAAAGTCCAAAAGTGAGAAGAACGCTCGATGAACAGCAAAAAATGTCGCAGCGAAGTGAAAATTGGCTCAGAAGAAGCCTTGGATCAACTTCACCTATACCCGCAAGGCGTAAAACGGCTGAAGCGACACCCATGTCCACGAGGGAAATACAAGATTTTCTAAAAAGCCAACAAAAAGTGGCGCCTGGTGAGGAAGAAAAACAGTTTATGTTCCGAACAGAAATGTTAAAGATTGCCTTGCGAGAAGGTATACGCCTTGCCAACGAAAAAAGAGAAAGCGCAGGAGACAAAGATATTGTTGATCAAGCTCAGCAATTAAGAAAGAAATTTACCGACGAAGCCGAGGAAATTATTTCAGAACATCAACTTGGATTAAATCTGGACAAGCAATACGGCGGTACAAAAATAAGAACAAGAGAGCTTATTTCTTCGCAACACATGAACGCCAATTTTGCCAAGATTATCGGTGATACATTTTTATGCCAGCTGGCTATAAATACAAGTTTCTTAAATGCAGAAATACGCAACTGTTTAATGCGGCACATTGATCAGTTGGATGACATATCCATTTTGACAGATAATACTGCCTGGATCAAAAGCGTCAATGATGCCATAGAAAATGCCAAATCCAAGGACGAACTGGGTTTAAAATTGGCAGAAAAGTTTAGTGAATTAAATATTCGACTAGATGAAAATGAAATACGGTCGCTTGTTGATACCATATCAAATGATAAAACCCAAAAAAGCCATGTCGACATAGATAATGAAGTCGCTAAATTACAGCTTTTTTATAACGAAATTGAAAAAGAGCGGGAAGCTTTGTTGCGTGAATTAAAATCGCAACCTGCCATGACAACTGATCGTTCTGGTAGCACTTCCAATAATGAATATATGAAGTTAATGAATTTATATCACGATCTTACTAAAACCGTTCAGGATAAATTAGCCGCCACGACCAATGAAGATAAAGAACAAGCAGAAAAATTACAAAGCATGGCAACCATGATTAAAAAAATCAGCAGCCTAAATGATTATACTGAATTTTTACCTATGGATGCTGTAGAAAGTGATTTAAGGAACCATAAAAAACAACTCGATATGGATCAAATCAATAAGTTGAACGCATTCAAACGTATACCGTTAGATAAAGAAGGAATTAAAGGAAATTCGCTTTTAATGCCGCTTATTGAATGTCAAAATGATTTCAGAAAACTGGAGCAAAAACATCCTGTCTATTTAAACCAATTGAATGCGATTCAAGCGTGTCTGGCAAATATTAAATATGAAATGAATAAGACTTCACCGACATCCATAGCCAGTATTTTAGAATGGCTTTATGCGCTCAAGAATTTAAATACCGCCATAGCTTCCGGCCTCCCTGGAAACCAAACAACGTCCCCGCAGGACACTCCTGGCAAATATTCTCGAAAAATTGAAACCGCCATTAATGAGGCGATTGAAAACATTGAAAATACCCATAAAGCAGAAGCCGACGTGAAAAATTCATTTCGCCCTCACACCTAGGATCATCATAACCCGATGAAAAATATAATAAAAATTTATTTACCTACCCACCCTTCCTTCATGTAAAATTGCCTTTAAATTATTAACACACACATCGTCATTTAAAATGAAAAACTACCTGCTTGTCGCAAACGGCAATTTTTTAGTGAGGGAAATTATCACTGAAGCTGCCATGAACAGTGTTATTGTAGCGCTGGATGGAGCGGCAGACAGGCTGATCCGCTTGGGAATTCAACCTGATCTCATATTGGGCGACTTTGATTCTATCGATTCTCAATCGCTGGCGAGTCGCCAGCATTCTGTCGTACTTGCAAACGATCAAAGCCTGACCGATCTCGTCAAAGCAATTCGCTATTGCGACGATCAGCAAGCAGCGAGCATTACATTGGTGTGTGCCACAGGCGGACGTCTCGATCATCATGAAGGTGCCATTCGCTCATTACGCACTGAATACAAAAACAAGCGGCCCCTGCTTTTGCATACTGAGCAACAAACTCTACGCTATGCCCGTGATGAATGCATCACCCTGTACGGCATGCCAGGCGATAAATGCGGCATCATGGCATTCCCTCGTGGTATTTTTTCTTCGCAAGGCCTTAGTTATGATGTTACCGATTATCCGTTACATTTTGGCTACTCGGAAAGCATCTGCAATTCCCTGATGAGTGACCGGGCTTTTTTGGACATTCGAGGTGAAGCTTTACTGATCATGCCGCCTATGCTGGCATCTCAGCGCAGCTTCATGCAAAAAAGCCAGATTGAACGCTTGGAAATGCAATTAAGAGATGTGAAAATGTGCGAAACTAACTTGAGAATAATAAATGACTGAAAACAACAACCTCTTAACCGTAGATAAAGATCTTATATATTGCCCGCTCTCCCTTAATATCATGCGCTATCCCGTGCTGGCATCAGATGGTTATCATTATGAACTTGCTGTGCTACTGGAAAGCATAACAAGATTGGGTCCTATTAGTCCCATGACTAAAGAACCACTAACTGGTTTTTGTATGGATCTGCATCTGAAAAACACGCTTGACCATAATTTCAAGAATGATTCATCGCGGTATGACGAGTATGATAAACAAGCTGTCCTCAAAACACTCTCAGCTTATTTTAACCCGTCTTTAAAATGGAAATCTTCCGTCGGTAAATCCATTCTAACTGGTGGCGTAGTCGGATGCGCGACCCTGCTACTCATTCTTGAATCCAACAGTCATCAGGCTGATGATCGCAACGAAAACGCCTGGAATACTACCTTATCATTTCAGTTTGCATTCGCAAGCGCTGCTATCGATTATCTTATTCGATCGGCCAGCGGCCATCGTTTTGGATTATTTGGCGGTTTATTCAAAGCTCTCTCTTACGCAGAGCACGCATTGAGACCGAATTTTCTCAGGCTGCTAGATGAGGAGGAGGAAAGGCTGCACCATATCATCTAACAGGCTTCCTGCGGTGCTGGTTACTATGCTACCGCGCGTTCGTCGACCGACCTTTCCCGGCTGCCTCGCCCTATTCCATAGTAATCAAAACCGCTCTCGTGCATTTGCTTGGGATCATACTGATTACGGCCATCCAGAATAATACGGCGGCGCATGCGGTTTTTCATCATGGCGAGATCCGGGTAGCAGAATGGTTTCCATTCGGTGACAAGTGCGAGCGCATCCGCTTCATTCAACGCATCGTACTGATGCTCAGTGAGCACAAGCTTGCCTGATGCAAACCATTCTTCCGGCATGGTTTGCCGCGCTTGAGGCATGGCAGCGGGATCGTATGCCCGCACTTGCGCTCCGCGCCTGATGCATTCTTCAATCAAGACAAGAGAGGAAGCTTCACGCATATCATCGGTGCCAGGCTTGAACGCAAGTCCCCACACGCCAATTGTCACGCCGGAAAGGTCTTCGCCAAACAGACGAATGATTTTTTCCGGAAGAAGGCGCTTCTGCGCAAAGTTCCGGTTTTCAACAGCTTGCAGAATGAGCGGATGAACGCCATGTCCTTCCGCCATCTTCATCAATGCGCGCACATCTTTGGGGAAGCAGGAGCCGCCATAACCACAGCCGGAATTGAGAAAAGCATTGCCAATACGCGAATCAGAGCCAATACCGATGCGCACATTTTCTATATCCACCCCCATGCGTTCGCAGAGTAGCGCCATTTCATTCATAAAGGATATGCGCGTAGCGAGCATGGCGTTTGCTGCATACTTGGTCATTTCCGCATCTTTGACATTCATAAAATAGATGCGCTCAGGATTGCGTAAAATTGGCAGGTATAAATCCAGCATTACATTTTTGGCATTATTGGACTCAAGCCCAACAATCACCCGGTCTGGCCGCATAAAATCCTCGATCGCAGCACCTTCACGCAAAAACTCGGGATTGCTGACCACATCAAAATCAATGTCGAGGTGGCGCTGTTTCAGAGCCTGTTGAATAATCTGTTTAACCTGATCGGCCATACCCACTGGCACGGTCGATTTATCCACGATAACGCAATACTGTTTGATATGGTTACCAATATCGCGCGCCGCCTCCAACACATATTTTATGTCCGCCGACCCGTCTTTATCGCTGGGTGTGCCAACCGCAATGAAAATCACGTGAGGGTCCATGCCAATTGATGACAGCGAAGTAGCAAAACGCAACCGGTCTTCCTGCATATTGGACATGACCATCTGTTCAAGGCCAGGCTCATAAATAGGCAGAATACCTTTCTTCAGGTTCGCAATTTTTTGTTCGTTGACGTCTACGCATGTGACATGATTACCTAATTCCGCAAAACAGGCTCCTGTCACTAGACCAACATATCCTGCTCCAATGACGGTGATATTCAATTTCGTTTGCTCCTATGAATTGATTTTATAAATAACAACACGGTCTCCACGTTCATTGCTAAAGACCTGCACAGGTTTCAAATGGATGGCTTGCACGAAAGGTGCAACTTGCTTTTCCTGCTTTTTAGCCAGCCGCAGGGCAACATAATCGTATTGCTTCCATTTATCATCCGCAATCATATTCAAATCTGAATATTGGCGCATATTTTTAAAAATGGAATAGCCAAAATGCTGTGAGTAATACATGAGTAGATTATCATTGGCATAAAGCCTGGCCTCTTGAGGCACATTTTTTGCCAGCCAGCTTCCCGCCTCATGAATATAATTTTTAGAATAACCAAAATCGATAATGCCGCCGATGGAGGAAACCAGCATCAGGACGCCTGCAAGCAGCAGCACGAAACGGGAACGCAAATGCGGCCATTTCTGGAACAAGTCATCCAGTGCAAAAGGCACCCATAGCATCAACACCAGAGAAAATGCCATCAGATAGCGCTTGGTCAGGAAAAAATGTTCCAGCAAAAAGCCCAGCGTGACCATGATGTTGATACCAACATAACCCGCCAGCACGATCAGAGCTGAGCGATCAAAACGGGTACTTTTGCGCAGCCAGGCATAAGCCACCAGCAATGCATATCCCCATGAAAGGTTTCCCACCACACTAATGACATACCAGGCACCGAGCGCTAAACATAAAATAAGGCCTGCGTCTTTGAGCGCGTCACCAGGAAGCACATATTGCGCCAGTGATATTCTCGATGTGTCGAATTTCTCGATAATCATGGTAAGCCCATGTCTGAACTGAGCAGGCACTTCTGCGACCCGGCCCAGCTGATCCAGGCTCTGCTGCGGGTGCAATAGCAGCCAGGCGGATAATAAAAAGCAAATAGCAAGCAGCGGTACATTGAGCATGAAAAATAATCTCACTCGCGCTCGCAAAGAAAGATGCACACAAAAGAAAGCTAAAAAGGGCAGCAACACAAGAAAAACTGCGCCTTCAATGCGAAACAGTGTCGCAACCAACAGGCTCATGCTAAAAGTCAGCGCACGTTTCCATTGCGGCTGACGAAAGCAATGTATCAGAAGCCATATCGAAGCAAGATAAAAGGCCCAAAATCCATGGTCGCGTACAATGTATTCGCGCACGCTGTTGAATTCATGCGCCAATAAAATCACAAACGCGGCAAACCACATGACTCGCCGGGATCCACCTAATGCCTTCACAATAAAAATAAACGCAGTGACAGAGATCAGTGAAAAGAAACCATTTAACACTAGCGCCGCACTGGTATACGTCAAGTGACTGAGTCGCACAAACCCATAAATTAATGCGGAATAAAAAGGCCAATGCGCCTGCCCGCAAAGCTGCATGGCGCCTTTGATGCCGGATTCAGCCATTATTTGGGCGCTGAGTAAGTAGCAGATTGCATCGGTGTTAATAACGGTTTCACGATGGCCTATCCAGCTGGACAATAAAATGCTCGCAGCAATTGCAAAAACATACAGTAACGCATCGTGCCGCTCAAATGCCGGGAGCTGTTTCATGCAATAATCGCCTCCAGTGAACGCTTGAAATCAAGCGCGAGCTCAGGATGTTTTAATGCATAAGCGACTGTCGCCTCCAGATAGCCCAACTTGCTGCCACAATCATATCGCTTGCCCTGGAAACGATAGGCATAAACCGATTCATTGTTAAGCAGCTCAGCAATAGCATCGGTCAGTTGAATTTCTCCACCTGAGCCTTTGCTGGTATTCTCAAGCAGCGTAAAGATCCGGGGAGTCAAAATATATCGACCCACTACACCCAGATCGGAAGGAGCTTGCTGCGGATGGGGTTTTTCTACAATGCCCTGAATGGCAATCAGCATGCCTTCTGAAGCAGCGACGTCCACAATACCGTACTTGCGCGTTTCTTCCGGTTCAATTTTTTGAACCGCAATAACGCTGGCCTGCTTTTCGGCGAATAGCTCTACCATCTGTTTAAGACAAGGGACCGATCCGCCATCGATCAAGTCATCGGCCAGCAGCACAGCAAAAGGTTCGTTCATCACCAATTGCTTGGCACATAAAACCGCATGCCCAAGCCCTTGCGGCGATTTCTGGCGAATATAAGCGCAGGATACTCCCTCCGGCAAAATTCCCCGCACAATATCGAGTAATTCTTGCTTGCCGCGCTCTTGCAGCGTCGCTTCCAGTTCGAAGTTGGAATCAAAGTGGTCTTCGATCGCCCGCTTGCTGCTGTTTGTCACAAAAATCAGCTCGGTGATACCGGCAGCTACCGCTTCTTCCACCGCATATTGGATAAGCGGTTTATCCACAATCGGCAGCATTTCTTTTGGGTTTGCCTTAGTCGCGGGCAAGAACCGGGTGCCTAGCCCCGCAACAGGAAAAATTGCTTTACTAATCTTCATCATAGAGATTATCGGTGTATTGGGTAAACAAATAGTGGGCAGCATCTTATCATAATAAAAGGCTAGAAAACATGGCTATCCTCGCCCTCGTTGCTGTAAAGGTTAGGTAATTCGCTGATGAAACTGCACCTGTCATTGCGAGCATAGCGAAGCAATCCAGACCTCCTTCGATATAAACCGCAAAAAAATAAGAAAAAGCGTTCACAAAGCTGTCATCCTGAGCGAAGCGAAGGATCTCCTTTTGTACATCGGGAGATCCTTCGCTTCGCTCAGGATGACAGCATTATCGAGCATTTTGTAAAATGGCCAAAGTCCAACTAGCACCGAAAAACCTGGATTGCTTCGCTATGCTCGCAAGGAGGCAAACGCAATGCCGATGAGAGGCTGCGGGTGAGGGATTCACCTAACAAATAAAAATGGCACAGGCGAGTCAGGCGCAAGAATCGCAAGCGGCTTGTCCTCTTTTGCGTAACTTGCTATAAATGTCACACCCAACGGAGAGAAAAACGCCTGATGCGCAAAAACATCCTTATTCTTGGCCATAACTATGCCACGCAGTTTATTGATATTTATAACCAGTACACGCGGCTCTTTGATAAAAGCAAATATCAAGTCACTGTCGCTTATTTGACTGGCAAGCCAGATGAAGAAGTGAAGAACAGGACCATTGCAGAAGAAGTTGTCTTTTTCAATCTCTCCAAAAAGGAAATTCGCACCTTAAAAATCAGCGCCATTAAAAAATTACTCGCCTTTTGTCGTGAAAGAAAATTTGAAATCGTCATCTGCCATCGCTACAAGCCCACGTATGTCATGATGTGGGTCGCACAGTTTTGCAAAATCCCTGCGATGATTTTTGTCATGCATGAATTAAGAACAATGTCATCCTTGGGTCGGCAACTGCTCGTTGCTTCGCTTTCACGTCAAAACATGCTGTTTGCAGGCGTATCCAATGCTGTGCGCGACGATATGCGCAAAAATTTATGGAGCGTGCCCAAAGAACGTATTCAGACATTATACAATGTCATTGATATGGAGTTGACGGAACCCAACCTGCTGTCACGTGAAGAAGCCCGAAAGGCGCTCCAACTACCGGATGAGGCATTTGTGTTCGGCAACATCGCGCGGCTGGCACCCAACAAGGATCAGGAAAGCCTTATCCACGCTTTCTCGTTAATCAAACCCTATACGCCAAAAGCAAAGCTGGTGATTATCGGGGACGGTGAATTGGAATCCCGCCTTAAAGATCAGGCCAAAAGCTATGGCCTTCAGAATGACATCATTTTCACAGGGTTTCTCTCCGGTGGCTTCCGTTACATGAAAGCCTTTGACTGTTTTGCGCTGTCTTCCGTGCAGGAAGCATTTGGCCGTGTCTTAATCGAAGCGATGGTCGCACGATTACCGATCATTGCCACCCGCGTTCATGGCATTCCTGAAGTGGTTGGTCATGCCGGCACGCTAATCAAACCCCGAGATCCTGTTGCCTTTGCTGAAGCCATGAAACAGATTTACATCGCTTCCGAAGAGGAGCGTAACATGCTGGGTGAAAAAGCCTATCAGCATGTCAGCGACAATTTTTCCATTCCTGCGTTTTATAAACAATTCTGGCAATTGCCTTTGGTGCAGCCTGTTAAGGAGTAAAGCATGCGTATTGCCTATGCCACTACGTTTGATGCCCGTGATGTCCATAACTGGTCTGGCACACCGAGCTTCATGTCAAAAGCACTGTCCAATGCCGATATCGAAGTGGATTTTATTGGATCGCTCTCACGCAAGTTGCCGCCCTTGTTTAAGCTCAAACAAGCATGGAACAAATTTGTCTGTGACCAGCGGGAAAGCCCGCGTTTTAATACCGTGGCAGCGAAACATTATTCTGAACAAGTGGCAAGGCAACTGGAAAAGCTGAGCGTTGACGCCGTTGTCTCGCCGCTCATTAACCCCATTGCATATCTCGATTGCAAACAGCCTATCATTCTCTGGACTGATGCCGTGTATGCAGCACTACTCGGATTTTATCCGCCGTTTTCCTATCATTCTGCAAATACCATTATGCAAGGCAACGCAATCACACAAGCATGCCTGTCACGTGCCCGCCTCGCGCTTTTTTCATCTGACTGGGCTGCACGCAGTGCCGTAGAACTCTATGGCATCAGTCGTGAAAAAGTGAAAGTTGTTCCCTTTGGCGCGAATATAGATACTTGTCCTGATCTTGATGAAATACGCGAAAGTATAAAAAAGCGGGCTGCAGATAAAATCAAATTGCTGTTTCTTGCTAAAAGCTGGGAGCGCAAAGGCGGCGACGTGGTGCTCGCTGTCGCAAAGGCTTTGCATGAAGCAGGGCATGCCGTTGAGCTGACCATTGTAGGTTATCAGCCTCCCAACCTGAACCCCGTTCCTTCCTATGTAAAATGTCTGGGATTTATTTCCAAGCACACACCAGAAGGAAAACAAAAAATTCAAACACTGCTGTCCGAAACACATTTTCTTTTTGTGCCTTCACGTGCAGAAGCCTACGGAATTGTATTCTGCGAAGCCAATGCGTTTGGTGTTCCTTGTCTTACCACTTATGTGGGCGGCATTGGCACCATTGTAAAAGACAATATTAATGGCATGACTTTTGGGCTGGACGCGCCTGTTTCAACTTACTGTGATTACATTGTAGACTTGATGCGTGATCGTATGCGATATGAAGCGCTTTCCCTGTCTGCGTATAACGAATATGTGACACGATTAAACTGGAAAACGGCTGCAAATGAAGTGAAAAAACTGATTCAGGAAGCCATGTAACCACACATTGTTGACGGAGTGATTGCACAAACTTTCTTAGCGCCAAGTTATTGCCTTTTATCTGGCCGAGGACTTCCTTCCAATCGCTTTTGTAATTCATCTTGTAATTTCAATATTAGTGTTACATCCGGATTGTTAACATCCATATTTTTCAGTATGTCATACAACTTTTCATTAAATTCATCCCTCGATTTCTTAAAATTAAAAAGCTTAAACTTCCCTTTATCTTTCTCTGATTGACTGCCCATATGAAGCTTGCTCAGCCTCTTTGTGGCAATAGCCTGTAAGCCCTTAATTTTATCTGCCGGCGTCTTGTACTTATATTCCTCTTTCACACCCGCAAGCAGTTCTTTCATTTCCACAATGCCTTTTGATTTTTTTTCTACTTGATTTAACAGATTGATCACCTCGCGGATGAAATTTTGCTGATTATACTGTTGATTATGCTTGAATCTATGTTCCTCAACTGTTTTCCCTAAATTCCCGAATGTTATATCGCCCTTGACATAATTATCTTCGTCATATAAATCGAGCATCATATGAGCACCCGTACGCACTTTCTCTCTACAGTTAGCCAGCAGGCCGAGATAAGTCAGAAAGGGTGCCGGATCAACATTATGTTCTTTATTTTGTGGATCAATCGGCTGGCTACTAAATTCTTTTTCGCCACTCAGTTTTTCTCTATCGGGAGGTATAAACTGAGACAGCATTAATCTTACGGGAACAAGATGCTCGTTTCCTTTACCATACATTTGGGCAAGTTTCTCAAGAATATCCGCCCTGTCATCTGCAAAGTCGAACTCTACTTCCCTATTTTTTCCGTATTTTTTTTTGGCATGGTGCATTTGTGTATAAATCAGCAGTCCCTTTTCCTCATCGGTATAATCGCTGGGTGATGAATCGGTAATTTTTAAAGATTGTGTTAATGTTTCTCTGGACTTATCAGGATCCAACAATGTATGGCCCAGATATGTTTTTGAAACCTCATCAAATGTTGCGCCAGGTTTATTACCTTCTGCTATATCTTCAAGCAATAATTTATCCAATTTAATTTCATAGCCATAGTGCTCGGACAGTTTCTTTGCCAGCGCCGCATAAAAGGGAAAGCTGGTTAAAGACGTAACGTTTTTTTTAAATCCGTTTTCCAAATCTTTTTTTCGCCCCTGGCGATTACTTCCAACATATAATATGTGCTCTGCATCGCCTTTATCCTTAAATCGGTCATCAAAAAAACCCTGATAGGCTTCGTGCCTTATGATTATCTCCGCAAGCGCTTCAAAGTCCTGCTCGGTAAGCTGACCGTTCGACTCGGCCTTTTTTTTCAGCAGCTTTTCCATTTCCTGGTAATAAGTCTCTGAAGCAAGCATACCGTCAAAATCCCAGGAATGGACAATGACTTTTTCTTTCTTCTCTTCCGCACTCCTATCGAATGCCATAAATATGCTCCAACCCCGTTTTGTATTATTTTAATTATAGCAATAGCCATGAAGGGGCATCACATCGGGAATGGTCAGATAACAACTGGTTGAATAAAAAGGCATTAAGATCTATCGCTTCCGGATTTCGGCAGCGACCGCCTGCCTGGTGTCTTCCTGAATCCGCAAGGCAGGCTCATCTGCCACAAGCTTATCAAGTGTGTTAACAAGCATTTCACGCAGGATAACTTTACCCATAAAATTTTTAATTTCGTCAGGATGATATGAAAAATCCTTTTGCGGGCCCATGACATGTTCCAACTGCTGTTCTTCCTGATTAATTTGCGTGACAAGTGCCATGATATTTTTTATAAAATTTTTCAGGTAGTGTGTTTCTACATCATCTCCAAGGAAGGCATGGCTACGTTTATCTGCCAACTGCAGGCCTTTTAAGGTGTCCTTAATTGCATTGTTTGCTTGCTGCAACTCCTGGGTACATCCTTTTAGCTCATCCTTTGCTATTGCATTTAATTGATTTTGTAATGTCGTGAGCAGGTTTTCACTTCGCATCAATGCGCACTCCTTTATGACGACCCGTCATAAAATTATAAACCCAAATTTGATTAAAAAGGTTAACAAGGTATAGAGTGATAAATATTAAGTGCGATGAAAGAGTTACAGCAAAATGGCCGTCCCCTGTTGTTGCTGAACTGCTCGAAACCGGCCTGCTAACTATCTCATTGAGTCATTTTTCTACGCATTAATTCCTGGTTATCGGATGCTAGCTCATCAAGCGGTATGACTTTGACACGGTGTGTTGTACTTGGAGAAAACTTTCCATAAGTCAGCAACAGACCTGGCGGTACTTCTTCTTTTGCCAATCGCTTGCCTGGCCCGATGTTATGGAGATGCACGTATGCGTTAAGTAGAAGCTCGTTTGTTTTCTTAAGGAGTTCATTGCTGCTTCGTTCAGGCGAAGCTAAAAGATACCGCGCCATGGCCAAACGTTGAAGAAATGTCTCTGGGTCACCGGAAGATGAGTTATTAAGCGCCTGATTGGCGATATCTGCATTATAACGTTGTAAGTAAGGATCTAAATAGCCACCAATCAGGGGAATACTGCTTATCGCTTTTTGCCAAAGATATCTATTATTCTTATATTGATTAAAAAATTCGGGAACCTTTGTTTCCAAATGATGCAAGTGCGTTTTCTGATTTTCGGAAAGCTTATATTTCGACATGGCATTTAGCAAACTTTCAATTTTAATTTCATCAGCACTTCCGCTGGCTTTATCCAGAATAGTCCAAAACGCCTCTTCATCAAAAGTGGGATTTGGCTTTTCACTTTTGATTTCATCCGCTTTAGTCGTATTTTGCCGTACTTTCACGTCTGACCCGATACTGCGCTCGCTAACCTGTTCAGCTTTATGCAGTTCCAAAGTCTGTGCAGGCTTTTCCATCTGAGGGGATAACTCGCCATCCTGCTTAAATTCCGCCTCGTCATGCTTAACCTCTTTCTGTTTTTGCAGGGTTTGCAAAAGATCTTCCATAGCAAGCGCGGCCTGGTGATAAAAATCCGCGATCATCATTTTGCTCAGTTTATTGCTGGTGACTTGTTTGATAGTTGTATCTTCGGGGTCAAAAAATTTGTTTCTATCTTTATAGGAATGAAAATAAAGTGCTTCCAGAAAAAAAGCCAACTCTTTGCATTCCTGCGCAATAGCTTCTGTTATTTGCGCTTGCTTGATTTTTTCAACCAACTCCTTCAAATCAGGCTCAATTTTATCCGTCAATCCTTTTAATATGTCTAATTGTTCCAATCTGCCTTTACAAAGTGTTTCATTCGCCTCACCCAGAATTTTCAGGCTGTATTCAATTGCCTCAGTAGTTTTTGCCAATTCCGGATCATTTACTACTTTCTTGCGAATATCATGAAGCAGCGACAAAATCATCGGTAAGGATTCTTTACCATCCATATCGCCCATTTTAATCAGCGCCCTTTGCATCCCCGCTGTAATTTTGAGCTTCCTTTCCACAACAGGGTGATCCACTTCCTTCTGCATTTCAGCTTCCGGACTAACAATCATTTGCTGCAATTCTTCTCGTCTGCTTCGCATGCAAAAATGCAGATAAAAACCATCAAGCCATACTTTCAGCTCTTTAAAAAATGCCAGCTGCTTTTCGTCGAGCTTAAGCCGTTTCGGATTATCAATTATCTTTTGCAGATTATAAATTAGCGCTGACCAATGCGTAGAAAGTTTATTTTTTTCCAGCAAAACAGATTGCAGGTCACGGATGGTGCTCTCTTTATTATAGGTTGACAATTTATCCGATATTTTACCGGCGCTATCCTGAAAATTCGCGAATTCTGCTGCTTTTAAATTGGCTTGTAATCCTGAAACAGTTTTTTGGACTTCAGAGAGAAGAAGGATGAGTTCGCCAAGCAACACACCGGTATCCAGATAGGCTATTTTATCAATCGCCCTTTTCACACCGACGGTCACTGTGATATAGGTTTCAGATGGGACAAAAACATAATGGTACAATTTATTCTGCAACTCTTTATCCGCGCTGCCGAGCAGGGCATTCACTTCATCTCTTGCCTGATGTCTGGTCTCCATATGATTTTCCCATTCTGATAAGTGTGTATCAAATGATATATAACATGCTCCTGTTTTGGCAGCAACGCTTCAAACCTTAAGGAAAGCTTAAGAAAGGCAATGTTTATAAAACAAAAATTATTTTCGCTATGCGGTAACACGCATCGCTTGCCACGCATGTGTGATCAGTGTTTCAAGCGTTGAATAGCGAGGCTGCCAATGGAGTTCCTGCATTGCACGCGAAGCATTCGCCACCAGTATCGCCGGGTCACCTGGTCTTCGATCGCCATGGACAGTAGGAATGCGGCAACCGGTCACCAGCCGTGCAGCGTCAATCACTTGTTGCACTGAATAACCTCGTCCTGTCCCCAAATTGCAAAGCAGGGATTCGCCGCCTTCCAGCAATCGTTGCAGCGAAAGTAAGTGCGCGTCGCAAAGGTCGGTGACGTGTACATAATCACGAATGCACGTTCCATCAGGCGTAGCGTAATCATTGCCATACACAATGATAGCGTCGCGCTCACCAGCGGCTGCCTGTAAAACCAATGGGATCAGATGTGACTCTGGATGGTGCCGCTCGGCAAGACGCCCTTCGGGATCGGCGCCTGCCGCATTAAAATAACGCAAGATGGCATAGTGCAAATGACCACACCGCGCATAATCCATGACAATTTCTTCCACCATGCGCTTGCTGCGGCCATAAGGGTTAACAGGATGCAACGGATGTAACTCATCGAGGGGTGTATAGTGCGGCTCGCCATAAACCGCAGCAGTAGAGGAAAAAATAAAATGCCGAACCTGATGCTCCATCATGAGATCGAGGAGTGTCAAAGTGGCGGCCACATTGTTTTGATAATATTTCGCCGGATTTTTCATTGACTCTGCCACTTCAATATAAGAAGCAAAATGCAGAACGGCGGAAAAAGAATGCGTGGTAAAGAGGTGCGCCAATAAATCCCGGTCAGCCATCTCTCCTGCTATCAACTTGGCGCCAGATAGGGCCTCGCGGTGTCCCCGGCTTAAATTGTCGAGCACGATGGGCGTAAAGCCCGCGCGTTTTAGCATAAGCACCATATGGGAGCCTATATAACCTGCTCCACCCACGACAAGCACTGTCCCTGTATTAATAGGCATTTCGGCCGATAAAACCTCGCAATAAAGTTAAGAAAATAATTTTCATGTCGAAACTGAGTGACCAGTTATTGATGTAATAAAGATCATACTCCACGCGTTTTTGCATTTTCTCAAGCGTATCCGTTTCACCGCGCCAGCCGTTGACCTGTGCCCAGCCTGTAATACCCGGTTTCACCCGATGGCGCTGCATGTAGGTGTGGATGGAATCTTTGTAAAATTCGTTGTGTGCTACCGCATGGGGGCGCGGGCCTACAATGGACATACGTCCCTGCAGCACATTGATGAATTGCGGCAATTCATCCAGGCTGGTACGGCGCAGGAAACGGCCAAAAGCCGTCACACGGTTGTCGCTAAGCGTTGCTTGGGTGACCTTGCCGTCTTCTTCTTCATGCTCAATCATCGTGCGGAATTTATAGACTTTGATGATACGTCCGTCCCAGCCGTGCCGATATTGCTTGAAAAAGACAGGACCTTTTGAGCTGAGTTTAACGCCAATGGCAATAAGTAGAAGAAGCGGACCGATCAAGACCAGAATAATGGCTGCAAGCAAGCGGTCTTCCACTGCTTTCACCAGCCTGTTCATTCCCATCATCGGCGTTGAAGAAATATTGAGTACCGGAAATCCTGCAAGGTCGGTAATGGAATGATTCAATAAATCCAGGCCGAAAATATCCAATACAAAACGCATATTAATCGTGTGATGTCGTAGATCATATAAAATTTCTTTTACGCGGGCTTCGTCGCTCAGCGGCAACGCCAGCCAGATTTCATCAATCCCTTCCGCTGCCAGATGCTGGCCTAAATTAACCGGCGTCTGAATGACAGGGATGCGGTGTATCAAGGCAGGTTTGTTGCTTGCCTCATCGTCTATAAAAGTTACAATGCGAAAACCTGTCCATAAGGCCTGCTGCACGGTTTCGGCAAGTTTAATGCCCAGTTCGCTTGCGCCCAGTATCACGACACGGCGTTCATTTAATCCGCGAGAACGCATAAAACGAAGTAGGAGGAGCAGCGAACAGCGGCATAAAATCAAAAAGAACAGGGTAAATAGCACCCAGGTGACAAACCAAAGGCGTGAAAAGGTATCGCCCGATTTAGTGAAAAAGGAAAGGCCCGCAAGCACGAATCCGAGCACACACATCGCCTGAATGAGGCTGATGAGATGCCGCAGGAAGCCCGCGCCGCGTATCGAAACATAAATATTAAAGAAGGAAAAGACAACGGGCGTCATAGCGACCGCGAGCAGGAGCGCACCCAGATAGGAAGAAGGCAGCCGGACGTCATTAA
Source organism: Aquicella lusitana (assembly GCF_902459475.1). NCBI lineage: Bacteria > Pseudomonadati > Pseudomonadota > Gammaproteobacteria > Legionellales > Coxiellaceae > Aquicella > Aquicella lusitana. The sequence continues at coordinate 627,434 of NZ_LR699114.1, read as the reverse complement.
AGCGAAAGAGATAAGCGAGCCAGCCAGCAAAAAACACTGTCGCCATGTCCATCATACGGACCATCATGGCAATCGTTCGGGAATATTCTTTTAGTAACCCTTTAGGCAGCATACACTTCTTCTTTATTTCAACTCCTTGCTCATATTAAAAGAACTGTATAATATTGCAACAATCCGAATAATAATCCTGAGAGGGAATGGCTTATTCATGACCCACCCCGAAGATACCCTTATTCCCGTGATTCTTTCAGGCGGTACGGGCAGCCGATTATGGCCCGTATCACGTGAAGCGCACCCCAAGCCCTTTATGCGACTGCCGGATGGCGAAACCCTGCTACAAAAGACTTTCTTGCGCGCTATGCGGTTTTCCCGCTCGCCCGAGGTGATGACGATTACCAACCGGGAATATTACCTCAAAAGCAAGGCGGATTATAAAGCAGTTTTAACCGAGCCGATTACCACCAGTTTTCTTCTAGAACCATTTGGCCGCAATACTGCGCCGGCTATCACACTCGCTGCCTTAAAAGCCCTGGCAAATTATGGGCCGGAAGCCATTCTGTTGGTCTTGCCGGCTGACCACCTCATCGAAAACACGGACGCATTTGACAAGCAGTGCGCTAAAGCGATCACGCTTGCCAAAGACAACCGAATGGTGACTTTTGGCATTATGCCCACCGCGCCTGAAACAGGATTTGGCTATATCGAATTTGGCGATCTTTATCCCGCTCATACGGATTGCCATCAAGTCCGGCGGTTTGTTGAAAAACCCGATGCTGCTCTTGCGAACACTTTATTTCAATCCAGCCAATACCTGTGGAATGCCGGGATGTTCTGCTTCAAAGCGGGTGTTTTGATAAATGAGCTCAACCACCACGCACCGCAAATACTTCAGGCTGCAAGACAATGCTGGGAAAAATCCCGAGCGCATCCTACAGACCCCTATACCTTCGAATTCGATCCAGTTAGCTTTGCTGAGCAGCCTGATATTTCTATCGATTATGCGCTTATGGAAAAATCACAGGAAATCGCTGTCATTGCCTGTCAGTTTGGCTGGCAGGATATTGGATCGTGGGAAGCCTATAAAAAGCTGCATCCGGCTGATTCGAACGGCAATACGGTGCTAGGTGATGCCATTCTGATTGATTCGCAGAATAATTTTATCCATAGCGAAAGCAGAATGGTGGCCTCCATCGGCGTCCAGAATCTCGCTATCATCGACACACCCGATGCCCTGCTGATTACGCATCGTGACCGCACGCAGGATGTGAAACAGGTGGTGCAAACCTTAAAAGAGAAGTCCCATCAAAGTTATCTGATGCATCGCACCGTGATTCGCCCCTGGGGGTCGTATACGGTGCTGGAAGAAGGCCACGGCTTTAAAATCAAGCGCATCGTTGTCAAACCTGAAGCTTCGCTTTCATTACAAATGCACCATCACCGGAGTGAACACTGGGTGGTAGTAGAAGGAACCGCACAAGTATTAAACGGTGAACAGACCATTCTGCTCAATACCAACGAATCCACTTTTGTACCAGTGGGTACGCCGCACCGCCTCTCCAATCCTGGCAAAACGGATCTGGTCATCATTGAAGTTCAGACGGGACAATATCTGGGTGAGGATGATATTGTGCGATTTGAAGATACTTACGGACGTGTCACATGAAAACAGCCATTGTCTGCGATTGGTTAGTGACCCTTGGCGGGGCCGAAAAAGTACTGGGCGAACTGTTTCAGTGTTTTCCCGATGCCGACCTCTTTGCCGTGGTCGATTTTCTTGAGCCTCACCAGCGGGATTTTTTGCGTCATAAAACAGCCAAGACGACCTTTATACAAAAGCTGCCTTTTGCCAGGAAAAAATATCGCAGTTATTTGCCGCTCATGCCGCTTGCTATCGAGCAGCTGGATCTTTCCAGTTATGAACTCATTATTTCGAGTTCGCATGCCGTCGCCAAAGGCGTTATTACCGGGCCTGACCAGCTACATATCAGCTATGTCCATTCACCGATGCGCTATGCGTGGGATTTGCAGCATCAGTACCTTCGGGAAACCGGGCTGGATAAAAAGCCCCAGGGGCTGCTGGCTCGCTATTTTCTGCATAAGCTTCGGTTATGGGACTTGCGTAGCGCAAATGGCGTCGATTATTTTATCGCCAACTCCCATTTTATCGCCAATCGCATTCGTAAAACTTACCGCCGGGATGCCACTGTCATTCATCCGCCTGTGGACATTGCACGCTTTATGCCCGGCCATCAAAAAGAAGATTTTTATCTGACGGCTTCCCGTCTTGTGCCTTATAAAAAGATTGATTTGATCGTGGAAAGCTTTAGCGCCATGCCGGATAAAAAGCTGGTAGTGATTGGCGACGGCCCCGATTTCGCCAAGATCAAGGCCAAAACCGGCAGCAATGTGGAACTGCTCGGTTACCAGCCCAATGAAGTGCTCATTGATCATATGCAGCGCGCCAAGGCTTTTGTTTTTGCGGCGGAGGAAGACTTCGGCATTGTGCCGCTTGAGGCGCAAGCCTGCGGCACACCTGTCATTGCCTTGGGCAAAGGCGGGGCACTTGAAACTGTGCGCGGCATTGCGCAGGAAAAGCCTACGGGGGTTTTCTTTTCGGAGCAAACGGTTCGTGCGGTCTGCGAGGCTGTTAGTGTTTTTGAAAACAACCGATTACAGTTTAACATCGAGAACTGCGTTGAAAATGCCCGTCAATTTTCTCCTGAACAATTTCGTTATAAAATTCAAGAGCTTGTTCAAAAAAAATGGGATCAATCTCAAATCAAAAAGGGCGGCTGAGAGTTGTTTCAATAGCTTCCGCATGCTATTCTTCTGCTCCTTATTTTATTAAATAAAAACTACTTTAAAATAATGTCTAACGAAGCAGAATTAGCAGCCACATCAATTGATCACTCCCTTCCTGTCGGAAAAATTACTGAACAGGATGATGTTATTTTCCCTCAAATAAGCCAACGCCGTTTGGCCTGGGAAGATGTAGTGGATGGATGTAAAAAGTGGCGAATCTGGCTGATGCTTGCCTACCAGGATATCAAACTGCGTTATCGCCGTTCGATTCTGGGGCCCTTCTGGATCACCCTCAGTATGGCTATCACCGTTTATTCCATGGGCTTCCTGTACGCTCACCTCTTCCATACTGAACTCAGTAAATATTTTCCGTTCCTGGTAGCGAGCATGTTAGCCTGGTCGCTCATTTCTACCATCATTCTTGAAATGACGGACGGCTTCACTCTTTCCGAAGCCATTATCAAACAGATTAAACTCCCATACAGTTTATACATTCATCGCATTGCGACTCGGAATATTATTATTTTCTTTCATAATATTCTTGTCATCATTCCCATTTTTATTATTTTTTACGATAGCGTAAAAGTTAATTTTTACACGCTGTTATTGGTACCGGGTTTAGCTCTCACTTATATTAATGCCATTATCTATGGGATCATTCTTGCGCTGGTTTGCGCGCGGTATCGTGACATGGCACAAATCATCAAGAGCCTGGTGCAAGTAATATTTTTTCTCACTCCCGTGATGTGGGACATGAATATTTTGCCTGAATCCAAACGTATCTTCGTCAAAATCAACCCTTTTTATTCATTCATCGAACTTGTACGCGCCCCTCTGTTGGGAAAAGCGCCGGCTCTTTTTAACCTGGGCAGCGTATTTCTCGTTACCGTGATCGGGATATTGATTTGTTTATGGATGTTTGTTCCCTACCGTTCCCGCATTGTTTACTGGTTATAAAACTGCCATGGCAAAAATTGACTTAAAAAATGTTTCCGTCGAATTTCCTGTCTATAACGTCAATGCGCGTTCGTTTAAAAAACAATTTTTGCGTTTGGCAACCGGCGGCTCTGTCGTTGAAGACGCAAATGAAAGAAGCCATGTTGTAGTCAACGCCCTAAAAAGTATTTCATTTTCGTTAAAAGATGGCGACCGGATTGGGCTCATCGGACATAACGGTTCGGGCAAAAGCACCTTGCTGCGCCTGCTCGCAAAAATTTATGAACCCTCCGAAGGAAATCTTAAAATAGAAGGCAAAATTTCTCCTCTGTTTAATATTAGCTATGGGATTGAAAGCGAGTTTACCGGAAAAGAAAATATCAGTATCCGCGGCACAATATTGGGTTTAACGCCTGAGCAAATCAGAGGGAGAGTGACAGAAATAGCTGATTTCAGCGGTTTGGGAGATTATCTCTCCATGCCGATTCGAACTTACTCAAGTGGTATGTTTGTGCGGCTTGCCTTTGCTATTTCAACTAGCATCAAGCCCGATATACTGCTAATAGATGAAGTGTTTGGCGCGGGTGACGCCGATTTCATGAAACGAGCCCGGCAAAAAATGGTCTCCTTACTCGAGCAATCCAGCATTGTTGTCCTGGCCACGCATTCTGATGTGCTTATTAAAGAATTTTGCAATAAAGCCTTGTTATTAGAAGGTGGACGTATAAAATACTTTGGTGATGTTAATGAGGCATTAGCGTTATATCACCAAAAAGGAAAATAAAAAGTGAGGGAATACGTTCGTTAGCGCTGTGCACTACAAAGGATAAAATAAATAAGGAGCTTATCATGCAAAAAGAATTCCTCTTCACCTCAGAATCGGTATCTGAAGGCCATCCCGATAAAATCTGCGATCAAATTTCCGATGCTGTGCTGGACGCCTTGCTAACGCAAGATCCGCGTGCCCGTGTTGCTTGCGAAGTTTATGCCAAGACCGGCATGGTCATGGTAGGCGGTGAAATCACCACCTCCGCATGGGTTGACGTAGAAAATCTGACGCGCAGCGTAGTCAAGGATATTGGCTACAATAGCTCTGATATGGGTTTTGACTGGGAATCCTGTGCCGTTTTATCTGCTATCGGCAAGCAATCCGCTGATATTGCACAAGGGGTCGATCGGGTTGCGCCTGAAGAACAAGGCGCAGGGGATCAAGGCATCATGTTTGGTTATGCGACAAACGAAACAGACACATTAATGCCCGCCCCCATTTACTATGCACATCGACTGATGCAGCGACAAGCTCAATTACGCAAAGATGGCACATTGCCATGGATGCGTCCTGACGCAAAAAGTCAGGTAACTTTTCATTATGTGAACGGCAAACCCGTCGGCGTGAAAACAGTTGTGCTTTCCACTCAGCATGCACCGGACATTTCTCATCATGATCTGGTCGAAGCAGTCATTGAAAAAATTATCAAGCCTGTTTTACCGGAAAATTTGCTGAAAAAAGATACGCAGTACTACGTCAATCCGACTGGGCGTTTTGTCATTGGCGGTCCGTTAGGTGACTGTGGATTGACAGGCCGCAAAATTATTGTTGATACCTATGGCGGTATGGCACGTCATGGCGGCGGTTGTTTCTCAGGCAAAGATCCTTCCAAAGTAGATCGTTCCGCAGCCTATGCTTGCCGTTATGTAGCCAAAAATATCGTTGCAGCTGGCATTGCGGACCGTTGTGAAATTCAACTTTCTTATGCAATCGGCGTTGCCGAACCCATTTCAATTCATGTTGAAACCTTCGGCACAGGCAAGATTGCTGATGAGAAAATCATTCAATTAATCCGTGAACATTTTGATTTACGGCCTTACGGCATCATCAAAATGCTGGATTTATTGAAACCGATGTATCGTCAAACTGCAGCGTATGGGCATTTTGGTCGTGAAGACTTGAATGTGAGCTGGGAAAAAACAGACAAAGCAGATTTATTGCGCAGTGATGCACATAGTAATCTGCGTGAAGTGGCGAATAACTAGGAATCACTTCCATCATCCCTGCACTCTCCGTTTTTTAAAGGCGTGCAGGGATAGGTTAAACAGATTGTTGTGTCATCCCCGCCTTGCGAATATGAAGTGAAGGAAATTTGCAATGACAACGCTGAGCCCCCACTTTATTGTATCTATGCTATCGCTCTACGCTAATCAAACACATTTAATCGTAGTAAAAAAAGAAGAGGCCATGTCTTATGCATAAACTTATGGTTATTGGCAGCAATTCATTTTCGGGCGCAAGCTTTATTGATTATGCGCTCGATAAAAATGTCAAAATTATTGGTACCAGTCGCTCATCCGAGCCAGCCAACGCATTGCTGCCCTACAAATGGCGTGATCATCAAAACTTTAGTTTTCATAAACTCGATCTCAATCACCACTTGCCTGAAATAATGGATTTGATACATCAAGTCAAGCCCGATTACATTGTTAACTTTGCCGCGCAGAGCATGGTGGCGGAGAGCTGGAAATATCCTAGCGACTGGTTTATGACAAATGCCGTCTCAACCGTAAAATTACATGATGAATTACGCAAGTGTGATTTTCTTAAGCGGTATGTTCATGTTTCAACTCCGGAAGTGTATGGTAGTTGCTCGGGTTTTGTGAATGAGAATTATCCCTTTAACCCCAGTACCCCTTACGCCGTTTCCCGTGCGGCTGCTGACATGAGTTTACGTACCTTTTATAATGCCTACCAATTTCCGGTTGTGACAACCCGAGCAGCAAATGTCTATGGCCCCGGCCAGCAGCTTTATCGCATTATTCCCCGCACTATTTTATTCATTATGCTAGGCCGCAAACTTCAGTTGCATGGTGGAGGCGTCTCTACACGCTCATTTATTCACATGAAAGATGTATCGGAAGCTACATGGCAGATTATGCTAAATGGCAATAATGGTGACACTTATCATATTTCTACCAATGAAGTGATTTCTATTCGGGATCTTGTTGAGCGTATTTGCAACAAACTGAACGTTGATTTTAATGACCATGTGGAAGTAGTGGGCGAACGATTAGGAAAGGATGCGGCTTATCACCTCGAAAGCGCCAAACTTCGTAAAGAACTCAACTGGGAAGACCACATTTCCCTGGATCAGGGACTGGATGATTGTATTGCTTGGGCTCGTAACCATTTTGATGAGTTAAAAGCTCAGCCATTTGACTATTCTCATAAGCCTTAATTCTAAAAATGAAGAGGCAGGTTCATCACACTGTTTTGTCAACCTGCCTCAGCCATTCAATCATCTTCCCGCAGAAAGCAGCGGGATCTTTTCCGATCCATAACGGCAAAAAGTAATAACCTCAAAAGCATAAAAAATTATTGAAATAGCAAGCTCTTCGCGAGCAGCGCAGGGGAAGGATAATGGTTTTTATATTAATCCTTGAGCAGAACCTCATCCTTTCGTATTCGGCACTAACGGTGAAACCACACCATCCGCCATTAAAGCGTACAATCGCATCTGCTCGTGGTTATTAACCTGATCAGCACGGAGGGGTACATTGATGAGAAACCCGGATGGAATCGTTTTGGGAACAGCAGTAATGTCATCGCGAGTAATAGATGGCAGGCTTTTAGCCACAATTTCGGAACCAATCGCTGCTATAATTGCAACAACCGGCCTATGTGCTTTAACGTCTGCTGCCCAGCCATTTACACTGTAACCATAAGGCGTTGGTATAATACCCTCGATTAATCCGGCCGTCCCCTTGGCGATAGGATAGGCTCGGTTATTGATGACCAGTTTATCCGCTTTCACCCTACCAAGTGATCTAAGAGGCGCTCCATCGATTAACGAAATCTCGGAAGTAAGCTGCACTGCACGTCCATCCTGCATCAAGGCGAAAACACGAATGGGTTCCGATTCCTTCCCACTTTCAAGTGGTATTTGTATGTTAAAGCCGCTGGAGACAGTGTTCTTACCCAGCGCGAGATTAATATCAGGCCGTTTCACCGTGGGGAATCCTTGCGCGATAACGGAAGAGCCGATTGTAGCAACGAGCTGGCTGACACGCCGCCTTGCCGTTTCATCCGCTGCCCAGCCACTAGCACTCAAAAAGCCGCCCTGCTTGTCCGCAATCGATACCGAGCCCACACCCAGCACAATAGGGTGCTTGCGCCCATTCACCGTCAATGTCATATCCGAAGCATTGAGTGTACCGCTCACGGTATCACTGATTGTTTTGGCTTCTTCAAAATCCATTACAAAATCAGGATGAGCTGCTGCCCACCGCAAGGCCCCTGCCCGACGCTCTGCAATCACGGATTCGACCGTATCCGGATTTAATGGTCGCATGAGGTTCGCTGGCGTATCCTTATCGGGGTGCCCTAAATACGTATTCATCATAGCTTTGCCCATATTCAAACTGAAATGGGTTGGGTCATTCCACCATTTCATTTTTGGCGTCTGCGTAGGAGGCTCTTCAAGGAATTTATTATATTGCGAAAAACTGACAACATCCGAATAAGAAGCCATCTTGCGCATCCACTCTTCCAGGAGCGGCCAGTAGCCGAGCGACATCAGCCTGTAATCGTCCCAGGGATAATTGGGTGTCAGTAGCATATGTAGTTTCACACCATGACGACGGGCAAGCGCCACTATCCGATCTAAAGCTTCCATTGCGCTAGGTTCCAAATGTAGTTTGGCAGCGCGATCCCACCCAAGCACCGTGCGGGTGTACAGCGTATCACTAAATGTAGACGCTGGATCATAATCGCTGCTTGGCACTCTGTACCCAAGTTTGGCTATATGAGCGGGCGTTGGACCATCACCATGACTAGATGAAATGGTTTTGATTGAATCGATGATCGCATCAGTACTAAGCTGCAACGAGAGATAGTTGCTGAAGAATTCTTTCCAGGTTTTTGGAGCGGGTTCAGATTGTTTGGTCGTAAAATTATAGAGGAACAGTTCAATAAAAATATCTTTTATATTGGGGTCCAGTTTCAAATATTGTTCGATATGAGCAGCATTTTCGGCAAGGGTGCTGGCTGGTATCGCGGCATTATAAGCAGGTGCAAAGTCAGTCCCGTCGAACAGGGAAGGATCAATAGATTGCTGTATTCGAGATGTCCCAAGAAACACGGTCTTGGGTTGATAACGCCAGACTTCATAGGGTTTGATCAACCGATCAATATCCAGACGCAAGGGTTTATTTGTATTAATTCCCGGTAGGTGGATTTGAAAGGGTGAAACACCATAAGGATCGATTATCCAGACAAAAGCGAGAAGAAGGAGAAACCAAAGTGCAATGTACCAAAAAAGCTTACTCAAATAACGATCCGAGATAACCGCATCGTTTTCTTTGCTGGAATCAAAAATAGTTACGGCTTCATCCGTTTTGTTGATTTCTAATTCATTGGTTGCCACTGGAATTCCTTTCAAATTATCCTTTAAAATTGGAAGTAGAGAAATGGGCTGATATGCGACAGCCCCAATACGGAAAGTACAAATAGAAACGCAAGCACGAAAGCCGCCCGCGCATCCAGGCGCTGCAGCGCACCGCGTAACGTATGGCGATGTGCTTCTGTGCCGAGTACAGGCCTGAAATTCCCGAAGATTTGAGAAGTATTTGGCATCAGGAAGATGACAAGCAGGTTAACTGCTAACAGGATGCCAACCGGTCGTGCCACTGTTGAAAGATAATCAGGAGAAAGCACAGCAGGCCATAATTCATGCGGTTTGAACCAATTTTCAAAGGAACCCCGATGCGTAAATTGTGCTTTCCAGAAATGGGTGAAGGATTCCAGACCCAAAGGCCCGCCATTAAAAGGGAATAAATGGGCAAGCATGATGCGCGCCTCGCCAATCGTCTCAGCACGAAAAGGAATCCAGGCCAGTGTCACCAGAAGAAAGGTAAATACGATTGCGATCATGCGCACAGGCGCTGAATGATAGAAACGATGCCGCGTAAAAGGCAACTGCCGCCAGGCATGATTCAGCCCCAGTAATAATCCATGCACGCCGCCCCATACGGCAAACGTCCAATTTGCTCCATGCCAAAGTCCGCCGAGCAGCATGACGATAGCGAGATTAAAATACCGGCGAAGGGTGCTATGCCGATTGCCGCCTAGCGGAATATAGAGATAATCACGCAAGAATCGCGACAGGGTAATATGCCAGCGGCGCCAGAAATCAATGATAGAACTTGCCTTGTAAGGGGAATAGAAATTGAGCGGCAAGCGAAAGCCGAATATCCGTCCAAGCCCTACCGCCATGTCCGAATAAGCGGAAAAATCATAATAAAGTTGAAGCGCATAGGCGATAACGGTGATCCAGGCTGAGGCAGTGTCAATGGGATGCCCTGCCTTCACCATCGCATAACCTGCATCGGCGTAAATAGCCAGACTGTCTGCAATTACAACTTTCTTAAACAAACCGACAATGAAAATACTAATACCGACCGCAAAGTCGGCCTTGAAATCTCTTCGTAGTGCAGCTTCTAACTGAGGCATAATCTCCGAGTGATGGACAATAGGACCAGCAATTAGCTGCGGAAAGAAAGTTACGAAGAAAATGTAGTTGAGAATGGTAAAATTACGTGCCAGCCCGCGATGCGCATCTACCAGGAAAGCAATCTTCTGGAATGTGATAAAGGAAATACCAATGGGCAAGAGGATGTTCGGCATAGATAAACCGGTGCCAAAGATTTCATTGACGTTAGCAACCAGGAAACCAGCATATTTAAAATAAGCGAGAACACCAAGGTTGAAGATGATGCCAAACGTCAGTACCACCCGTGACAGTGTCCGTGAAAGGCGGCCGTCAATCAGAATCTTGCCAAAAATCAGATTAATCGTAATGGAACCTAGCAGTAGCAGTAGAAATTGCGGCTTCCACCAGCTGTAATAAAAAAGTGATGCGAGTGCAACCCATCCTATTGGCAAGAGGGGCGTTTTATTTCTGAGCAATAAAAAACCGAGCAGTACAATAGGCAGAAAGATGAAAATAAACACATAGGAATTAAACAGCATGACTGGCAAACTTCCTTATCAATCTTTGTAAAAATCCTTCACAAAAACCCGCAGATGGTATCAAAGGATTGGGTTAAGAAAAAGCCCCCTTGGATAGCTACAGTTTCTCCGCTATCTGCTGGCAGCTAGCAACAAGCTGATTAGGATAGCGGAAATAATCACCTATTGTTAATCCATTTAATTCCATTCTAATTTGATCGTGGTACTGCGAAACGGCTAATCCTGCAGCATTAACCGCCTGGAAAAATAATTCATAGGAGTTCATGCTGTTTGGAAACTGCTTTATCGCCTCTAACGCGGATTTAGCTGCAGCGACCATATTCCCTTTTTTAAATTCATCTTTGCCCTTAAGAAAGCCGCGATGCGACTGGGCTGCCAATTCAAAGCTCTGGGCTATTCTATCCCCCAGAAGGTTATCGACTAGCCGTTTATTCTCTTCGGAAAACTCGACCTTCCATTGCTCATGTTCACCCTTACGAAAATGCAGTTTTCCGTTTTCAGGAACAGGTATTTTGGAATAATCTGCATCTTTAATCTGATTGAATTCGGCAATTTTTTTGACATAATTAACCGGATTACGCTTAAGTTCATCATATAAGACAAACAAAATATCAATTTTTCGATCAGGCGAAGCATAATAATCCAGCCAGCCTTCTATCCAATTAGCGATATTGGGGAAAAAGCTTCTAATCTGAAAGTCGAATTGCTTTTCCAGTGACCAGTCATAATAGGCACGGGGGATATGGTAAATTTTTGAATGATAGTTTCTCGCTGAGGGTCCCAATTTCCGTAGATGGTGCACCCATGAGACAAATGCATCCCGAGGATCACGCAAGAGTACGACGATACGATCAATCCTGGATTCTTCCAGCACGGTCATGTTATGGTATGAAGCCTGCATGTGGCTGCCAAAAAAATATCCTCGTGAATAATGCTTTAATTTATCGGGTAACAGCATTTGTGTGTTGTAATCACCACAGGCATATAATTTCCGGCAGGAGAAATCTCGCCCCTGATTATAAAATTTCCATCCTTTAAGTTTCTGAAAATTAGGTATCTTAAGACCTGTCACGCTGCTTACCGCATTCCACGTATAGACGGTTCCACTCTTTGGAAGTGAAACAAAAAATATTGATTTTTTCCCCATAGAAATTAAC